>NZ_AHZC01000016.1 GCF_000247475.1 Rhizobium sp. PDO1-076 | reverse complement strand
CCTTGGCGAAGACCGTCAGATCACCGGCCGCAAGCTGGAGATGGATGGTACCCAGTTCGTGAAGCAGTATCGCGCGGCCTGATCTTAGGCCTTGAACAGAACCCTCACGTTCGCGTGGGGGTTCGCAGGAAAAAACGACAATCGCCGAGAAACCGTCCGGGCGCAGACAGCCACGGACGGTGTCGCCATCGCAAGGGCTGAATGCCGCACCGGATCCGCCCTGTCCTATCGTCCGGTCGCCACCGCAAACCCCTCGTCGGCCCAGCCGGTCATGCCGCCGATCATCACCTTGACCCGCCGCCCCAGCCGGGCAAGACGCAGGGCCGCCCGGTCGGTGCCGTTGCAATGCGGCCCGGCGCAATAGACGACGAACAGCGTATCGTCGGGCCACTCGCCCATCTTGCGCTCGGTCATCTTGCCATGCGGCAGGTTGATCGCGCCCGGCACATGCGCCGTCTCGAAAAGCTGTGGTCCGCGAACATCGACAAGCACGAAATCCGTGACCCCGGTGGAAAGCGCGTGATGCACGTCCCAGCAATCGGTTTCAAAGGAAAGCCGCGCCGCATAGTGGGCGGCGGCGACGGCAGGATCTGCGGAAGGGATTTCGGTGACGGTGCTCGGCATGACACGCTCTTTACTGGCTGGTGGAACATACAGCGAGCTTGCCTTTTTCAGTTATTCGACGAAACTGGCGTCAATGCCAATCTCCGTAAAGATCTCGCCAATGACACATGCCCCGCCGGAGAGCCCGCCAGACAGCCCGTCGATCGGCACTAGGCCCGGACGACCGCGCCGTGCGCGAGACGGCGCGTCCCT
Source organism: Rhizobium sp. PDO1-076 (assembly GCF_000247475.1). Lineage (GTDB taxonomy): Bacteria > Pseudomonadota > Alphaproteobacteria > Rhizobiales > Rhizobiaceae > Allorhizobium. Next base: position 14,430 of record NZ_AHZC01000016.1, on the reverse strand, counting down.
GCCGGCATCGATGTCTCCGCCGATCGCGACCGCACGGGCGACGCCACCAGCGGCACCGCTGGCCACACGACCGATTGCGCCGCCGGAGGCATCACCAATGGCATCGCTGCCGGAACCTCCGCATGCGCCTTTCGCGGCGCCTCCAATGGCCGTGACAATGGCCGTAAAAGTGGCAGGGGCAGGGCTGGTCGCAGCCACGCCCGAAGCGGCGGAACCGGTCGCTGCCTCTCCCCTGTTTCCGCCACCAGCATCGCCGCCGCCGCTGTCTTCGGCGCCCGGACCGTCATCCTGTGCACGATCAGCTCGCCTGCCATCACTACCCGCGCCTTCATGGTCATTGCCTTCATCGCCAAAGCCCTCACAAGTACCCTGAGAAGTACCCATGCCAATGCCCTCACAAATTCCGTCACAAGCGACCACACAAATGCCCTCGCCAACATCTTCGTCAATTTCTTTGCCAGCATCGTCACCGATACCTGCGCCCGCGCCGTCGCCCATCGGAACCTCGCAGTCGTCACCGTCCCCCTTTCAGTCCTCCCCGCTCACCGGCCCGCGTGTCGCGACGCTTGCCTATGACTGTCTCTGCACCTTCGAGTTCGGGGTAGCGACCGAGGTTTTCGGCCTTGCCCGCCCGGAAATGGGGGAAGGCTGGTATCGTCATGCCACTGCAGCGGTCGAGCCCGGCCCCTTGCGTGCCGCGGGCGGCCTGATGGTCACGGCCGACAATGGACTGGACTTGCTGGAGGAGACCGACCTGATTGTCGTGCCCGGCTGGCGCGGTATCGATGCCCCGGTGCCGCCCGCGTTGATCCTTGCCTTGCGGGCAGCACAGGCAAGGGGCGCACGCATCATGTCCCTGTGTTCCGGCATTGCCGTTCTCGCGGCTGCCGGATTGCTCGATGGCCGCCGTGCGACCACCCACTGGCGCTATGTGGATGCGGTTGCCGCCCGTTATCCGCAGATAGAGCTGGATCCGGACGTGCTTTATATCGACGAGGGCAAGGTCCTGACCGCCGCCGGCAGCGCGGCCGGCATGGATTTGTGCCTTCATGTTGTGCGCAAGGATTTCGGCGCACAGGCCGCCAACAGCGTTGCCCGCCGCCTCGTTGTCCCACCCCACCGCGAAGGCGGCCAGGCCCAGTTCATTGAGCGACCCATTCTCCAGGATCGCGAAGGCGCCAGGCTCGCCCCTCTGATCGACTGGTTGCGCAGCCGGCTCGACGAGGACATCGGCCTGAAGCAGATGGCCGAACGCGCCGGCATGAGCGAGCGCACCTTCCAGCGCCGCTTCAAGGAGCTGACGGGAATGGCCCCGGGCGACTGGCTCCTGCTTGAACGACTGCGCTACGCCTGCGAATTGCTGCAGCAGCATGGCCAGGTCCCGCTCGACGACATTGCCACCGCCTCAGGCTTCGGCACACTGGCGACGATGCGTCATCATTTCCGCACCCGCCTCGCCACAAGCCCGGTCGCCTATCGCGCACGCTTTCGCCTCGGAACTTGACGAGTGAGCGGCCCGTGCGGGTGGGCACAGGCATCGACGGATGCCGTGAACGTCGCGCAAACGCATCCGGTATTCACCTGCGACAGCGTCTACGTCGCAAGGCCGGTATTTTGCACATCGCCCGCATATTGCGAAATCGTTAAGCCAAGCGAGGCCGCAACACCTGTGCGTGTCCCGGTCGCGTCTTGTATCGTGCAATGTAACTTGTCGCGCCACTTGAAGGAGCTGATGGGAAAGGCGCCGGATAGCTGGCTTTTGCCTGAACGCCTGCGTGACGCCTGAGAATGGCCGCTGAGGTGGGCCTGTCCCGCTCGACCATAGCGCCAGCACCGCAGGTTTCGGCATCCTGGCCACGATTCGTCATCATGTCCGCACCCGTCTCGCCACAAGCCCGGCCGTCTATCGCGCGTTTTCGCCTCGGAATTTGACGAGGGCGCGGCCTGAGCGGGTGGGCGCAGCCATAGACGGATCCGGTGTTCACCCGCAACAGCGCCGACGCCGCAAGGCCGGCATTTTGCGCATCACGCGCATCTTGCTGCGTCGTCAAGCCAAGCGAGGCCGCAACACCTGTTCGTGTCCCGGCCTCGTCTTGTATCGTGCAGTTCAACTTGTCGCGCCGCTTCAAGGAGCTGACGGGAAATGCGCCGGGCACGCCCGGCACCGCAAGCTCTTCAGGCAGACAACGGGCTGCTTATTCGGCAGCGTCAGCGGAATCAGCGTTCAGCTGACCATACTTCTCTTCGCCTAGCTTCGACAGAAGTTCGAGCTGGGTTTCGAGGAAGTCGATATGGCCTTCTTCGTCGATCAGAAGCTCTTCGAACAGCTTCATCGTGACATAGTCGCCGGCCTGGTAACAGACGTCGCGCGACGCCTTGTAGGCGGTGCGGGCATCGTATTCGCCGGCCAGATCGGCTTCGAGCACTTCCTTGACATTCTGGCCGATGCGCAGGGCGCCGACCTGCTGCAGGTTGGGATGACCTTCAAGGAAGATGATGCGAGCAACCAGCTTGTCCGCATGCTGCATTTCTTCGATCGACTCGGCGCGCTCCTTCTTGGCGAGCTTGGTATAGCCCCAGTCTTCGAGCAGGCGGTAGTGCAGCCAATACTGATTGACCGCGCCGAGCTCGAGGAAAAGCGCCTCGTTGAGCCGTTCAATGACCTTCGGATCACCCTTCATGAAATTCGTCCTTTACGTGAATGGAATGGAAAAACTTTACCCCTTGCCGGAAATCCTGTCGAGCGCTTTTTTAGAAGTATTCTAAGGATGTCGAGTTTTAAACCTTGGGCCGGAAAGGCTGAAGAATCCGTGTAGAGACCGGCAAACCAGGCCTCGATCTATATTTGTAGGGTAGTAAGTGGCGCTTCCTGCCGCCGCAAAACTTGGCCCCACGCCTACTCCCGGTCCTACCGCTACCCCTACCGTAGCCACACACCCATACCCATGCCCTTGTCGATGCCAATATCCAGACTTGTCAGCCGATGGAAAGACCACATTTGCAACCGGCCGGCGTCGCTCGATACGCCTCAGGTGTGACTTGTCCCCAAGGCATGGGCGAGCGGATGCACCACGCCAGCATCTTGTTCTTCAACTGCGCATCGGAGCAAAACACTGCACCATCTCGTGCCGGCTCGTAAAAGGCTCGCTATAGCAGCAGGGGCAAACAGGGAGGAAAGAGGCGGGGTGCTGATGCAATCCGGCGTTGCGCGTCTATCTTTGTTTTGGACAACGTCCCATCGGAAATCAGGTTCGGATCGAGAAGAAGGCTTCAAGGCTTCAAGGCTTCAAGGCTTCAAGGCTTCAAGGCTTCAAGGCTTCAAGGCTTCAAGGCGATCAACTCCTGCTTCCTGAACTGATCAAGCTCGAAAGGCCGGTCTGAACGACAGACCCGCTTGTCTTGTGACGTTTGTTGTCTTTCGCAACAAAGGACACGTTTGCCGCCACGAACTCAAGCCGAAGGCCGCCCGTCCGAAATGGAGCCCGAAATGGAGATTGCAGAGACCAGGAAGTGTCGGGGAGATTTCAGCCAAAAGCCCTGCCGCTGACCAGGCTTTTCAGCCCGATTGGCCCTGCTCACACAGCGGGCTTCAGTCAGGCAAATGCGCATGCGCCAGACAGGCCGGCTCAGCCGACCCTGCGTGCGACAGCCATGGCCTGGCGACGCTCGACGGCAGCGGCCTGCTGTTCTTCGTGAAAACGCTTCAGACGGTCAATGAAATTGACAACTTCAGCCGTCTCGCTCTCGCGGGCGTCATGGTATTCCGCAGTGGTCTTGATGATCAGGTCAACCACATTCGGAAAGCAACCGCAGCAACGGCCGCGCTTGCCCATGGCGTGATAGACCTTGGCCGGAACGATCAACTGCCAACAGTCTTCGTCAAGCAGCTCAGCGATGACTGACTTGATGTCCTTGTCGGTAATGTAATTGCAGCTGCAGACCAGCATGAAAGCGTGCACCGTCAAACATGACTCTTACTCTCGCCTTTCTGCTGAACTGGATGCGCTTTGTCAAGAACATTCCGATGGACCGCGACACCACGCCGCTCAGTGAAAATTGCGGCCTTTCGGCATGACGCTGGCAATCGCACCGTCCAAAACTGCCCTTCTTCCGCTGGCCTCCCCTCTTGCTGGCGCCTCCCTTCCTCTTTGTGCCTCCTCTCCACTTGGTGCCTGCCCGACACTCGGCACCTGGCTTGTCACCGCGAGCGAGGCGCGGCTTGCACCCGTCATCACCTCACCCCTTTCACCGCCCTGGCCCTCCCCTTGCCCCTCACCCCGACCCTTACCCTGGCCCTTGCCCGGACCCTGGCGATGATCGACGCCCGGCCGCCGCACTTCGTCGGCATGGGCAAGCGTGGTAAAATCCTTCAGGTCGCGCTGCAGAATGCCGAGCCGCACCGTTGCATCGATCAGGTGATCGGCAACCACATGGATGACCCCATCCGCTTTTTGCAGCTTGCCGCGCAGACAGACGAAACGGGCCCCCATGACGATCGCCCGATACCGTTCGAAGACCTTGGGCCAGACGATGATATTGGCGACGCCCGTCTCGTCCTCGATGGTCATGAAGATGACGCCCTTGGCAGAACCGGGCCTCTGGCGCACCAGAACCAGTCCGGCAATCTGGATCGTGTCGCCATTGCGCAAGGTTTCCAGATCGACCGCACGGCAGAGGCCCGCCCGTGTCATGTCCGCTCTGAGGAAGGACACCGGATGCGCCTTGAGCGAAAATGTCAGCGCGCGGTAGTCGCTCAGCACCTCTTCGCCCGGCAGCATGCGTGGCAGCGCCATTTCGGCCTCGCCATGGATATCCTCCTGCGGCACCGTTGCAAACAACGGCAGCATTTCCACCGCTTGGTCTCCGTCCAGCGCCTGCGCCGCCCACAGCGCATCGCGCCGGCCAAGACCAAGTGACGAAAAGCAGTCGGCATCCGCCAGCCGCTCGATCACCGAACTCGGCAGGCGCGTGCGCAGCCAGAGATCACGGACCGAATCATAGCCCGATCCGCGCTGCGCCACGAGCAGGTCCATATCCACACTCGAGACACCCTTGACCTGCCGCAATCCCAGCCGAACCGCCTTTTCCGTCAGGATGACGCCGGCCATCGAACGATGGCGCGCCGAGATCCGGGCAGGATCGAACTCCCCCGCTTCCAGCCCGTTGTCCCAATCGGAATGATTGATGTCGACAGGCCGTATCTCGACGCCATGCTCGCGCGCGTCACGGATCAACTGCGCCGGTGCATAAAAACCCATCGGCTGGGAATTGAGCAGAGCCGCGCAGAACACATCGGGATAGAAGGCCTTGAACCAGCAGGAAATATAGACGAGCAGGGCAAAGGACGCCGCATGGCTTTCGGGAAATCCATATTCGCCAAACCCCTCGATCTGGCTGAAACAACGCTCGGCAAACTCCCGCTCGTAGCCGCGGCCGAGCATACCGTCGACGAAACGCGCCTTGAAATCGCTGACCTGTCCCGTCCGCCGGAATGTTGCCATCGCCCGCCGCAACCGGTCGGCCTCGGCCGGCGTAAAGCCCGCTGCGGTAATCGCGATCTGCATCGCCTGTTCCTGAAAAAGCGGCACGCCGAGTGTCCGCTCCAGCACCGGCACGAGTTCCGCCTTTGGATAGGTCGGTTGCCGGCCATGCTTGCGGAATTCCTGCCGGTTTCTCAGATAGGGATGCACCATATTGCCCTGGATCGGCCCGGGCCGGACGATTGCCACCTCGATCACCAGATCGTAGAAAATCCGCGGCCGCAGTCTCGGCAGCATGCTCATCTGTGCCCGGCTCTCGATCTGGAAGACGCCCAGCGTATCGGCCCGGCAGATCATGTCATAGACCGCTGGCTGGTCATCGTCGAAGATCGAGGCAAGCGTTTCCGTGCGCCGGTAATGTTGCTCCAGCAGCTTCATGGCCTTCGCCAGGCAGGTCAGCATGCCGAGCGCCAGAACGTCGATCTTCAGGATCTTCAGCACATCAAGATCGTCCTTGTCCCATTCGATCATGTACCGGCCATCGGCCGTGTTCATGATCGGCACCACCTCGTCGAGCCGGTCGCGGGTGATCACGAAGCCGCCGACATGCTGGGACAGATGGCGCGGAAAGCGCTGCAGCTGGTCGGCATAATGCATCACCTGCCGGGTCGTCGGATCGCCGAGATCAAGCCCGGCGGCCTTGGCCTGGTCCTCGGTGAAGTTTTTTGTCCACCAGCCCCAGATCGAACCGGCCAGCGCCGATTGCACATCATCCGACAGGCCGAAGGCCTTGGCGACTTCGCGACCGGCCGAACGGGCGCGGTAGCTGATCACCGCCGCCGTCAGCGCCGCATGTTCACGCCCATAGGCCTCGTAGATGAACTGGATCACCTCCTCGCGCTGGCTATGCTCGAAGTCGACATCGATATCGGGCGGCTCGTCACGCTCGGTCGAGATGAAGCGATCAAAGAGCAAAGTCGTCTTTTCCGGGTTCACCTCGGTGATCCCGAGGCAATAGCAGACGGCGGAATTGGCCGCCGATCCACGCCCCTGGCACAGGATATCCTTGCTGCGGGCATAGTTGATGATCCGCTGCACGGTGAGAAAATAGGGTTCGTACTTCTTCTCGCCGATCAGGTTCAGCTCGTATTCCAGCAGCATCGCGACCTTTTCGGGAATGTCTCTATTCGGAAAGCGCCGGGCAGCCCCCTCATAGGTCAGTCGGCGCAAGGCCTGGGCAGGCAGTTCGCCGTCGATGCTTTCGTCCGGATATTGATGGTTGAGCTCGTCAAGCGAGAAATGAAGCCGGCTAAAGAATTCGCTGGTGGCCGCTATCGCCTCGGGATGAAGCCGGAGCAGACGCGCCATTTCCCGCGGCGCCTTCAAATGTCGCTCGGCATTGGCGGCAAGTCGAAAGCCGGCCTGCACGACGGTCACATGCGCGCGAATGGCGGTGACGACATCGGCGAGCGGTCGATGTTCGGGAATGTCGTAGAAAGGGTCGTTGCTGGCGACCAGCGGCAGGTTCAAGGCTTTGCCCAGGCTTGAGATTTCGGCAAAACTCAAACGATCCTGCCCGTCATGGCGGGGAACCAGGGTGAGATAGAGCCTACCGTCGAGAACCGGCAGAAGCCGCTCGAGGCGACGGCGAAACTCCAGCGCCTGATCCGGGTCGGCAAGCGCTGGCGGCATCGCGGCAAAGAGCAGATCCTGCGACCATTCGAACAGATCCGCCTCGTAAAGCGTGCAGCTTCCCTTCTGCGAGCGCAGATTGCCGGCGCTCAGCAGCCGGCAGAGATGTCCCCAGCCCCGCCGGTTCATCGGATAGGCGAGAAGCTCCGGCGTTCCGTCGGCAAAGACCAACCGCGCACCCGGCCGAAAAGCATAATTGTTGGTCTTGGCCACCGCATGCAGGCGCACCACGCCGGCCACGGTGTTGCGATCGGCAAGCCCCAGGCCGGCAAGCTTCAAGTCCCGTGCGACCCGCACGAGATCTTCCGGATGGGCAGCCCCTTCAAGAAAGGAAAAATTGCTGCGTGCACCGATTTCGAAATAGACGGGCTCCATCAGGCAAACACCCCTTGCATATACCATTCGGGATGGTCAGGGCCGCGCTCGTAAAGTCCCTCGCGAAAAAGCCAGAAACGGTGGCCGGCGCTGTCTTCGATGCGGAAATAGTCACGCGGCGGCCTTGTCTCGCCGTCGATCCACCATTCGGGCGCGACACGCTCCGGCCCCTCGGCACGCGCCACCCGATGCCGGCTGCGGCGCCAGCGAAACATGGCCGGCGGACCATCCGGCAGTTCAGCGGTCACCTCGACCGGTTCCGGCCGGGCAAATAGCCGCAGCGGCCGCACGCCCCGTTGCGGTGCCGGGAGCGGTATCGCCTGGGATGGCAGGCCGTCACCCAGGGGCTGCAGCAGTGCGGCGCGATCCGGCCAATGACTGGCAAGTGCCGTCGGCACCGTCAGGCAACGCGGCCCGAGCCGGGCAGAAACCTGGTCGAGAAATCGACCGAAGCGGCCCTCCGCTTCGGCCTCCTGGTCGAAATGCGGCTGGCTGGGCGACAGGTTCTCGCTGCGCAGCACATTGAGCCTGATCAACTCGAAACCGAAGCCGGCATCGAGATCGTCGCGCAACACCGACAAGCGCTCCGAAAATAGCGACCGGATCCGCGCCGCATCATTCAGCGGGGCTGATGTTCCGACTTCGATGCGAAAAACCCGGCCATCGACACGAAACAGCAAAAGCTCAAACAGCCGCCCGCCTTCGCCCCGGGCTTGCAGCCCCGCCTTCAAGCCGCAGGCAAGCCGGCCGGCAAGATCGAGGATCTGCGTCTCCATGCTGATCGGCTCCGCCAGGCGTCGCTCGACCGAAAGCATGGCGAGCGGTCGCCGCGGCGAAATCGGTTCCCCTTCGCGGCCCATCGCCCGGTCAAGACGCAGCAGCGGCTCCGGCCCGAAGCGCCGCATGATCGGCCCCCGCGGCGCCGTCATCAAGTCGCCGATCTGCTTCAGGCCGACCTTGGCGAGCTTCAGGCAGATCTCGCTTGCCAGCCTGAGCGCCTTGACCGGCAGGCCGGCCAGCACCGCCGGCACATCCGCGGGCGGAATGATCGCCGGGCCGTTAAAGCGCGCCGCGGCCCAGGCAAGCCCCGGCGTCGGGGCAACCGATCCACGCACATCGAGACCGAAGCAGGTCAACCGGCCGACGAGATCGTCAAGCAGCTTTTCCTCGCCGCCGAACAGATGGGCGCAGCCGCTGATATCGAGCATCAAACCATTCTCGTCATCGACGGCGACCAGCGGCGTGTAGCGATCGCACCAGTCGGCTAGCGCATCGAGGAAGGCGCGGTCAGCATCCGCATCCGCTTCGATCACGTCAAGGCTCGGGCAGATCGCCCTTGCCTCGGCCAGCCCCTGGCCAATCCTGAGACCGATCGCCTCGGCGGCTTCGTCCAGCGCCGTCAGCTGCATGCTGGTGGCCACCCGCCCGGCACAAACGACCGGTGGATGGTCAGGACGCCCGTTCGAACGCCAGGAGAGCCCCCAGCGGCGGCGTGCCAGCCTGTCCGTGGCCAGGCGGGAAGAAGATCGCCAGGATACGCCGATCCGGCACGGTTCCCGGAAGAGACGGTGCCAGGGATGACGGAAGAGGTGACGAAACGGGCGGGACAGATGGGTTTGAGGCGGCGGTCATGGATGATCCACTCCAGGAAAAGCGCGGAAACCCCCGACGATCGGGATTTTTCGGCAAGGATACGAAAAACGGGATGGCCTATGCCGCCGCCAAGCAGACTTCCATCCGACAAGACCCGCGCCATGGCGGGTGCAGGTTCGACCAGCAGGCGAAGAGAAGCGCTTGATGCCTCCTCCTCTCCCGACTGGCGAAGGAGAAACAGCGTCCCGCCGGTAGCCCGCGCCTTCAGGGAAAGGCGGCGGCTTTCGGTAAGCCCGAATTTCTGAGGATTGCCATGCACTTCGAAGAGCACGGCAGAAAAGGCGCGCGACGAAAGTGCGGCGTCCGCCAGCCAGAGCGCATCCTCGGTGCGCCGCGGCAGGGCATGGATCACTTCACCGGCCTCGAGCCCGAAATCGGCAAGCCCCGGCGCGTAGAGAATGCCGGCTTCACGGCTGACAAACGGATCGGCAATCAGCAGGGTGCGGCGCGGCGTGCCGTTCCGGCCGTCCAGCAGACGCGAAAGCGCAAAGGCAAAGCCGCTCGCCGCGCCTGCGTCCTGCATGCGCGCGCTGCGGATTTCCACCATGGTGCCGGCAACCGCAATCTCGGTCATCAGCTGGTCGAAATCACGATTGCCGAAGCCGACGGCATGAGACCCGGCAGCATCTGGCCCCGCAGCATCCGGATTGGCGGCGATCCGGCTGCGAAGGGCGGTGTCGGCATGATCCGGATCGGCCGCCATGCGGGCGGCATGGCTGGCCTTCCCCTCGATCAGGGCGACTGCCTGTCTGAGGGCAAAAAGCTGCTCCTGCGCCTGAGGGCCTGCGCCCATGACGATCTCTCCTGTCGAAGTGTTCTCTTTATGTTCCTATGGATTCCAGAGCTCCGCCCAAGAGTCAACCGGATTCATTGTGAATTTATTCCTTGACCGGATTTGCTCTCGAAATGCGCGGGCGAAATGCCTATATGTCGGCGGTAGTTAGGAGTTCCAATGGCCCGCATTGACCAGACCGAAGATTGGCGCGAACGCCATGCCCCGACGATCAGCACCTTCGAGTCGCTGGCGATCGAGGCCTATGGCCACCTGCCGCAGGAGTTTCGCGCACTGACCGGCGAACTGATCATCGAGATCAGCGATTTCCCGACGGATGAAATCTTCGAGGACATGGCGCTGGAAACGCCGTTCGACCTGCTTGGCCTGTTCGAGGGCCGCGGCATTTCCGAGCGTTTCACCATGGAAACCGGCGAAATGCCCAACCGCATCACGCTCTATCGCCGGCCGATCCTCGATTACTGGGCCGAAAACGATGAAACGCTGGGCGATATCATCACCCATGTCCTGATCCACGAGATCGGCCACCATTTCGGCCTGTCCGACGACGACATGGAGCGCATCGAGGAAAGCGCCGAGGAAGCGGCTGCCGAACACTGAAACTGGCCCTGTCGTCCTCCCGCCGGCCTGAGCGCACGGCATAAGCTCGCTGCAGGAATCGGGTGGCTGCCGAATGGCACCCATCCTATCCGGGAGCCTCCAACAAACGGAGGTTCCATGACAAGTCTCACCAACAAGGTTGCCATCATCACAGGCGCATCGTCCGGCATTGGCCGCGCGACCGCCATGCTCTTTGCCCGGGAGGGCGCTTCTCTCATTCTCAATGCCAGGAGCCTTGCCCCCCTGGAAGAGGTGGCCGCCGCCATTCGAGATCAGGGCGGAAGAGCTTTTGCCGTCGCCGGAGACGTTGCAGTAGCGCAAACCCATGAGTCGCTTGTCCATGCGGCGGTCGGTCGGTTCGGCGGCCTGGACATCGCCATCAACAACGCCGGAACCGTCGGCCCGATCAAGCCGCTTGCAGATCTCACCCTGCTGGAATGGCAGGACACGCTGACAGCAAATCTGAGCTCCAACTTCCTTGCTGCCCGCCACCAGATCCCCGCCATGCTCGAACGCGGCGAAGGCGCGCTGGTCTTTGTCTCGAGCTTTGTCGGAACCAGCGTCGGCATCCCCGGCATGGGCGCCTATGCCGCATCCAAGGCCGGCATCATGGGTCTGGTGAAGGGGATTACTGCCGACTATGCAAACAAAGGCATCAGGGCCAATGCGCTTCTTCCGGGCGGAACCGATACGGCCATGGCCGGCGACGAAGCCCAGAAGCAATGGGCCGCCGGCCTGCATGCCTTGAAGCGCATCGCCCGTCCGGAGGAAATCGCCCAGGCCGCCCTCTTCCTCGCCGGTCCGATGGCAAGCTTCGTCGCCGGCTCGGCCCTTTATGCAGATGGCGGCAATGCGGCCGTCAAGTGAAGCAATCACCCGGGAAAGCCAGCTCCCCCGGGTGATTGCCCTTATTGTTCGCCGAGCTTCATCGTCGGATCATAGTCCTTGCCATGCACGGTCTTCACCACCGCCTGGCCGCAATGCATCTGGTTGGTCGCCGCATTGAACGACAGACTGGGCGCGCCATGCAGTTCCCAGCCCTTGTTCAGCGCATCGGTCACCCGATGACAGAAGTTCGCGTCGTCGGGACCGGTAAGGAAACGATAGACTTTCACGTTGCATGGACCTTTCTGTCTTGAATGCTTTGAAACCTGGCGAGCAGACGCTCCGCCTCGTCGAGATGCAGCCGTTCGATCATCCGGCCATCCGCATTGATCACGTTGAGCCCGGCATTGTCGGGCCGGGCAAAGACCTCGACCACCAGACGCGCCTCGGCGAGATCCCCGGCGCTTGGCCCGAATGCCGCATTGGCCGCCGCGATCTGCGCCGGATGGATCAGCATCTTACCGTCGAAACCCATCGCCCGGCCCTGGCTGCATTCCGCGGCAAAGGCCTCAAGATCCTTGAAATCGTTCGAGACGCTGTCGATCACGTCCAGCCCGTAGGCGCGCGCCGCCAGCACCACCTGCATCAGCCACGGCACCAGATAGCTGCGGCCCGCTGCGGCCGGCACCCCGGTCGCCTTGCGCAGGTCGTTCAGCCCGACGACGAAGGCATCGAGCCTGGAATCCGCCGTCCGGCCTGCCGAGGCAATCGCTGCGGCATTGAGGATACCGCGCGGCGTCTCGATCATCGCCCAGACCCTGAGACCTTCCGCCGCACCCCTCTCACCGATCAGCTCGGCCACACTCTGCACCGCGTCCGGATCCTCGACCTTGGGCAGCAGCACGGCCTCGGGCATGCAGGCAAGCACGGCGTCCATGTCATCTCGGAAAAATGCGCTGTCGGACCCGTTGACGCGGATGATCCGCTCGCGATGGCCGAGATCGGTTTTTTCAAGGAAAGCCAGGAGATTGGCGCGGGCCTCGACCTTCTTTTCCAGTGCGACGGAATCCTCCAGGTCGAAGATCACCGCATCGCAGTCCAGCCCCGCCACCTTGTCGAGCGCACGCCGGTTGATCGCCGGCACGGTCAGCACCGAGCGACGAAGCCCGGAAGGGTGCCTTGAAGAATGATGATCGTGATAGGATGTCATGGTGCTGACTTCTGGCAAGCTTTGCCGCCTCGCGCAAGATGACAATTCGGTGAAAACCCCTTGCATTCATGGCGAAGAAGGACCACCTTCGTCGTGTGAAAGGAACTTAACATGCACAATATCCGTTCCGCCGTTCTCGCCGTCGCAGGTCTCGCACTCATCGGGCTCGCCGCAGCTTTCGCTGTGTCGCTCACCCTCGTCATCGGCGCCTTCCTGACCGTGACCCTCGCCGTGCGCATGCTGATGCTGCGCACCAGGCAGGCGCCGGTCTATGCCAAGGCCAGACGCCAGGAAGACATGCGCATCTGGAACGATGGCAAAGGCACGATCATCGACCTTTGAGGGTCGGATGAAGCTCTTCGGGAGCGATCGCGCGCGCAGACTGCGACGGTGAGATCTTGCGCGCCAAAAGCCGCGATCTCCAACTCCGGCCCGGGCTCCGGTCTGAACTCTGGATCTCAAGCAAAATTCTCCTTCAAATTTGTGCTGTTTTGTTTTATTGCCGAGGCATTATCGCCGCTCCACGGCGCCGGCCGCCGGATAAGACAGGCGAAAAGCGCACAGGAGCGTTGGATCACACGCCCAGATCGAAGGCAGGATTGATGGAAAAGTTCGTAAAGCTCACCGGCGTTGCCGCGCCGCTCCCGGTCGTCAACATCGACACGGACATGATCATCCCGAAGGATTATCTGAAGACCATCAAGCGCACCGGTCTCGGCGCCGGCCTGTTCGCCGAGGCCCGTTTCAAGGAAGACGGCTCGGAAAACCCGGATTTTATCCTCAACAAACCGGCCTATCGCAATGCCCAGATCCTGGTTGCCGGCGACAATTTCGGCTGCGGCTCGTCGCGTGAACACGCGCCCTGGGCGCTGCTCGACTTCGGCATCCGCTGCGTCATCTCGACCTCGTTCGCCGACATCTTCTACAACAACTGTTTCAAGAACGGCATCCTGCCGATCGTCGTCAGCCCGGAAAACCTGGAAAAGCTGCTCGACGACGCTGGCCGCGGCTCCAATGCCGTTTTGACCGTCGATCTCGAAAGCCAGGAAATCACCGGCCCGGACGGCGGCAAGATCACCTTCGAACTCGATGCCTTCAAGCGCCATTGCATGCTGAACGGCCTCGACGACATCGGCCTGACACTGGAAAAGGCATCGAGCATCAATGTCTTCGAAAAGTCATTGGCCAGCTCGCGCCCCTGGGCCTGAACAGGCGTCACGCTTGAGAAGCTCGGCGGATCGTCTCGACTGAGCTGAAATATCAAACCGTCTGCAGCACACGCTGCGGGCGGTTTTTCTTTGTTCAATATGCGCCATCATGGGCCGGAGGGCGCACAAAATGACGTCTGCATTCGGCCTATACCGTTGAAAAACACCCTCGATGTGAGGTGGCTCAACGTCGGCGAGATATCAAGTAATGAGTTGCAGAAGTAGCGAAGGCGAACTCAGGAAGCTGCCAACAACGAGACCAACTAATCCAAGAGCTACCGCTCCGACAAGTCCATGGTTCTCCCAGCCAATCAAAGCTCCCACCGCAGTCGCTGCGACGATGATCGACACTGACCATACGATCTTGATGAGCGAGACCATGCGCCGCATGACAGTGGCTTTTTCTTGCGTCATAGCAAAACCGGTTTGTTTCGAAGCCTTCGTTGATTGAATATAATATAGAATTTTCCCTAGTGCCGCACCAAGGCACTACAAATGGCTCAGCCACTATAGGCATATATTGCGCACAACTCGTCGGGAACTATGACGATCAGACCAGTTCGGCCATAAGCGTAGTAGCTACCCGGCTTATAC
>NZ_AHZC01000017.1 GCF_000247475.1 Rhizobium sp. PDO1-076 | reverse complement strand
ACCGAGATCTGGCACCATATGCCATGCCCAGCCTTCATTCCCGGACGTATCGAATACTGCGCATTCAACCGTATCGCCGAAGCCTTCCAAGCCACCGATATCCGAACCGTCGAAAGGGTCCCGTTCATGTCCTCCCTGCCCGCAACACATCCTGAAACCTTGACCGCCCGACCGTTCGCCTCTTTCGCCCCGCCGATCCGTCCCCAGTCGCCGCTGCGGCAGGCGATCACGGCGGCCTACCGCACGCCGGAACCGGAATGCCTGCCCTGGCTGGTCGATGCGGCCCGCCTTCCCGACGCGACGAAATCCGAGGTCGCCGGCACTGCGCGAAAGCTGATCCAGGCCCTGCGCGCCAAGCACAAGGGAACCGGCGTCGAAGGGCTCGTGCACGAATATTCGCTGTCGAGCCAGGAAGGCGTGGCGCTGATGTGCCTTGCCGAAGCGCTGCTGCGTATTCCCGACACGGACACGCGCGACGCGCTGATCCGGGACAAGATTTCGGAAGGCGACTGGAAGTCGCATCTCGGCGGCACGAAGTCGATGTTCGTCAATGCGGCCACCTGGGGTCTGGTGGTCACCGGCAAGCTAACCTCGACGGTCAATGATCGCAATCTGGCAGCGGCATTGACCCGTCTGATCGCGCGGGCCGGCGAGCCGGTCATCCGCCGCGGCGTTGACATGGCGATGCGCATGATGGGCGAGCAGTTCGTCACGGGCGAGACCATCGACGAAGCGATCAAGCGGTCGAAGGCACTCGAAGCTCGGGGTTTCCGCTATTCCTACGACATGCTCGGCGAGGCTGCGACCACGGCGGCCGACGCAGAGCGCTATTTCCGCGACTACGAAAACGCCATCCATGCGATCGGCAAGGCATCGGCCGGACGCGGCGTCTACGAAGGCCCGGGCATTTCCATCAAGCTGTCCGCCCTGCACCCGCGCTATAGCCGCAGCCAGACGCAACGCGTCATGGGCGAATTGCTGCCCTTGGTGAAACGTCTGGCGCTGCTGTCGAAGACATACGATATCGGGCTGAACATCGACGCCGAGGAAGCCGACAGGCTCGAGCTTTCCCTCGACCTGCTCGAAGAACTGAGTCTGGACACAGAGCTCGCCAACTGGAACGGCCTCGGCTTCGTGGTTCAGGCCTATGGCAAGCGCTGCCCGTTCGTGCTCGACTATATCATCGATCTCGCCAAGCGCTCGAACCGGCGGATCATGGTTCGACTGGTGAAGGGCGCCTATTGGGATGCCGAGATCAAGCGTGCGCAGCTGGACGGGCTGGAAGGCTTTCCGGTCTATACCCGCAAGATTCACACCGATGTCGCTTACATCGCCTGCGCCCGCAAGCTGCTGGCCGCGCCGGAGGCCGTCTTCCCGCAGTTTGCCACCCACAATGCCCAGTCGCTGGCGACGATCTATCACCTGGCGGGTCCGGACTTCAAAACCGGCACCTATGAGTTCCAGTGCCTTCACGGCATGGGCGAGCCGCTTTACGACGAGGTCGTCGGCAAGGCCAAGCTCGATCGCCCCTGCCGCATCTATGCGCCCGTCGGCACACATGAGACGCTGCTTGCCTATCTGGTGCGCAGGCTTCTGGAGAACGGCGCGAACTCCTCGTTCGTCAACCGCATTTCCGACGAAAACGTGTCGGTCGACGAACTGATCGCCGATCCGGTGGATATCGTCCAGGCCATGCCCGTCGTCGGCATGCCGCATGACCAGATCGCTCTTCCGTCCTCGCTCTACGGCCGCGAGCGGCAAAATTCCAAAGGTCTCGACCTCTCCAACGAAGCGACGCTGGCGTCCCTTGCCGGAAAGCTCGAAGGAACACTTGCACAGGACTGGCACGCGACGCCGCTGCTGGCCGATGGCTCGCTGGACGGCGATACAAGGCCGATCCTCAATCCTGCGGATCATGGCGATGTCGTCGGCATGGTGACCGAGCTCAAGGTCGAGGATGCGGGCCGGATTGCCAAAATGGCCGCCGAGGGCGTTGCCGAATGGGCCGCCACCGCGCCAACAGACCGTGCCAGATGCCTGGAGCGTGCCGCCGACCTGATGCAGGAGCGGCTGGAAGTGCTGATGGCGATCGCCATGCGGGAAGCTGGAAAATCGGCTGCCAA
This sequence comes from Rhizobium sp. PDO1-076, assembly GCF_000247475.1. Taxonomy (GTDB): domain Bacteria; phylum Pseudomonadota; class Alphaproteobacteria; order Rhizobiales; family Rhizobiaceae; genus Allorhizobium. The sequence goes on along the minus strand of NZ_AHZC01000017.1, from coordinate 13,108 downwards.
CGCCGTTGGCGAAGTTCGCGAAGCGATCGACTTCCTGCGCTATTACGCCGTGGAGGCGCGCAAGACCCTCGGCCCGTCGCACGCACCCCTGGGTGCCGTTCTGTGCATCAGCCCGTGGAATTTCCCGCTGGCGATCTTCACCGGCCAGGTCGCGGCAGCACTGGTGGCCGGCAATTCGGTCATGGCGAAGCCCGCAGGCGTCACGCCGATCATCGCCTTCGAGAGCGTCAAGATCCTGCATGAAGCCGGCGTTCCTCGCGGCGCGCTGCAGTTCGTGCCCGGCAGCGGTCGCCTGGGAGCTGCCCTGGTCGCGGCGCCCGAAACCGCCGGCGTGATGTTTACCGGCTCGACCGAGGTGGCGCGGCAGATCCAGGCACAGCTCTCCGAGCGGCTGTCGGCGACGGGCAAGCCGATCCCGCTGATTGCAGAAACCGGCGGCCAGAACGGCATGATCGTCGATTCCTCCGCTCTCGCCGAGCAGGTGGTGTTCGACGTCATCGCATCGGCCTTCGACAGCGCCGGCCAGCGCTGCTCGGCGCTGCGGGTTCTCTGCCTGCAGGAGGACATCGCCGATCGCACACTGGCCATGCTCAAAGGCGCTCTCAAGGAGCTCCGCATCGGCCGCACCGACACGCTCAACATCGACATCGGCCCTGTCATCAATGACACCGCCAAGGCGGAGATCGAGAAACACATCGCGCGCATGCGCTCGCTTGGCTGCAAGGTGGAACAGCTGCCGCTGCCCGAGGCGACAAAAGCCGGGACCTTCGTTCCCCCGACGATCATCGAACTGAAACAGATGTCGGACCTGACGCGCGAGGTGTTCGGCCCGGTGCTGCACGTGATCCGTTATCGCCGCGACGACCTCGACCGTCTGATCGACGAGGTGAACGAATCCGGATATGGCCTGACCTTCGGCCTGCATACACGGCTGGATGAGACCATCGAGCACGTCACCAGCAAGATCAAGGCGGGCAATCTCTACGTCAACCGCAATATCATCGGTGCCGTCGTCGGCGTTCAGCCGTTTGGCGGTCGCGGCCTTTCCGGCACGGGGCCGAAGGCAGGCGGACCGCTCTATATCGGGCGTCTGGTGCAGCGGGCTCCCGTGCCGCCACGTCACAGTTCGGTGCATACCGATCCAGCCCTTCGCGATTTCGCCTCGTGGCTCGGCCGCCGCGGGCACAATGACGATGCGGAGGCAGCCCGCGAACTGGCCGAGGTTTCGGCGCTCGGCCTGAAGCAGGAACTGGTCGGCCCGGTCGGGGAGCTCAACCTCTACGCACTGCATCCGCGCGGGCGCATTCTTCTCGTGCCAACCACGCTGAAAGGCCTGTTCCGGCAGCTTGCGGCAGCGCTTGCCAGCGGCAACGACGTGGTCATCGACACGACAGCGGGCCTCGAGACAGCCTTGACCGCCCTGCCCGCCTCGGTCGCGGCGCGCCTTTCTTGGCGTTCCGATTGGGACGCCGCCGGGCCATTTGCCGGCGCACTGGTCGAAGGCGACGAAGCCCGGGTGAGGCAAGTGAACGGCAGGATTGCGCAACTGAATGGCCCGCTGGTCCTTGTTCAGGCCGCAACGACCGAGGAGCTGTCACGCGATCCGGGCGCCTATTGCCTCAACTGGCTGCTGGAGGAGGTTTCCACCTCGATCAACACGGCTGCCGCCGGGGGCAATGCAAGCCTGATGACAATCGGCTGAACAGCGTGGCCGCGATCCCGACGGGTCGCGGCCAATCTCGTTCTGGGAGAAACCGATGACGAGCATCAAGCACCGGCTGCAATCCCTCTGGACTGGCCCTCTGGATTGGTTTTGCCGACATCACCTGCGGGGATTGACGTGGCCCGCTTTCGCAGCGGCTTGTTCAAGCGGGTTCAGCATCAGGCGACAATGCTGACGTCAATGTATCTTCGCATGAAAAATTCGGGAAAGATCTGTCCCCTGACTTTCAGTCGCAATGACCGGGGCTTTCGACTGGTCGGAGTGGCAAGATTCGAACTTGCGACCCCCACGTCCCGAACGTGGTGCGCTACCAGACTGCGCTACACTCCGTGACCAGCGGCGCCTCTATAGACCAGCGAATTTTGTTGCACAAGACGGCAAGCCAAAAAACCCGAAAGAAAGATTCAGATATCACCTTGGCCGGATCACAAACTTCTGAAAGACATGGATTTTCTGAAAACCTGGCTTCATTGCCCCGGTCCTTCGGGTGATAAGTGGAGGTCGGAAAACGACGGCCGCATGGGCCATTCGATGCTGTTTCGAGGTGATTGCACCGCGCGGCGCGGCTGTTTGCCTCAGGCGTCGTTGCAGGCTCGCATCAGCTACGCAAAAATAGCATGTTCAGCGTGTGAAGACCGATTTCCCACGCTTCAATTTGAGGATAAAGCCTTGAACGGGAATTGGTGCCTTTTGAGGAACCAGCAGGGGCTGGGTGCCGGGCGCTTTCGGGACACATGGGCTTGAGGGACAGGACAATGAACTTCCGCGGTATGATCAAGGCAGGCGCGACACTCGGCCTGGCCGTCGCTTTGGCGGGCTGCACGACGACGGGCATCGCCAAGAATGATGTCGAGGCCCGTTGGAACGGCCAGCAGGCCGGCGTCTTTTTTGCCAAGTTCGGCCCACCGGTGGGCGACGCCGCGGCCGGTAGCTCGACGATCTACACCTGGCGCGGCGGGCACAAGACCCGTGTGGTGCCGGCAGTCTATGAGCAGGTCGATGGCAAGAAGGGCAAGATCATCAGCAAGGCGCGCACCGAATATCTGCGCTGCGAAGTGCAACTGACGGTGTCGCCGGATTATATCATCCGCAGCGTGCGCACCGTGGTCGACCGCCCCGGCGTCAATGGCGGCCAGAGCTATTGCGAGGAATTCCTCGGCGGCGCCTGACAACCCACACAAAGGCATGCAAATATCCGCCTCCGGTCGCTTGCGCGCCGGGGGTGTTTTTTTGACTGCGGGGAGGAGATTAGCTCTGACGCGGCGTTGGTGTATCCCCGCCCCAGATCAGTGGCTGCGACAAACGGCGGCGGGAGGGCACCGTGGATGGCGCCCTCCCCAACGCAGAACAAAAACCGAAAACTTCGCAACGCATGACCTTGTGGAAGCGCTTTTTTTATAGGTGAAACAGGGTTAACGATTGCCTTACGGGCAATCGGTTTATGATTAATTTTCAATTACCTAGAGAGACTGTCGTTTACGGTACTTCAACGGCCTGAAATAATCGCCGACGCAGTACGGCTGTCGCGTGCCATAGGCTATGACGGCGGCCGCCTCGCCAATGGCTCAAAACTCCGTCGAAGGTCTCTGTCTTCAGGCTCCAGCCCGGCATGACCGCATAGCGCATCATTCGAGGCCACCGATGGTTTGGGGAAAACGGCTGCCAATGTCTTCGGTATGGACACGAATGAAAAATGGCTGGGGCGCCAGGATTCGAACCTGGGAATGCCGGTACCAAAAACCGGTGCCTTACCGCTTGGCGACGCCCCAACAGGATCCGGGAGACGGGTCTCCCAAATCGCGGTGGCGCCTGATTAGCAAAGCGCAGGGCCAGCGGCAACACCCCTTGCCTGCAACTTGCGAGTTTTTTACCGGAACGATCCGGCGTCTCTCGGGTTTCCAGTATATCCCAAGCGAAAACGAGAGAAACGAAAGGACATATTCATGCCTTCCATTCAATCCGCCCATATCCTGATCCTCGCCACCGACGGCTACGAGCGCTCGGAACTGCGCAAGCCGCTCGAGCAACTCCGGGCCAAGGGCGCCCGCGTTTCGATCGCCTCGCTGACGGCAGCGCCGATCAAGAGTTGGGACGAGAAGAACTGGGGCGACACCGTCGATGTCGATTTGACTGTCGATGCGGTCAAGGTCGAGGATTACGATGCGCTGGTCATTCCCGGCGGCCAGATCAATCCCGATATCCTGCGCAATGACAAGACGGCGGTCGATCTGGTGCGCGGCTTCGTTAAGTCCGGCCGGACCATTGCCGCGGTCTGCCATGGCCCGTGGCTGCTGGTCGAGGCAGATGCGCTGCGCGGTCGCAAGGCGACCTCCTATGCCTCGATCAAGACCGACCTGAAGAATGCCGGCGCCAACTGGCGCGACGAGGCGGTCGTTGTCGATCACGGCATCATCACCTCGCGCCAGCCGGGCGATCTCGATGCCTTCGTCGCAAAGATCATCGAGGAGGTCGAGGAAGGCCCGCACCAGAGCCGCGCGGCCTAGCTTGTCCTTGCTGCGAAGCGGAGCGGCGGTTTGTTTCAGCACCGCCGGCCGCTTCGGTATCGTGCATGCGTTCTGCCTCCGACGCCGGCCGCCCTTCGTTCCGCCTTGCCCCCCTTGCCGCCCCCTTCCCACGAGGCGTCTTCGTTCGGCCAAGTGAAGGCGAGAGAAGAGGACCGTAGTGGGCGGTGACAAATCAGGCCGAGTGTGGAATAGCCGGAGGGTCACGCATCCCGATCGGCGGAATGAAACATGAGCCAGCGTCGCCTACAGCAGAAGGCAAACCAGAAAAGCCGGCAGAAGCGCACGGACGCCCAGTCCGGCGTCGGCACGGCGGGCGCCGTTGCCAATGTCGACAGCGGTGCCGGCGGACATGCGACCGGGCTTTCGCCGGCACGGATGCACTTTGCCCGTGTTGCCGCAACGTCGGGCTTCCGCTGGTCGCTGGCGTTGTTCATGGCCGGCGTGCTCATCGTGGCTCTGGCTTTGTCGATCCCGCACGAATTTGCTTTTTTCGAACTCGGCTTCCTGTTCACCCTGTCGATCTATGACCTGGTTCTGGCGATGCTGGGCATTTCGGTCGCCGTCGGCATGGCCAGCAGTCGCTGTGAAATCTATGCGGTCATCGCCTGCTTTCTGGGCGTGATGGCGCCGATGATGCTGGCTTTCGACCCGATCTTCCATGCCATCCTGCAAAGCCCGCTGGGCGAGGCGCTGTTCCTGATCGCGCCAATTGCGGTGATGCTGGCGGGTGTCGTGCTCTGGCTGCCGGCGCGGGCGCGGCGGATCGGCGCGCCCTTGGCGGCCGGCGTGGTCGGATTTTCGCTCTCGCTGTTCATCGGGCTGGACGATTTCGGCATAGGCATCCAGGAATTCACCCTGACTGCCGTGCTCGGCGCCCTGTGGATCCTGCTGGCGCCCGGCCTTCTGCTGCGAAACTTCCGCGGACCCTGGCTGACCATCCCGGCGCGGATCATCGGCTCGTGGCTGGTGGTGATCGGCATCATCGTGATGGTCTCGCTCTATGTACCGCTCGGCAATGATGCGCCGGCGCTCGCCGATCCGAGCATGCCGGATAGTGGTCTGAACGCGGGCCAGAACGGACAGCTGGACGCACCCGCGCTGCCGCCGCTCGATCCGGCTGTCGAGGAAGGGCTTGAAGACGCGCCCGATAACGGTTTCGAGCTGGTGATCCCCGACGATGGCGCCAATCCGCTGCTGAACGGCAGGCCACTCGATCTCGGCCGGGCGCCGCGGCCGGATGCCGTTCCCGATCTTGGGCCATATCTTGAAACGGAGCCGGAATCTCAGCTGAACAACCAGCCGGACGCCGCCCGTTGATCCGGGATAGCACCGTGCGATGCTTTGCGGTCGACGCCCCCGAAGGGAGCGGCTACACAGGACAGACCAACCGCTTTGATTCCGGTGTCTCCGCATGATCGTCCGCTTTGACCGCCCCGTATCCCGCTCCGCCTTTCTGGCGCGTCGTCTCGGGCTGTTTGCGCTCGGCATGCTGGTTCTGGTGCTGCTGGCACATCGTTTCGGGCCACTGAAGACGCCGGATTTCGTCGCGCTGGTGCTGATTGCCGCGATCCCGGCCATGCTGGCCGTGCCGCTGGCGCTGCTCGGTCTTGCCCGCCTCTGGCAGATCGGGGCACTGGGCGGCGTGGCGGCAACCTGGGCGCTGATCTATGCCGCCCTGCCGCTGGCGCTGCCCGGCTACGGCGTTTATCGCTACCTCACCCGGCCGGTTCTCTACGACGTGTCGAGCGACCTCACCGATCGGCCGGAATGGCTGTCGGCGCCTGACGCACCGCAGCATTTTCTGCCCCGCCCAGCCCCTCCAACCGGCGCCGCCACGGCACAGGGCTCTGCCTATCCGGGCCTCACGGGCCGGCGCTACGAAGGCGCGCTCGACCGGGTCTATGAAGCCGTGCGCAAGGTGGCCGAGGCCAACCGGCTGGTGGTGACGGCGAGCCGCGGCCAGGAATATGCGATGCCGGATTTCGCCCTTCGCCCGACCACGGAAGAGATCGCCAGTCCCAATCAACCGGCTCAGTCGGACCTGCCCCCGGCCGACGAAGCCCTGCCCGAAACAGGTCCCCTGCCCGCATCGCGGCCGAGCGACGAGGTGGCCAGCATGCCGCCGGAACCGACCGAGCCACCCGGCACCGTCCGCCTGCAGCTGACAACCCGCACGCTCATTCTCGGCCTGCCTTTCGATGCGGTGATCCGCCTGCGCGAGGAGGCGGAGATGACGCTGGTCGACATGCGGGTCGCCAGCCGCTTCGGCCCGCATGATCTCGGCTTCGGCGATCAGATCGCCGAGGATTTCCTGCATGCGCTCGATGCGGAGCTGCTGGGCATTGCCGGCAACTGAGTGCCGGTCACCGCAGGGGAAGACACGGCACGGTTCAGGCGATCCGGTAGGCACCGAGAAGCCGGGCCGGTCCGTCGGTCGCAACCAGCTCTTTTTCCACCAGATCCTCCAGATGGGCGAGCACGGAGAGTGCCGCTGCGCCATGCAGCCGCGGATCGGTTGAGGCATAGATCACCTTGACCATGTCCGGGATCAGCCGGTCGCCCTGGCGGATGCGTTCCAGAACGGCGCGCTCGCGCATGCGGCGATGGGTGCGCAACCCGCGCAGGAAGGCCGGCGGATCGGTGACCGGGCCGCCATGGCCGGGGAAATAGATCCTGTCCTTTCGCTCCAGAAGAAGGTCGAGCGAGGCCATGTAATCGGCCATGGCGCCATCCGGAGGTGCGACGATCGAGGTCGCCCAGGCCATGACATGATCGGCCGAAAAGACGATGCCGCGATCATCCAGCGCAAAGGCGCAGTGGTTGGCGGTGTGGCCCGGCGTATGCAGCGCGGTCAACCGCCAGCCATCGCCTTCGAAGGCTTCACCATGGGCGAGTGCTACATCGGGATGAAAATCAGTATCGGCGCTTTCGGCAAAGGGATTGGCCTCCCCCTGATGCAGCGGCCGCGACGGGCGATGCGGCCCTTCCGCGACGATCACGGCACCGGTCTCCGTCTTCAGACGGCGGGCGAGCGGCGAGTGGTCGCGGTGGGTGTGGCTGACGGCGATATGGGTGACTTCGCGGCCTTCCAGCGCGGCCATCAGCGCGCGGAAATGCGCCTCGTCTTCCGGGCCCGGATCGATGACGCAGACCGAGCGGTCGCCGACGATATACGTGTTGGTGCCGTGAAAGGTAAACGGGCTCGGATTGTTGACGGTGATACGTGCCACGCCATCGGCGAGCGGCACCAGCATTCCATGCGCCGGCTCGAATGCGGTGACAAATTCCGGTGGCATCTCCGGTGCGGCTTCGTCGCTGTCGCTCGTCATTTATACTCGATCTCGATGAAGCTCATCGGCTGATCGCCGCCATTGATGACATTGTGCTCGACGCCGGCATCGCGGCGATAGGCTTCGCCAGCCTTGCTGGTCACCCGGCGCTCGCCGGCCTCGTCCTCGATGAGGAAATGGCAATCGGTCATCGGCACCACGACATATCCGAGGCCATGGGTGTGATGACCGGTCGCCGCACCCGGCTCGAAATCCCAGCGGGTGATGCGCGTGACGGCATCGTCGAGCACAAGGGTCGGGATGGCAGGCGGGCGGGCGGAATAGCCGGGCATGGAGGTCTCCGGGTGGGTATGGAGGGGCAACCTAGCCTGCGCTATCCGTGGGGGCAATCGGGGATGGTTGTGGGGTGAATGCGAGGGGCCGATATGAGGCCGACAGGAGACTGACCGCTTCGAGATCAGCTCACGCAGAAGCGGACATTGAAGGATGATAAAATCCCGGATCGGGCTTTGGGAAACCAGATTTCTGTGCGCGCGTCCTCTACCAAGTAACAGATCAAGCAATGCCTCCTTAACGGCATCAAAACCTTTCTCCACTACCGATAAGCCTATGACTATAGGCGGCTTTTTTAGAAATTTGACGGCGTATCTGCTTCTGGTGATGCTGGCACAATTTTGCGCCAACGTTGCCAACGCAAGCGATTCCAACAGCATTCGCACGTCATGCTGGGCGACCGCCACGCTTTCGGAAGACATCGTCGTGGTGGCTCGCGATGAACAGAGATGGTCCTGCTCTGGCTCCGACCAGGATTTCTCCATCGATGCCGAACGAGTGCTCCTTCGCTTCGACATCCCGCCTATCCAGACACAAGTTCGATATCTGCTTTCACGTCGGAGTGCGCTTGAAGCGCTGCACCTGCTGGCCATTGACCAAGACGGCGCGGTTCGGCAGGCGTCCTTTCCTGCGGCCGCCTTGCGCAGCTCAATGGCTGGCGGCTACTTCAAAGTCGCTCTGCCAGACGTGACGCAAGCGACCCGGCAGGTCATCGCTGCTGTTGACCTGCCCTCCCACAAAATGACGTTGGAGAATGCATACCTTTCACCTGCTGACGCAGGCGCCAGCGCTGTTGATCTGCGGTTCCTGCTGCTGATTGCCGGGCTCGCCGGCATGCTCGTCATGCCTCTCATCTTCAATGTAGGATTCTACCGAGCCCTGCGTGAACCCTTCGTTCTCTGGCATTCGGCCCTTACATCTTCGCTGCTGATGACGATCGTCGTGACATCTGGCCTGTCGGTTGCCTTGTTTGATCCTCCGGCAATGACACTGAGCTGGATGACGACACTGCTCTTCGGGATGACGGTCAGCTCAGGCGCTATGTTCACCTATAGCTTTATTGAGCCGGGCTTGATGCATCCCCTCCTGCGGCGCATCCTTCCCTATTGTGCCGCCTGGGCGGTCTTCCTGAGCGTCTTTCATGCGACTTTTCCCTTCGTCGCACGCCCGATCCAATCGACCGTCTATACGGCAGCGTTTGCACCGATACTTGCGGCCTTCGTCTGTGCGGTGGTCGATGCTTTGCTGAGAGGCAGCCGCGCCGCCAGGTTTCAGGCCATCGGTTATGCGCCCTTGGCACTGGTCGGATTGATACGGCTGGTGACAGGTGTCAGCCCCTCGTTGCATAGCATGGACGCCATGGTCCTGTTCTATTTCGGGTGCATGTTTGAAGTCCTTCTGACGACGCTTGGCGTGGCAGAACGCTTCGTCATCATCAAGCGGGAACGGGATCTTGCGCGAAACGAGGCAGATCTGCTTGAACGGTTATCCGAAACCGATCCGCTGACAGGTTTGCTCAACAGGCGGGCGATTGAGCGGCAGTTCGAGCAGCTCCGAGAGGAGGGTTTCACCGCACTCGCGGTGATCGACCTCGATCATTTCAAAGCCATCAATGATGGATACGGGCATAACACCGGAGATGAAGTGCTAAAGGCGGTCGCCGTCGCACTGAAGGCAGGGGCGAACGTTCGCGCGTGCCGCCTTGGTGGCGAGGAGTTCCTGCTTCTCTTTCGAGGTCAGGACGTGGATGCACAGGCCGAGTTTCGCCGGCAAGCGATCCCTGCGACCGTCGCCAATGCGGTTCCGGGTCTCGCAGGGCCCGTGACGGCGAGCATGGGCATCACACCGATCTCTGACGATGATGCCTTCACGACCTTGTATGAACGAGCGGACAAGCTCCTTTACGAAGCCAAGAGTGCGGGACGAAATAGAACCCGCAGCGCAATAGGTCCCACGCAATCATCGAAAGCCGTCCAGATCGATCAGGCCATGATTGCATAGCCTGCAGCAGCGCCGGCCATGCGGTTCATCACGACTAACCATTTTGCAGAGATCTCAATGTCTGCAAGTGGCGGAAAGGCGACGAGCCACTTCCGCGAGCGGCGTCTGCTTACAGGTGCTTGCCACGATGTTTTCTACGACCGAGATGAAGGCGCAAAACCGACTTTCAATGATGCGACAGTCGACACCCACTTGAAGCCGAAGGCACGCCCCTACCCCCGCGCCTTGATCGCCGCCTGCGCCGCCGACAGCCGCGCGATCGGCACGCGGAACGGTGAACACGAGACGTAATCCAGCCCGACATCCTCGCAGAAATGGATCGAGGCCGGGTCGCCGCCGTGTTCGCCGCAGATGCCGAGTTTCATGTCGGGGCGTGTCTTGCGTCCGCGTTCGGCGGCGATGCGGATCAGTTCGCCGACGCCGTCGAAATCCAGCGAGATGAAGGGGTCATGCACGATGATACCCTTCTTCTGGTAGGTCGGGATGAAGGCGGCGGCATCGTCGCGCGACATGCCAAACGTGGTCTGGGTCAGGTCGTTGGTGCCAAAAGAGAAGAATTCGGCGGCTTCGGCGATGATATGGGCGCGGATGGCGGCGCGCGGCAGCTCGATCATCGTGCCGACGAGATAGGAGATCTCCAGCTTCGCCTCGGTCATCACCTCGCGGGCGACGCGGTCGATGACGGCCTTCACATAGTCGAGTTCCGAGCGCAGGCCGACCAGCGGCACCATGATCTCCGGCACGACCGGCGCGCCGGTGTCGCGGGCGGCGGTGACGGCCGCCTCGAAAATGGCGCGGGCCTGCATTTCGGCGATTTCCGGATAGGAAATGGCCAGCCGGCAGCCGCGATGGCCGAGCATCGGGTTGAACTCGTGCAGGGCATCGATGCGGCGGCGCATGAAACCGGGTTCCAGGCCCATGGCATCGGCGACCTCGTCGATTTCCTCATCGGTCTTGGGCAGGAATTCATGCAGCGGCGGATCGAGCATGCGGATGGTCACCGGCAGGCCGTGCATGATGGTGAAGAGTTCGGTGAAATCCGAGCGCTGCATCGGCAGCAGCTTTTCCAGTGCTGCGCGCCGACCATTCTCGTCTTCGGCGAGGATCATCTCGCGCATGACGTGAATGCGGTCGCCTTCGAAGAACATGTGTTCGGTGCGGCAAAGGCCGATGCCCTCGGCACCGAAAGAGCGGGCGGCGCGGGCATCGCCCGGCGTGTCGGCATTGGTGCGCACCGTCATGCGGCGGGTGCGGTCGGCCCATTGCATCAGCTTGGCGAAATCGCCCGACAGTTCGGGCTGCAGCATCGGCACCTCGCCCTTCAGCACCTGGCCGGCCGAGCCGTCTATGGTGATGACATCGCCCTTCTTCAGCGTCACACCCATGCCGATCAGCTGTTCGTTGCGCAGGTCGACGCGCATGGTGCCGGCACCCGAGACACATGGAATGCCCATGCCGCGGGCGACGACGGCCGCATGGCTGGTCATGCCGCCGCGCGTCGTCAGGATGCCTTCGGCGGCATGCATGCCGTGAATGTCTTCGGGGCTGGTCTCGACACGCACGAGGATGACTTTGCGGCCTTCGCTGTCGGCCTCGACCGCCTCTTCGGCGGTAAAGACGATCGCGCCGGTGGCGGCGCCGGGCGATGCAGGCAGGCCGGAGCCGATGATGTGGCGCGCAACGCGCGGATCGATGGTCGGGTGCAGCAACTGGTCGAGCGACGAGGGCTCGATGCGCAGCACGGCGTCTTCCTCGGTGATCAGGCCTTCTGCGACCATGTCGACGGCGATCTTCATCGCCGCCTTGGTGGTGCGCTTGCCGGATCTCGCCTGCAGCATCCACAGCTTGCCGCGCTCGATGGTGAATTCGAGATCCTGCATGTCGCGGTAATGGGCTTCCAGCCGATCGCAGATGCGGCCGAATTCGGCAAAGGCCTCGGGCATCAGCTTTTCCAGCGAGGGCCTGTCCGAACCACTGTCGATGCGGGCTTCCTCGGTGATCGACTGCGGCGTGCGGATGCCGGCCACAACGTCTTCCCCTTGCGCATTGACGAGGAATTCGCCGTAAAGCTCCCGGGCGCCGGTGGAGGGGTTGCGGGTGAAGGCGACGCCGGTGGCAGACGTCGAGCCGAGATTGCCGAAGACCATGGCCTGCACGGTGACGGCGGTGCCCCATTCCTGCGGAATGTTGTGCAGCATGCGATAGGTGACGGCGCGCGGGTTCATCCACGAGGAAAACACCGCGCCGATCGCGCCCCAGAGCTGGACATGCGGATCCTGCGGAAAGGGCTGGTCCAGTTCCTGCTCGATCGTCTCCTTGTAGAGCGAGACGACATGCTGCCATTCGACCGCCGACAGATCGGTATCGAGGTCATGGCCGAGACGGCCCTTCTCGTCTTCGAGGATTTCTTCAAATACCTCATGATCGAGGCCCATGACGACATCGCCATACATCTGGATGAAGCGGCGATAGCTGTCCCAGGCAAAACGCGCATCGCCGGAATGATGGCCGAGCGCCTCGACGGTATGGTCGTTGAGGCCGAGATTGAGCACCGTGTCCATCATGCCGGGCATGGAGGAGCGCGAGCCGGACCGCACGGAGAGCAGCAGCGGATGGTTGGTATCGCCGAAACCGCGGCCGCTGATCGCTTCGATACCCTTGATGCCGGCCAATACTTCGGCCTTCAGATCATCGGGCAGCGTCTTGGCATTGCTGTAGTAAAAGCCGCAGGCATCGGAAACGATGGTCAGGCCCGGTGGCACAGGCAGGCCGAGGCTTGCCATCTCCGCGAGATTGGCCCCCTTGCCGCCCAAATGGTCGACATCGGCCATACGCCCCTCGGCTTTCCCACCGCCGAAGGTGTAAACCCACTTCCTCATAGCCCTCTCCACCCAAACAGGCTTGTTTTTCCATCGTTTACAGCAAATGTGACGGAATGAAAACGCCAAGCTCCGAAGTTTATGCTGCAATGCATCATAATTGCGGCAAAGAACATAAACAGGTTCACGCCAAAGTGAGATTGCCGTTGCAGTCGTGACGGGCAAAACCAGAACGTCCGGTGTATGCGAAATCGTGATCGGAATCACGATCCCAGGGGATCTGAACGACACGTTTTGGGGCGATGTATTTTGGGGCGACACATGCGGATCGATGTAACAAGACGACGACTTCTGACACTGGCGGGCACGGCGACGCTGTCCGGCGCGATGGCAGGCGCGCTCAAGGCGGAAGGCTTG
>NZ_AHZC01000018.1 GCF_000247475.1 Rhizobium sp. PDO1-076 | reverse complement strand
TTACGCCGAAATGATCTACAACGGTTTCTGGTTTTCGCCCGAGCGAGAGATGCTTCAGGCCCTGATCGACAAAAGCCAGGCATTCGTCAGCGGCGACGTGACGCTCAGGCTCTACAAGGGCTCCGCGAGCGTCATTGCCCGCTCATCCCCATACTCGCTCTACAATGCCGACCTTGTCACCTTCGAGGAAGGCTCAGGCTCCTACGACCATCACGATGCCGAAGGTTTCATCCGGCTGACCGGCCTGAGGCTCAGGAATTGGGGTGCCAGGAACAGGGACGCACTTCGCTAGGTGCGACCGACCAAGGTTTGGATTTCGACCCGGACATGCTGTTCCGGGTCGTTACCTCACTCGTCGCTCATCTTCAGGGCGGCGATGAACGCTTCCTGCGGAATGTCCACCTTGCCGAACTGGCGCATGCGCTTCTTGCCGGCCTTCTGCTTGTCCAAGAGCTTGCGCTTGCGCGATGCGTCGCCGCCGTAGCACTTGGCGGTGACGTCCTTGCGCATGGCCGAAATGGTTTCGCGGGCGATCACGTTGCCGCCGATGGCGGCCTGGATCGGGATCTTGAACATGTGGCGCGGGATCAGGTCTTTCAGCTTTTCGCACATGTCGCGGCCGCGCTTTTCGGCAGCCGATCGGTGCACCAGCATGGACAGCGCATCGACAGGCTCGCCATTGACCATGATCGACATCTTGACGAGATTGCCCTCGCGGTAAGCGTCGAGATGGTAGTCGAACGAGGCATAACCCTTGGAGATCGACTTCAGGCGGTCGTAGAAATCGAACACCACTTCGTTGAGCGGCAGCTCATAGGTGAGCATGGCGCGCTTGCCGACATAGGTGAGTTCGGTCTGGATGCCGCGGCGGTCCTGGCAGAGCTTGAGGATGCCGCCGAGATAGTCGTCCGGCGTCAGGATGGTTGCCTTGATCCACGGCTCGTGGATTTCCGAGATGCGCACCACGTCTGGCATGTCGGCCGGGTTGTGCAGTTCGCGTTCGGTGCCATCGGTCATGAACAGCTTGTAGACCACCGAAGGGGCGGTCGCGATCAGGTCGAGGTTGAATTCGCGCTCGAGGCGCTCCTGGATGATTTCGAGATGCAGCAGGCCGAGGAAGCCGCAGCGGAAACCGAAACCCAGCGCCGCTGACGATTCCATTTCGAACGAGAAGGACGCATCGTTGAGGCGAAGCTTGCCCATGGCGGCGCGCAGGTCTTCGAAATCGGCCGCATCGACCGGGAACAGGCCGCAGAACACGACAGGCTGGGCCGGCTTGAAGCCCGGCAGCGCTTTTGCTGTCGGCTTCTTGTCTTCGGTAATCGTATCGCCGACGCGGGTATCGGCCACTTCCTTGATCGAGCCGGTGAAGAAGCCGATCTCGCCGGGGCCGAGGCTATCGACCGCCAGCATCTTCGGGGTCAGCACGCCGACGCGCTCGACCTGATACTTGGCATCGGTGCCCATCATGCGGATCGTCTGGCCCTTGGTCAGCACGCCGTCAAGCACGCGCACCAGAACCATGACGCCGAGATAGGTGTCGTACCAGCTGTCGACGAGCAGCGCCTTCAGCGGGCCTTTTTCGCCCATTTCGCTCTTCGGCGGCGGCAGCTGGTGCACGATCGCTTCCAGAACGTCCGGAATGCCGAAACCGGTCTTGGCCGAAATCAGCACGGCCTGCGATGCGTCGATGCCGATCACTTCCTCGATCTGCTCGCGGATGCGGTCGGGTTCGGCGGCCGGCAGGTCGACCTTGTTCAAGACCGTGACGATCTCGTGATTGTTGTCGATCGCCTGATAGACATTGGCGAGCGTCTGGGCTTCCACCCCTTGAGAGGCGTCGACGACCAGCAGCGAGCCTTCGCAGGCGCTGAGCGATCGCGAGACTTCATAGGCGAAGTCGACATGGCCGGGGGTGTCGATCAGGTTGAGGATATAGGTCTCGCCATTGTTGGCCTTGTAGTGCAGCCGCACCGTCTGGGCCTTGATGGTGATGCCGCGCTCGCGTTCGATATCCATCGAATCCAGCACCTGCTCGGACATGTCACGCTCGGCAAGGCCGCCGGTCGTCTGGATCAGACGGTCGGCCAGCGTCGACTTGCCGTGGTCGATATGGGCCACGATCGAGAAATTGCGGATATGGTCGAGGGGCGTACGGTTATCTGTGCTCATGGCTTGCGCATATAGCAGCGGGCCGTTTCAGCGCATAGCGGGAATTTGAGTCAAATCACCAGAAACGGTGGCTTTCTTGCGCAAATCCGCCTCGTCGCTTGCGGCGTGACGTCAACCTGCACTGCCGAAAAGGCCGGCAAATGGCTTGCCGGTTCGGATTGCCGATCGTCGTTACTTGCTATTGCGGCGAATCGCCCGGCCGGTTTTTCGCCACCAAGCGCTCGCGCCGAAACGCACACAGCCGCAGCAGGGTGCCGCGGCTGTGGGAATATTGCGTGACGTTCCGGCGGGTGTTGCCGCGGGCTGGTGCGTCGTCAGTTCATCGTCGTCCACTGGCTGTGTACGTCGGTGATGCTTTTCGACAGATGCACATGCTTGTCGATGTGATCGACCCAGTCGAGCGGGATCAGGTGGTGCTTGCCGTCCGGCGCGCTGGTCTTTGTCAGCTTGATGCGGCTCTGGCCTTCAAGATGATCGACGGTGCCGACATGCGAGCCATCGACGGCAATCACTTCCATATGTTCACGGATCTGGTCAGCGGAAATCATCGGGGTTCCTCCTGAGGATGGTGACGCGTGATGGTTTTGTGTGGTCGTGTCACTTTGCGAACAAAGCGCGATGCATGGCTTTTGTTCCGCAATCCTTGCCCATCCTTTGATTTCTTTTGCCGACAGCCCGCCAGCCACAACCCGCCGGATTGACTCCATCATAAGAGTACGACTATTCTCTTATGATGGAATCAATCAGCGAACAGTTTGAAAAGACAGTGGCCGAGCGGCTGAAGTTGCTGCGGGCCGAACGCGGCCTGACGCTTGATGCGCTGGCGGACCTGTCCGGGGTCAGTCGCGCAATGATCTCGCGGGTCGAGCGCGCCGAAGCAAGCCCGACGGCGGCCTTGCTGGCGAGGCTGTGTTCGGCGCTCGGCGTGTCGCTGTCGGTGTTTTTCGACAATCAAGTCAAGCAGGCCAGCCCATTGGCACGCCGGGCGGACCAGCCGCTCTGGCGCGATCCCGACAGCGGCTATCTGCGCCGCGCTGTGTCGCCGCCCGGTATTGGCGGGGGCACCGGTAGCACCGTCGATATCATCGAGGTCGAGTTTCCGGCCGGCGCCGAGGTTCGGTTCCCCGGAAAGCTTTCCAGCCGCAGCCAGACCCAGCATATCTGGGTCTTCGAAGGCGAGATCGTCATGACCGTCGGCGAGGAGGTGCATCATCTGTCGGCGGGTGATTGCCTGTTCATGCATGTCGCCGACGTGCATGGCTACCGCAATCCAGGCGCCGTTGCGGCCCGCTATGCGGTGGTCGTCAATCTCGGCTCTTAATCTCGTTCCCAAATCAACACCCAGCCTCAGGACATTGCCATGACTGCCGCCACTGTTACCACTGCCACCACCGCCATCCGCCTGCTCGACGAAGCTGAAACGCTCCGGGTTTTGCCTGACCTCTGCGAGGTGCTGGCCGATTGCATCGACGGGGGCGCATCGCTCGGCTTCATGTCGCCATTTGCGCCGTCCGACGGCGTGCCCTTCTGGCAGGGCGTTGCTGCCGCCGTCGGCCGCGGCGAAGTGCTGCTCTATGTGGCCGAAGTCGAGGGCAGGGTGCGGGGTACGGTGCAGATCGGTTTTGCCAGCAAGCCGAACCAGCCGCATCGCGCCGACCTGATGAAACTGCTGGTGCATCGAAGCGCGCGCGGTCTGGGCCTCGCCCGCCGGCTGATGGCAGCTGCCGAAAACGGTGCCGTCGAGGCCGGGCGCACGCTTCTGGTGCTCGACACCGCGACCGGCGAGCCGGCGGAAGGCATCTATGAGAAGCTCGGCTGGCAAAGAACCGGCGTCATACCGGCCTATGCGCTGTTTCCCGATGGCCGCTTCTGCGACACCACCATTTTTTACAAGAATCTGGCTTCGACAAGCGCCTGAGTTGAGCGCATCTTGAACGGCGTGTACCAAAAATTGCCACCCCGGCTGCGCCGCGATCCCCTTTCCGTCATCGGGCCTTATGCTATTGCTGCGGGCGGAATTTCTAGTTGGGGATCTAAAACATGCTTTTGTCAAAGAGCCGCGCGTTGTGGCTTGCAGTGCTGGCGCTCGTAGCCCTGGTCGCGGCGCCGGCTCTGGCCGCCGATGTCACCTTCGTGATGCAGAACGATCATCCGAATGCGGTCGAGGTCGAGCTCTACAGCCAGGATCGCGACCATGTCTGGCCGGGCGATGGCGAAGTCTATTACCTCGATGACGGCGAGGCGAAAAGCATATCGCTGGCCTGCGAGGAAGGCGAGAAGATCTGCTACGGCGCCTGGATTTCCGGCGACCGCGCCTCCTATTGGGGCACGGGCCCGGACAATGGCGAAACCTGCACGGACTGCTGCTATACCTGCTCCGGCGGTGAAACCCAGCAGATCAATCTGGTCGAATAAATCCGAATACGGCGGGGGCCGGGGGGCAAGGGCGATTTCCACGGTCACTGACCTGAGGAGATCGCCCTTTTCTGTTTCAGCTCCTCTGACAGCTTATCCCTTACGCTTTTCCGTGGCGAACACGGCCAGCGCCAGAACCGGCAGGGCAAGGCCGATCATCGAGGCGAGCGACCAGGCACCGGAGGCGAAGGCCCAGGCACCAAGCGCCGAGCCGATGGCGCCACCTGTAAAGAAGATCGCCATGAACAGCCCGTTGAGGCGGCTGCGCAGATCGGCGCCGAGCTCGTAGATCGATCGCTGTCCGGTGACCAGCGTCATGGTCACGCCGAAATCAAGCAGGATGGCGGCAAAAGTTAAGAGCGCCAGCGCCAGGCTCGATCCTTCCGCGGCGATATGGGTAATCAGGAAGGCGACGGCGACGCTTGCCAGGCCGAAGGCGGTGGCCGGGCGCACGAGACCGCGGTCCGCCAGCCGTCCGGCAATCGGCGATGCGATGGCGCCCGCGACGCCGGCGAGCGCAAACAGCGCGATCCCGCCCTGGCTCAGGCCGAAGGCAGGGCCTGAGAGATAAAGCGGCGTCACCGTCCAGAACAGGCTGAAGGCTGCGAATTGAAAGGCCTGGTAGGCGGCGCGGCGCTGCAGAACCGGCTGGGTGGCAAGCAGCCGGCCCATCGAGCCGATCAGTTGCAGGTAGCTCAGTTTTGCCACAGGTGCGCGGCGCGGCAGCCGCGTCCACAGCAAGGCGGCCAGCGCGACCATGACCACGGCCGAGAGATAGAACATGGTGTGCCACGAGAAGAGGTGGGCAATCACGCTCGCGACCGGTCGCGCCATCATGATCCCGAGCATCAGCCCGCTCATGACATTGCCGACGACACGCCCGCGCACCGCGTCGGGCGCCAGATTGGCGGCAAACGGCACGATCATCTGCACGGCGACGGAGCCAAGCCCGATGGCAAGCGAGGCCGCCAGGAACGGGCCGGGCGTGGTCGAAAGCCCGGCGGCGATCAAAGCGAGCGTGACCAGACCGATCATGCCGACGATCAGCCGCCGGTTCTCGACCAGGTCTCCGAGCGGAACCAGCAGCAAAAGCCCGATCCCGTAGCCGATCTGGGTGAGTGTGACGATCAGTCCGGTGGCTTCGACCGGAAGGCCGATGGCGGTGGCGATCGGCCCGGCGAGCGGCTGCGCATAGTAGAGATTGGCAGCAATCAGGCCACAGGCGGCAGCCATCATCAAGGTCATGCCGGCCGAGAGGCCAGAGGGTTGGCCAGTGGATGGGCCGGAAGGTTGTCCACTGGATGGGCCATTGGGGGCGAGCGGTTTGGCAGTGGCGTTCTGGAGGGTCATCGGAGGTATCCTTGGGAGGAAAAGACGAACGAGGGGATAAGGCGGAAACTTGCGGGAGAGGGCGGGCAGGACGGGCAAGCGCGCCAAGCCGGGCGAGGCAGGCTTGGCGGACACCTGAATATCGGCCGGTTTGTCAGTCGAGCAGTCTGAGCACGGCTTCGGCCGAGGCGAGCGTCTGGGCTTCCAGCGCTGCGGTCTTGCCGGCGATGCGAATGCCCTGGAGATAGGAAAACAGCGCCAGCGCCGTGGGTGCCGGCACAAGGTCGGGCCGGATCGAGCCATCGGCCTGGCCCTCACGAATGAAAGCCTCGATGCGCCCGACGAGCCGCTCGTTGTGCAAGCTGACGCGTTCGGCGATCTCGGGATCGGACAGGGTCAGTTCGACGGCGGCGCCGATCGCCAGGCATCCGCGCCGGCCGGTCTCGCCACAGGCGGCCATGGCGTAGAAACCGACCACGCGCGAGACCTTTTCGCGTCCGTTGCAGGCCGAGGCCAGCGCCTCGTCGAGCAAATCGGCGCGGACCTGCTTGTAGCGATCGTAGGCGGCCATGAAGACGTCGCGCTTGTCGCGAAACGCCTTGTAGATGCTGCCGGCGGTCAGGCCCATGACCGCCTTCAATTCGTTGATCGACGTGCCGTGATAGCCCTTTTCCGAAAAAATCCGGATGGCGGCATCAAGCGCGACATCCATGTCGAATTCGCGCGGGCGGCCGGGAGAGCGGGTGGGAGAATGGGCGGCGGTATCTGGGACGGTCATCGGCTGTGCCAATCAAATAGGAAACGATTGTTTCCAAATAGGCGCATAGATCGAAAACGTCAAGTGGCGAACGCGGTGCTTTGATTGCATGGCGAACACAGCGGTCGCCATGCAGCCTCCGGGTCTTTGCTCAGTCGGGGTCGTTCAGCATGCGGGCAAAGGCTTTGCCGATGTGATCCGCGACTTCTGCATGGATATCGGCACGTGAGCGCTGAGGGCTCTCTTCGCAGATCGGATCCGGTTCGCCGATCTGCTTCAGCATGGCGGCGGAGCCCGGCTTGCAGAGCGGCAGGAAGCTGAAATGGTCGGCCCTGTCGATCTGCCTGTAGGTCGCGCCGGCAATTTTTGTTGCCAGCGCGTCGGACAACACGGCGACGGGAATGTAGCCGGTGCTGCCGAGATTGACGAAGGCGAGCGGGATGTCGATCGCTGCGAGGCTTGCCGGTGTGTAGGCAGTGGCAAGGCCCGGATCGACCAGAACGGCCGCTTTGAAACGCGGATCGCGGTTGGATTGTTCGAAGCGCCGGCGGTCCACGCTGCTAAGGTCGAGCGGCGGCACCTTGATCTCTTCGTCATCGACGAAGCCGCGTCCGCCTTTGAACCAACGGCAGTCCATCATCGCGGGATAGCTGGCGCAATAGGCAATGTAAGCGTCGAGACTTGCTCTTGCGCCGGTGATCTCCATCGCCGCCGTGCCGCCGAGCGAAAAGCCGAGTACACCGACCTTGGCCGGATCGACCACGCCGCGCCAGATCGGATCGGTGGTGAGGCTGTCGAGCACGGCGGACAGGTCGGCCGTTCGCTCCCAGATCTTCGGTGTCGCTTCTGGCGTGGAATCGCCGCTTGTCGTGCCGGGATGGTCGGGACCGGCGACGACAAATCCCGCTTCGGCAAGAGCCGTGGCGATCCAGGCCATGCCGAGGGCGCGAGAGCCGGAACCGTGGGATAGAAGAATGAGCGGAAAATCGCCCCTGGCAGGGATGGCGTCGCGCAGCACCTCGGTGCCCTCGAAGATGCGATTGTCACCGACAGTCGTGCGATCACCACCGGATGCGGCCGGATACCAGACGGTGACCGAGAGCGGTTCCGCGCGGGCAGGCGCGGTGATGGCAAGCGTTTGAACGCCGACAGCTTGGGCGGCAAAGGCCGTCTCGCTGGCGAGCACGAGAGCGGTGGGGAGTGCAAGGGTGAGCATGGCAAGGAGAGCGCGCATTTGAGCCTCGTTCGAGTTGGAGAACGAGGATGTTTCACGCCAGATCGGTGTGCGGGACGCCCAAGATCGCGATCGAGAACGTCCTTGATCACGATCCAGTCTTCGAGGTGATCCAGCGTCGGCTTGGGTGAAGTTCGAGCGATCGTCGGCTCGCGCCGCGACTTGCGACAATTTCTGGTCCGACGATCGGAAATATCCGCACCTCCCTTGCCGATCCGAAGCGCCTGACGCTAGGTTCAGAAAAATGAAAGAGCGGACAATGGTCCGCCAGGTGGGGAACAGCAATGCGCGTCTTTTATTCGGAAAAACACCGGCTTCGCGATGCAAGCACCGAGCTGCATGGCGGCCTGCTGGTCAAGCCGTTCGAGGGGCCGTTCAGGGCCGAATGGATCCTGGAAGCCGTCAAGGAGGCAGGTTTCACCGATGTGCACGCGCCGGCCGAACACGGGCTGAAGACAGCGCTGAAAGTGCATGACGCCGGCTATCTCGATTTCCTCGCCACCTGCTGGGAGCGCTGGCAGGCGGCCGGTTTCCAGGGCGAGGCGATCGCGACCTCGTTTCCGTGCCGGCGCAGCCAGATCGCCCGGGTGCCCAACCATATCGACGGTGCGCTCGGCTATTATGCCAACTCGGCCGAGACCGCGATTTCGGGCGGCACCTATGAGGCGGCGGTGGCCTCGATGGATGTCGCGCTGTCAGGGGGCGACTGGTTGAACGCCGGCAACCGGTTTGCCTTTTCGCTCTGCCGCCCGCCCGGCCATCACGCCGGTATCGATCTGTTCGGCGGTTATTGTTTCATCAATAATGCGGCGGTGGCCGCGCAGCGGCTGCTCGATCTCGGCGCCCGCAAGGTCGCCATTCTCGATGTCGATTTCCACCATGGCAATGGCACGCAGGACATCACCTATCGCCGCGACGATATCTTCTTTGCCTCGCTGCATGGCGAGCCGGCCAATGCCTTCCCCTATTTTCTAGGCTATGCCGACGAGACCGGCGAAGGGGCGGGCGAGGGCTTGAACGCCAACTACCCGCTGCCCTCCGGCACGCCTTTCGACGTCTGGTCGGCGGCACTGGCCGACGCGCTGACGCGCATCACCGCCTATGGCGCCGAGGTCATTGTCGTCTCTCTGGGTGTCGATACATTCGAGCAGGACCCGATCAGTTTCTTCAAGCTGAAGACGCCGGACTATATCCGCATGGGCGAGATGATCGCCAAGACCGGCATACCGGTACTGACCCTGATGGAGGGCGGCTACGGCGTGCCGGAAATCGGGCTCAATGTCGCCAATGTGCTGAAGGGTCTGGAGGGCTGACGACAGGATGATCGCAAAGGATCGCGGCAGCCTCTTCCACTCGAATGTCTTCGTGCGCGAAGGTGAGGCATGACGGTCGGCTATAGGGAAGGCCAGAGCTTCGATGCGACTCGGCAGAACTGGGATGGCACCGGCATCAGGCCGCTGTCCTGGACCGCCTGGTATCCGGCCTCAAAGGGCGCGACTGCCGAGGTTCCGAGGCAAGTGTCATGGTTCAGGCAGGAGCCGGTCGCGCGGGATGCGCCGATCGCGCCGCTGCCATGCGACAGATCGCATCCGCTGGTTCTGCTCTCGCATGGCAGCGGTGCGAGTGCGTCCGCCATGGCCTGGCTGGCGTATCGGCTGGCAGAGCGGGGCTATGTCGCCCTCGCCGTCGACCATCATGGTCATACCGGCAGCGAGCGCTATCGGGCCGAAGGGTTCCTCTGTCTCTGGGAGCGTGCCGCCGATCTTGTCGCGCTGCTGGACGATCCGTCCTGGCGCCGCGCACTCGGCGGATCGATCGATGAACAAGCCCATGTCGCAGGCTTCTCCGCCGGCGCCTATACGGCACTGCAACTGGTCGGCGCCCGTGTCGCCTATTCGCAGTTCGAGCCGGACAATCCGGTCAAGAGCCCGGTCCGCGGCCCGCGGGAGTTTCCCGATCTTGCCGATCAGCTGCCCGGCCTGCAGGCCAATCCGGTTTTCCGCAAATCCTGGCAGCGCCGGCGCTCCGACTTTTCCGATCCGCGGTTTCGAAGCGCGATCGCCATCGCGCCGGGGCGCTCGGTGCTCGGTTATGCCGTCGAAAGCCTTGCAGCCATGTCCCGTCCGGTCTTTGTCATCGGAGGCGATGCCGATGACGTGGCGCCGCCATCCGAGTGCTGTGACTGGCTGGCCAGCCACATTGAAGGCAGCGCGCTCGAGATCATCACCGGTGGAATAGGTCACTACACCTTCCTGCCGGAAGGATCGAAGATCGGAACGCAACTGTCTCCGGACCTGTTCCGCGATGCAGCGGGCGTCGATCGGCGCGCCGTGCATGATGCGGTCGCAATGCGCATCGCGGATTTCCTCCACGACGTCCGATAAACGCAAACGGCCCGCAACTCAGCGGGCCGTCGCAAGCGTCAATGCAGCAGTTTGGGCCTAGAGATTGCCCTGGCGCTGCTGGATCATCTGATAGGTGTCGAAGCTGTAGTCGGCGATCTGTGCCCACAGATAGGCGTCCTGCTTGAACGCCTGCTGGCTGTCGAACAGCTTCTTGAAGTTTTCGTTCTTGGCACTCAACTCGGCATAGGTCTCCTTGGCAGCCTTGTGGCAGACATCGAGAATTTCCGAGGAGAAGGCGCGCAACTGGGTTCCATTGGCGACCAGTTCGCGAAGCGCGGTGGCGTTCGAAGCGTCGTAGCGGGCGAGCATGCGGGCATTGGCGGCAGCGCAGGCATCGGTGAGGATGCTCTGGTAGCTTTCCGGCAGCTCGTTGAACTTGTCGAGATTGAAGAAGGCATGCACGGTCGGGCCGCCTTCCCACCACGCCGGATAGTAGTAATACGGCGCGACCTTGTAGAAGCCGAGCTTCAGGTCGTCATAGGGGCCGACGAATTCGGTGGCGTCGATCGTGCCCTTTTCCAGCGCCGGATAGACATCCGAGCCGGCGATCTGCTGCGGCGTGACGCCGACCTTGCTCATCACGTCGCCGGCGAGGCCGGCAATGCGCATCTTCAGACCCTTGAGGTCGTCGATCGTCTTGATTTCCTTGCGATACCAGCCGCCCATCTGGGCACCGGTATTGCCGGCGGGCAGCGCATAGAGCTTGTGGCCTGCGAGAAACTCGTTGAGCAGCTGGTTGCCGCCGCCGGCGGTGAACCAGGCATTGGTCATGCGCGCATTGAGGCCGAAGGGTATGGCGGTGCCGAGCGCAAAGGCCGGATCCTTGCCGATGTAGTAGTAGCAGCAGGTATGGGCCATCTCGACCGTACCGGCGGTGACCGCGTCGGCAGCCTGCAGCGGCGGGACGATTTCGCCGGCCGCAAACACCTGGATCTGGAACTTGCCGTCGGTGGCCTTCGAGACGCTTTCGGCGATGTCGGTGGCCGCACCGAAGATGATGTCGAGGCTCTTGGGGAAGGACGATGTCATGCGCCAGGTGATCGTCGGATTTTCCTGGGCGATGGCCGGAGTGGTAAGGGCCGGCGTGGCGAGCGCGGCTGCGCCCATGCCGGCAACGCCGGCCTGCGTGATGAATTGACGGCGGTTCATTGATCTCTTGCCTTGCATGTTTCCAAATCCCTCAGCTCCCGGCTGCGGTCTAATGGTGCAGGACGGGGGGTGCAAGTCGAAAAGCGTGTAATCTTGTCCAAAAGGTAACCGGAATATCGCGCTTCTTGCGCAGTTTGCCCGTTTTGCGCAATCAGTTGGATTTGGACGCTACTGGAGACGGGGATGGAAGCGGGGTTTACGGCTGGCGGTTGGGATCGTCCAGGGCCGGATTGTAGAACAGCGACAGCACCAGGCTTTTCGCGATGCGTTCCGCCGTGTTGATGAACCAGTCCCCTGCCTCGCGCGATGCGCCGACATCGCGCAGCGTCAGGGCAAACAGTTGCAGCCACTGGCCGAACAGCTCTTCCGCCAGGCCTTCGACGCCATGATGCGCCTGGACCGGCTTGCCGCCATAGGCGCCGGTCTTGAAGGCGATCGAGGTCCAGAAGGATTTCATCTTGACCATGTGCTCCGGCCAGCGTCCCGACAGGCGGGCGTCAAACACGGGCCCGAGATTGGGATGTTGCTGGATGCGGTCGTAGAATGTGTCGACCAGCCGGTCGATGAAAGCCTGGTCGACGCCGATGCGCGTCATCTCGGCTTCAGCCCGCGCAATGATATCGGCCCGGTTTGCGGCGCGGCCGCTCAATTCCGTCATGCCCTGAACTCCTTGTCGGCGTCTGCGCTGGATCATGGTCCATGCGGCGCTCCGTCGGCGCCGTCTGCCCGGCGTCTTGCTGCCCCTGTTTCACCGATCTTGGTGCTTTGGTCAAACCGGTTGGCCTGCGACTTGACCTCGCAGGGCCTCTGCGCTAGCTATTTAGAATAATTCTAAAAAGGAATGACGGCGATGAAATTGTCTGCCTTTGCATCGGCCAAGCGGCCCTTCGACAGCCTGAGCGAGCAGGAAATCCTCGGCCTGGCGATTTCGTCGGAAGAAGACGATGCGCGTATCTATCTGGCCTATGCGGACCAGTTGCGCGCCGATTTTCCGCAATCGGCCAAGGTCTTCGAGGACATGGCCGAGGTCGAGCACACACATCGCAACATGCTGATCGCGATGCATCGCGAGCGCTTCGGCGAGCGCATTCCGTTGATCCGCCGCGAACATGTCCGCGGTTTCTACGATCGAAAGCCGGATTGGCTGCGCAAGAGCCAGACGCTGGCGCAGATCCGCGCCGAAGCCGAACGCATGGAGGAGGGCGCTGCCCGCTTCTACCATTCCGCCATGCAGCGCACATCGGATGCCGGGATCCGCAAGCTGCTCGGCGATCTCGCGCTGGCCGAACAAGGTCATGAAGAGACCGCCGCCATGCTGGAAGAAAAGCATGTGTCGGGCGATGCAAGGGTCGAAGAGGACGACACGGTGCGCCGCCAGTTCATCCTGACCTATGTCCAGCCGGGCCTGGCCGGGTTGATGGACGGCTCGGTCTCGACCCTGGCGCCGATCTTTGCCGCAGCCTTTGCCACCGGCGACACCTGGCAGACATTCCTGGTCGGCCTGTCCGCCTCGGTCGGTGCCGGCATCTCGATGGGCTTCACCGAGGCCGCGCACGATGACGGCAAGCTGTCCGGCCGTGGCTCGCCGATCAAGCGCGGCCTGGCCTCCGGCATCATGACGGCGCTTGGCGGGCTAGGTCATGCGCTGCCCTATCTCATTCCGCATTTCTGGACAGCGACGGTCACGGCGGCGGTGGTGGTGTTTTTCGAACTCTGGGCGATTGCCTTCATCCAGAACCGCTACATGGAGACGCCGTTCTGGCGGGCCGCCATGCAGGTCGTGCTCGGTGGTTCACTGGTGCTGGCCGCCGGTGTGCTGATCGGGCATGGATAAGGCCAAGGTTGATGTGGAGGTTGACGTCGGGGCAGGCGGGTTGTCATCTGGCTGCCATGCAACGGACTTAACTGGATCCGCATGAAACTGTCTCCCGCGACCATCGGTCTGGGCGTCTCGATGACCATCGGTTACGGCACGCTCTATTACTCCTTTTCCGTTCTGGCTCCGGAGATTGCCGGCGAATTCGGCTGGGACGAAAGTTTTGTCTTTGCCATTTTTTCGCTGGGCCTGCTGGCCGGTGCCGTCTCGGCCCCGATTGTCGGTCGCCAGATCGACCGCTTTGGCGCGCGGCTGGTGATGAGCCTCGGTTCGCTGCTGGCAGCACTTGCGCTGGTGCTGCTCGCAGTGATGCAGAACGCCTGGCAGTTTGCGGCGATTGCGCTGGCCGCCGAGTTCGTCGCGATCGCCGTGCAGTATGACGCCGGATTTGCAGCCCTTGCCCAGCGATATGGCCGGCAGGCGCGGGCCGAAATCACTCTTGTGACGCTGATTGCCGGTTTTGCCTCGACGATCTTCTGGCCGCTGTTGCAATGGCTCCTGACGCTGATGAGCTGGCGCGATGTCTATCTCGTGCTGGCCGCGATGAACCTTTTGATCGCTCTGCCGATCCATCTCGCGATGCCGAAGGGTGTGTCAGTACGTGTGCCTGTGCGTGCTGACGTTGGCGGGGCCAAGGCGCTGCCGCAACGGGGCGACGGGGCCAAGGCCGAGGGTCAAGAGATGCAGTCGCAGCCGGCGCCACCTGTCGCAAGCGACAGGCGACAGATGGTCTTGATGGCGATCAGCTTTGCCGGTGGCGGTTTTGTCATGTCGGCGATCGGCGCTGCCCTGCTGGTCCTGCTCGGCGATCTCGGCTTTGCCGCCGCCACGGCCACCTTTGCCGCAAGTTTCATCGGCCCGTCGCAGGTTGGTGCGCGGCTGATCGAATATCTCCGTCGCAGCCTGTTTTCACCGCCCCTGACGGCAGTCATCGCCGCCGTCGCGATCACGCTGGCCATGGCCCTGCTGTGCCTGACGGTGGTCGAGCCCTGGCCGATCGCCATTTTTGCCTTTGCCGTGGTCTACGGCATCGGGCAGGGCCTGACCTCGATCGTGCGCGGCATGCTGCCGCTGCATTATTTCGGCCCCGACGGGTATGGTCGCCGCACGGGCGCGCTGTCCGGCGTCCGCATGGTGTTGTCGGCCGCGGCGCCGTTTTCGATCATATTGCTGAATGAAAGACTGGGGCCGGCCGCAGCGCTCGCCTGTCTTGTGTTGGTCGCGACCGTCTCGACCATCGCCATGCTGGCGCTGGTCAGGCTGGACGCAGGGCCGCCGTCGCAATCAGCCTAGAGCATTTCCGGCGAAAATGGGGTCGCTTTCAATGCTCTATCTCTTTGGTTCTACGCAATTCCGGACGCAAAACCGGTTCCCACTTTTGCTGGAATCGCTCTAGCGCAGCGCGCCGACCAGAACGTCGGCATTGCCGTTTTCGATCGTGACCCAGCGGCCGGTATCATAGCTCGCCTGGCGCTTCAGATAGGTGTAGCGCGTTTCGTTCCACAGCTTCACCTCGTCATTGAGGTTGTCGAGGATGAAATCGCCCGACTGGGTGCGCACGGTCAGAACGGCATGGCCTTCGCCATCCGGCTTGCGGACAACGGTGATCAAGAGGTCGGCTGCCGAAAACCCGGCAGACATCAGCTTGCGACGCTTCAGCAGGACGAAGTCTTCGCAATCGCCGACATCGGTCGGGTAGACCCAGACTTCATCGCGCCCGTAGATTTCGAGGTCGGTCATCGGTGTGACCGAATGATTGACCGTAGCGTTGATCTCGCTGATCACGCTCCAGCCATGGTCGG
>NZ_AHZC01000019.1 GCF_000247475.1 Rhizobium sp. PDO1-076 | reverse complement strand
CCGATCAACTGATCCAGCGGCAGGCCGACCAGAAGCCCGAGTTGCTCGTTGCCGTCGATGATCAGGCCATTTTCATGCATGACAATCGCCTCGAACGTGGCATTGGCCAGCGCCGCGACACGGTCGGATTCCTCCTGATCGCGGATCAGTGACTGCAGCTCGCTGCGCCCGCGTTCTTCCTGCTGGATCGTATCCATCAGGCTGTTGAACAGCCGCGTCAGCTTTTCCGCCTCATCGCCGGGATCGACCGTCAGGCGGTGGCTGAGATCGGCGGTCCCACCGACCAGCTCGGAGAGTGCATCCTCGACATGGCCGACGCCAAGCCGGGTTCCATGTTCGGCGATGTTGAGGCCGATCTCCTCAACAGGCGCGGAAACGCGGATCTGGATCAGCCGGTCGAGCGCGTAGAAGAACGCATAGCCCAGTCCGAATGACCAGTAGAAATTCAGCGCCGAGCCGAAGACCTGGACATAGAGCTGGCCGAGGCGACTGCCGGCGGGAAGGTGTTCGACCGGAGCCAGAAGGGCCAATGCCAAAGTGCCGGCGACGCCGGCGAAGGCATGCACGCCGATGGCCCCGACGGCATCGTCCACCTTCATGTATTCTTCGACGAACTGATTGCCGTAGACGGCGACAGCCGCCCCCAGCGCGCCGATCAGCAGCGCCCCGCCCGGCTCAAGCACATGGCATCCGGCGGTCACGGCAACCAGCGCCCCCAGCATGCCGGCAAGCGATTTTTCCGGCAGCACGACCCCGTCCTGCTTGAAGCCCAGCAGATAACCGACACAGGTTCCCATGCCGCCGGCCAGAACCGTGTTCATGATGATCGGCGCCACGTCGAGCGAGGCCTTCAGCGTCGAGCCGCCGTTGAAGCCGATCCAGCCGAAGAACAGGATCAGCGCCCCTGTCGTGGACAAGACGGGGTTGTGGCCGGCAATGCGCACCGGCCGGCCATTGGCATCGAAACGCCCGAGCCGCGGCCCGAGCACCATGCAGGCTGCGAGAGCGATCCAGCCGCCAGTGGCATGCACCACGGTCGAGCCGGCAAAATCGACAAAGCCGAGATTGGCGAGAAACGCGCCGGAATTGGGTCCCAGCGCCGTGCCCCAGGCCCAGTGGACAAAGATCGGGTAGATCAGCGCCGACAGCACGATCGAACCGAAGACATAGGCGACGAGCTTCATGCGCTCGGCCACCGCCCCCGAGACGATCGTGGCGGCGGTGCCGCAGAACATCACCTGGAAAACGAAGAAGCCGGCGACCCAGCTGTCGGTTTGCTGCAGGAAAAACAGGTCGCCATCGACGCCAAAGGGTAGCCAGCCGGTCTTGCCGAAGGCCAGCATGAAACCGACAGCGGCAAAGGCCACCACGCCGAAGACAAAATCGAGCAGGTTCTTCTGGGCGACGTTGATCGAGTTTTTCGACCGGACCATGCCGGCTTCCAGCAGCAGGAAACCGACCTGCATCATCATGACCATGCCGGACGCGGCCATCAGCCAGGCGAGATCGGCCGGATTGTAGACAGTGGCGGCCTGATCGTCGGCCGCAAAGGACGGTGTTGCGACAAGAGCAGCCAGAACAGCTCCCAGGCAAGACGGCAAAATGGTCGATCTGACAATCGAAAAATTGGAAAACACTTATGGAACCCGGAAAATTGAGCCGGGTTCATTTGATGGCAGAGAATTTAACAATGCGTGTGTGCCGGTAAACCTTTTTTCACCAAAAGAAGGTTTTTTTCCTCAGGCGCTGCGCTTTTCCTCGCCGTCGGCGAAAAGCGCCTGGCCGTTCTGATCGACGATCTGCTGCGCCTTGCGGAACGTGCATTCGAGCGCGTCATCGAGGGAGGAAAAATGTCGGCCCGAATGAAGGTGCGCTCGAGCGTGCGCCCGGAAACCTCCTTCACGATGCGGCCGGCCAGGCGATACTGGCTACCCTCGCGGATCGGCTCGGCATGGATGAGGCAGTCCTTGTAGACCTGCGGCTCGGCAACGGGTGCCTTGGCCGCGTCGGATGTGGAGCCGCCGGTGAAGATCGAAAGGATGCGCGCGATAATCGAGGTCATGTCCGCTCGATAGCACAGCTCGCGCCGATGAGAAAGCCGATGTGGCGAATTGGGCAAGGGCTGGGGCCAGGCTTCGGCAAGGCTTGGTCAAGGCTTGGTCGATGATGCGGAGCGACGACATGCCCATCCGGGTCGCGCGCCGCTGGACTTCCGTCCCGGCATGGGAGAGGCTGGTGCGGAGGACACTATCGATGAGACTGTTCATGGGTATACTGGCTGGCATCCTTGTCATCGTCGCCATCCTTGTAATCGTCTACCGCCTGCCGCCACGGCTCGACCTGGAACGCGAGGCGGCCTTTGCCGTCGGCCAAGGCCTCAATGGTCAGAACACCGATGATCGCGGCATTGATGAGGTCGAGGCCTATCTGACTGCGGCCGAATCGCGTTTTACCGGTCTTCGCAAGGGTCTCGGAAAACAGGTGATCTGGGCTGATCCGGCGGTCAAGGCGAAGACGGCCCTGTCGGTGATCTATATCCACGGCTTTTCCGCCTCGTCCGGCGAGCTTCGCCCGCTGCCCGATCTCGTCGCCAGGGCGCTCGGCGCCAATCTCTACTATACCCGCCTTGCCGGCCACGGGCTCGATGATCCGGATGGCCTGGGACAGGCGACCCTCAGTGACTGGACCGCCGACATGGCCGAGGCTCTGGCGATCGGTCGCGTCCTCGGCGACAAGGTCGTGGTGATCTCGACCTCGACCGGCAGTTCGCTGGTGACCTGGGCACTGGCCCGCCCTGCCCTTGGCCGGGATATCGCGGCTACCGTGTTCATCTCGCCCAATTACGGTCTGCGGACCTTCGGCAGCTTCCTGCTCACCGGTCCCTTCGCCGGGCCGCTTGCGCATCTGCTGATCGGCGCAAGGCGCGGTTTCGAGCCGGTCAACGAGCAGAACGCCTTCAACTGGACGACCGACTATCCGGTCGAGGCACTGATCCCGATGGCGCAGGCGGTGCGGCTGGCACAGCACACCGACGTCAACGCGATCAAGGTGCCGGCTTTGTTCATCTATTCGGCTGAGGACAAGGTGGTCAGCCCCGATGCCACGGCCGCCGTTGCGGCGCGCTGGGGCGGACCGCATGCGACGTTCGATCCCGGCCCGAACGGCGACGCAAACAGCCATGTGATCGCCGGCGACAGCTATTCGCCGCAGACCACCCAGCCGGTCGCCGACCATATCATCGGCTGGCTGACAGCCTTGCCGGGCCTCAGATGATCAGGTTCGCCAGGATCTCGTTTTCGGTAATGTCCTCGAAGCCGAGACCAGCCTGATCGAAACGGGCAAAGAGGTCGGCGAAATTCTCGCGCTTGCCGGTCTCTATGCCGATCAGGATCGAGCCGAAATTGCGGGCCGACTTCTTCAGATATTCGAAGCGGGCGATATCGTCTTCCGGGCCGAGCAAATTGAGGAAGTCACGCAGGGCGCCGGGGCGCTGCGGCAGGCGCAGGATGAAGTATTTCTTCAAGCCCGCATACCGCATGGCGCGTTCCTTGACATCCGGCAAGCGGTCGAAATCGAAATTGCCGCCGGAGACGACGGCAACAATGGTCTTGCCGGCAATGCGTTCCGGCGGCAGCAGATCAAGCGCTGCGATCGACAGGGCGCCGGCCGGTTCAAGCACCACGCCTTCGACATTGAGCATCTCGGTCATGGTCACGCAGATGGCATTTTCCGGCACGATCACCACCTGATCGGCGGCAAAATGCTTCAGTGCCGCAAAGTTGTGATCGCCAATGCGCGCGACGGCGGCACCGTCGACGAAATTGTCGACTTTGGGCAGTGTCACCACTTCTCCGGCTTCGAGGCTGCGGCGCAGGCTGGGGGCGCCGGCCGGTTCGCAAAACATCATGTTGTCCGCCGCGATGCGGCCTGCCAGATAGCCGGTCATGCCCGAAGAAAGCCCGCCGCCGCCCACCGGCATGACAACCAGATCCGGCGTGACGCCCTCCGGCAATTGCTGGACCATTTCGGCCGCCACGGTTGCCTGGCCCTCGATGATGTCAAGGTGGTCGAAGGGCGGCACCATATAGCCGCCGATCGCCTCGACATGTTCGCGGGCTGCCGCATAGCACTGGTCGAAAATATCGCCGAACAGGCGGATGGTGATGAACTCGCCGCCAAAGGTGCGGGTCTTGTCGATCTTCTGCTGCGGCGTGGTCACCGGCATGAAGACGACACCCTGGACGCCGAAGTGACGGCAGACAAAGGCAAAGCCCTGGGCATGATTGCCGGCGGAGGCGCAGACAAAGGTCGTGCTGGCCGGGCTGTCGCCGACGATCTTGCGCAGGAAATTGAACGCGCCGCGAATCTTGTAGGAGCGGACCGGGGTCAGGTCTTCGCGCTTGAGATAGATATTGGCCCCATAGCGGGCGCTCAAATGATCGTTGAGCTGCAGGGGTGTTTCGGGGAAAAGGCCACGCATGGCTTCCAGCGCGGTCTCGACTTCCTGTGGCGTCACGAGGTCCATCCGTTGAATTTTGATCTGCCTCCCGCTATGGCATAGACAACAGGCACTGACAAAGCTTCTTTGCAGTGCAACCAAACGGAAGAAATTCCTTGAATACCAATCTCCTGCGCACCCTGGTCTACATCGCCGCTCTCTGCGGCCTCTATCTGTCGACGGCCATGCTCGTGCCGGCGATGGTCGATCTCTACTTTGGCGACGACAACTGGTCGGTGTTCACCGTATCGGCGGCCATGGTCGGCGGCATCTCGCTGACGGCGGCCATGGCGACACGCGGTCCGCCGCCGGTATTCTCCAAGCGCATGGGCTTTTTGCTGGTCAACGTGCTCTGGGCGGTGTTTTCCGTTGTCGGCGCAATCCCGCTCTATTTCGCCGACCTCGACCTCAGTTTTGCCCAGGCGCTGTTCGAATCGATTTCCGGCATCACGACGACCGGCTCGACCGTGCTCAGCGGGCTCGACAGGATGGCGCCGGGAATCCTGATGTGGCGCTCGCTGCTCGCCTGGCTCGGCGGTATCGGCATCGTCGCGCTCGGGCTCTTCGTCCTGCCATTCCTGCGCGTCGGCGGCATGTCCTTCTTCAAGATGGAATCGTCTGATACCGGCGATAAGCCCTTCGCCCGGCTCGCCACCTTCACCCGTGCCTTCATGGCGGTCTATGTCGGTATCACGCTCGCCTGCATCATTGCCTATGACTTTGCCGGCATGAGCCATTTCGATGCGATCACGCATTCCTTCTCGACCGTCGCCACGGCCGGTTTCGGCAATTACGACAATTCCTTCGCCTTCTTCGACAGCAATGCCATCCTGTGGATCTCGACCTTCTTCATGACGGTATGCAGCCTGCCGTTCTCGATCCTGATCGTGTTTGTCATCCGCGGGCGCCTGGATGCGCTGCGCGATCCACAGATCTTTATCTTCCTCGCCTATGTGGTCGCTTTCGCTCTGGCCGGCGGCATCTACAACCATTTGCGCAACGGCATCGATCTGCCGACCGCGCTGACGCATTCCTTCTTCAACTTCACCTCGATCCTGTCGACCACCGGCTTCGCCAGCGAGGACTACACGCTGTGGGGGCCGTTTGCCGTCACTGCCGCCTTCTTCGCCACCTTCATGGGCGGCTGCTCGGGCTCGACTGCCGGCGGCATCAAAGCCTACCGCTTCATCATCCTGTTCAACCTGATCGTCACGGGCCTGAAAAAGCTGATCTATCCGAATGCCGTCTATTCGGTGCGCTACGGCAAGCAGACGGTCGATGCGGAAACCCAGCGTGCGGTTTTCCTGTTCTTTTCCGCCTACATATTCATCTGGGTGATCGGCAGCATGGCCATGGCGCTGCTCGGCTATGACTTTGCCACGGCTACCTCCTCGGTGATCACGGCGCTGTCGAATGTCGGACCCGGCATCGGGCCGTTGATCGGCCCGGTCGGCAATTTCGCCATGATGAACGACCCGGAACTCTACGTCCTGTCACTGGCCATGCTGCTTGGCCGTCTCGAAGTCCTGACCATGCTCGTGCTTCTCGTGCCGATCTTCTGGCGGTCCTGATCGCTGCCTTGGTGTCGGCCAACTTGCCGCTACATTGACCGGTCCGGTGGCGTAAAACCGCCATCGATCTTACCGCAAACTTGACGGCCGAGCCTGGATCTTTCCAAACTCGGCCGATGCGCCAGCTGCAGGAGAATCACATGACCGTCTCGAAACTCGCCCGTCTGTCCCAAGTGACGGCTGCGCAGATGATCGCCCTGATGCTGGCGGCGACAGTCGAGGCAGGCCCGCTGCTCGACGGCGCCAGCGAGGCCGAGCGCAAGGCGGCTGCGGGCGATGCGCGCGGCGCCTTTATCGGCCTGCATCAAAGCATGGCAAAGTTTTCGGCGAGCCTGCCGCTTACCGTACCCCGCGCGCTTTTCGTCAGTGAAAAGCCGACCGGTTACGGCGCCTACACACCGAAAAAGGAACCGATCTTTGACAGCGGCGAACCGCTGATCACCTATCTCGAGGTGGTCGGGCTCAAATGGCGCACGCTGGAGGATGGCCGCAAGCAGTCGAATTTCAGCGTCGATCTGGAGCTGAGCGACGACAAGGGCAAGACGCTGGCATTGAAGAAGGATTTCGGCAGCTTCACCTTCACCGGCCATGTCGAGGCACAGGAGATCTACACCCACCTGACGCTCGATGTCGCGGGGGCGGCCCCCGGCGCCTATATCCTGCGCTACACCGTCAACGACATCATCGCCGAGCGTTCGACGCCCTTCGAGCAGCACTTCACCGTCAGCGACAAGAAATAGCGCCGCGCCCCTTCCGCGCGACCGGGCAGCCGCGCAGATCCCGTGCGCCAGCCCTCAGTTGGCCATGGTCGAGCGATGCGCCCAGCCGGTCATGCGGCGCTCGATCCAGGCCATAAGCGTATACATGGCGATGCCCTCGATCGCCAGCATCATCAGGCCGGCAAAGACCAGCGGCACGTTGAACTGGCTCTGGGCGGAACTCATCATGTTGCCGAGCCCGTAGTTCGAGGCGACCGTTTCCGAGACGACCGAACCGACAAAGGCCAGCGTTACGGCAATCTTCAGCGAGCCGAAGAAATAGGGCATCGAACGCGGAATGCCGACCTTCAGCATGATGTCGATCTTCCTGGCGCCGAGCGCGCGCAGCACGTCCTCCGTCTCCGGCTCGATCGTGGCAAGGCCGGTGGCGACATTGACGACAATCGGGAAGAAGGAAATCAGGAAGGCAGTCAGCACCGCCGGCACCGTGCCGATGCCGAACCAGATGACCAGGATCGGCACCAGCGCCACCTTGGGGATGGCGTTGAAGCCGATCATCAGGGGGTAGAGCCCGGCATAGATCGTCTTCGACCAGCCGATGAACAGGCCGAGCCCGAGGCCCGCGACGACGGCAATCAGGAAACCGAGCGTCGTGGTGTAAAGCGTCTGCAGCGAGTTCTTCCAGATCGGCGACCAGTATTGCACGATCGCCTCGAACACCCGCGTCGGGGCCGGCAGCAGCGTCTGCGGCAGGGCAAAGACAATGACCGCAAGCTCCCAGATGACGAACAGGCCGAGCGTGTAAAGGAAGGGGGCCGCCCGGACCCAGTTGATCCGCTCGCGAAGCGGCTTGACCAGCGGTCGGGTCGGCACAGTCTCCGATGTCACGCTCATGCCACCACCCTCGCCTTGGCAATTTCCCCATGCAGCACATGCACCATGTCGTTGAAGGCCCCGTCATACATCAGGTCGATGTCGCGCGGCCGGGCAAACGGCACGGTGTGTTCCTTGACGACGCGGCCGGGTCTCGCACTCATGACAAAGATACGGTCGGCGAGAAACACCGCCTCGCGCAGGTCATGTGTGACGAGCACGATGGTCACCCCTTGCGCCGCATGCAGGTCACGGATGACGCACCAGAGCTCCTCGCGGGTAAAGGCATCGAGCGCACCGAAGGGCTCATCGAGCATCAGGAGTTCCGGCTCGTGGATCAGCGCCCGGCAGAGATTGGCGCGCTGCTGCATGCCGCCCGAAAGCTGCCAGGGGAATTTCGAGCCGACACCTTTCAGTCCGACGATCTCGAGCAGGCTTTCCGCCTTCTCGATGTATTCTCGTCTGTTCGCCCTAAGTCGATGGCGATGGCGCTCGACGATCTCCAACGGCAGGAGGATGTTTTCCAGCGTCGTGCGCCAGGGCAGCATGGTCGGGTTCTGAAAGGCCATGCCGACGATCGAGACCGGTTTCGTCACCTGCTGGCCACCGACGATGACGACGCCCGCTTGCGGGATATGCAGGCCGGTCACCAGCTTCATCAGTGTCGACTTGCCGCAACCGCTTGGCCCGACCACGGCGGCAAACTCGCCCTTGGCGACGCGCATCGTCAGGCCCGAGACGGCCAGCGTGCCATCCGCGCCGCCATAACGCATGTCGACATTGTCGATGGAAACGAGGTGGGACATGGGGGCTTCTCTCTGTGGGTCACGTGTGCTTGGCGGGCGGGTTGCCGAGGCGACTGCCCCTCATCCGCCCTGCCGGGCACCTTCTCCCCGCTTGCGGGGAGAAGGAGACTCGTGGCGGCCTCTCCGCCTCCCTCCGGCCTTGAGCGGGGCACGTCCCCTCGCCCCGTTTTACGGGGAGAGGGTTAGGGTGAGGGGCAGACCTCGGTTACGGCAGCATGCGTTCTTCCTTGGCCGGCAGGAACGAAGCGTCGAAGACCTGTTCGGCCTTGACCGCGCCCTTCAGCCCCATCGACACTTTCAGCGTCTCGATCGAGGCGGCAAGCCTTGCCGGATCGACGCCGCCGAAACCGTTCTCGATGACGTAGGGCGTCTTGATGTTCATGGCATTGGCCATTTCAAGACGTTCTTTCTCGATCTCGGGATTGAGCGTCTCGTTGCGTTTCAGGACGGCAGCAACGCCCTCTTCCGGATTGGCGACCGCATCGGCAAAACCCTTGGCGAGCGCCTTCAGGAAGCCCTTGACCGCGTCCGGGTTCTCCGTGGCGAAGTCGGTGTTGACCAGAACGCTGTTGCCATAAAGATTGAGGCCATGTTCGGCCATCAGGATGGTGGCGATATCCTCGGCCGGCACGCCCTGCGCCTTGAGATTCAGGATGACCGAGAAGGCGAAACCGAAGACGGCATCGACGTCGCCCTTGGCAAGCATCGGTTCACGCACCGGAAACCCGATCGATTCGATGGTGATCTTGCTGTCATCGATCTTGGCGACGTCCTTGAAGGCCTTCCACTGGGCAAAGGCGCCATCCGGCGGCGGGGCGCCGAGCTTCTTGCCTTCCAGCGACTTCGGGTCTTCG
This sequence comes from Rhizobium sp. PDO1-076, assembly GCF_000247475.1. Classification (GTDB taxonomy): domain Bacteria; phylum Pseudomonadota; class Alphaproteobacteria; order Rhizobiales; family Rhizobiaceae; genus Allorhizobium. Next base: position 5,389 of record NZ_AHZC01000019.1, on the reverse strand, counting down.
GTGACGCCGAGCGCCTTGCGGCCGACGACCGCAAAGGTCGGGCGCTCATAGACCATCATCACGGCCTTGATCTTCTGAGCCGGATCCTCGTCGAGGAACTTGATCAGCGAATTGATGTCGCCGAAGCCCATCTGGTAGGCACCGGTCGCCACGCGCGGGATGGCCTCGACCGAACCATTGCCCGAATCGATCGTCACGTCGAGGCCTTCGGCCTTGAAATATCCCTTGTCGAGCGCCAGCAGGAAGCCGGCGGCAGGCCCTTCGAACTTCCAGTCGAGGGTGAACTTGACCGCCGTTTCGGCATGAGCCGCCGTCACCGGCAGGACCAATCCGGCCGCAAGGCCCATTGCGGCGGAGATACCGACCGACATGGCAGTGGACAGGGCAGCGGACAGAACCGTCGCTGCGAAAGTGCGTCTCTTGATCATCAACCCATGCTCCCCGTTTTTGCTGTTCTGCCCATCAAAAACAAGTTTGTGCTGCAGCGCAAGCAAAGATTGCTCAAACTTTCGTCAAGTTTTGGACTGATTGTTTTTTGATCAACTCACAGATACCGGCAAGGTGCCGGCAAGATCCCGCCCGTGCCTGGCCGAGAGCGCAATCTTGCCGCAACCGGCATCGAACGGGCTTGAAGTTCGACGGGGTCCCTGACAATATTGTTGCATCAGTCAACCAATTTGGATGTTCGGCATGACAATCGCGACCCCCTCGACCGTGGAAACCGTGCGTTCGGCTGCGCGTGCACTGGTGCGCCGGCTCGGCTTTCTCGGCGACGACCTGGCCGAAAGTGGCCTGCCGGCATCGGCCGTTCACGCCATGATCGAGATTGGCGCAGCACAGCGCCAGGCACGCCGCCTCACGGCGAAGGACCTGTGTGGCCTGCTCAGCCTTGAAAAATCCAGCGTCAGCCGGATGTTGCGCAAGCTGGTCGAGGCCGGACTGCTGCAGGAACAGCCCGACGACGAAGATGCGCGCGCCAAGCAGATTTCGCTGACACCGTCCGGAGCGGCCAAACTGGCGCAGATTGATGCCTTTGCTCGGATACAGGTCGAAACCGCCCTCGCCCGGCTGACGCCGACGCAGGGCGTGACCGTGACGCAAGGGCTGCAGCTCTATGCCGAAGCCCTGTCGCCAGAGCCGGACAATCCGCTCTCTTCCTCATCCCCTTTTCCTCTGGCCGAGATCGCCAACGGCTACCGACCGGGCCTGATCGGTCGTTGCAGCGACATGCATGCGCGCTACTACGCCCGCACGGTCGGCTTTGGCCGCGAATTCGAAGCGATCGTCGCCACCGGCCTGTCGGAATTCTGCACCCGCATCGAACATCCGGACAATGAAATCTGGACCGCCATCGCCGACGAAAAGATCGTCGGCACGATCGCCATCGACGGCGAGGACCTGAACAGGCACGCATCTCCCAGCCATATACCCGGCGAAGTCACCGGCCATGCCCCCCGAATTGCCCATCTGCGCTGGTTCATCGTCGATGACGGCCAGCGTGGCAGCGGCCTCGGACGATGTCTGCTCTCGGCCGCCCTCGCCTTCGTCGACGCCCGGGATTTCGCCGAAACGCATCTGTGGACCTTCCGCGGCCTCGATGCGGCCCGCGCACTCTACGAGGCACACGGGTTCGTGCTGGCAGACGAAACTCCCGGCCGGCAATGGGGCAGCGAGGTGATGGAACAGAAATTCGTCAGGGGCAAGCAGACGGCCGTTGGTGCGGGCGGCGGGGGTCGAACCCGCACAGCCGAGGCCGAGGGATTTTAAGTCCCTTGCGTCTACCAGTTTCGCCACGCCCGCAACTGCGCCCTGTTTCATCCACTTGACGATTGTCGTCAAGGGTCGTTGGTCACGTCACGGTACGCTGGAGCGGACTTTGTCAGTTGATCTTGCGATCGGTGAACTCGACGCCCAGTTCACGCGCCGTTCGCCAGCGCACATGGCAGCCATGGGTGGTGCCGTCTTCAAAGCGCAGCTGAAAATCGGCCGGAATATCGACCGTCGATTCGAACTGCACCTTGGCACCGGCTTGCGACAGGTTGCGCACCATGCAGTCAAAGGTCGAATGGCCGCCAGCCAGAATGGCGCGGCCGGCCTTGAGTGCGCGGGTGCGGGGTACGTCTCTTCGTTCCTGTTCCATGGCAAAGGCACCTCGCATTGATGTTGTGCCCGCCATCTATCGCAGATCGGGTTTAATCGCTGCTGAAGCCAATCAGTCGGATCTTAACGATCGGAAACATTGCAGCAAAAGAGGGCGGGAAAATCCCGCCCTCGATGCATCGATTTGACAATGATCAAGCCAGACTGGATCAAGCCAGTCTTGCGGCGATCAGGCCAGCTTGGCAGCCAGCTTGGCGACATGTGCGCCCTGGAACTTGGCGGCCTCCAGTTCGATCTCGGACGGCTGGCGCGAGCCGTCGCCATCGGTGATCGTCGAGGCGCCGTAAGGCGAGCCGCCCTTGACCGCTTCAACGCCCATCTGGCCCTGGAAGGCGTAAGGCAGGCCGGCGACGACCATGCCGTGATGCAGGAAGGTCGGGATGAAGCCGAGGATGGTGGTTTCCTGGCCGCCGTGCTGGGTGGCCGACGAGGTGAAGGTCGAGCCGAGCTTGCCAACCAGCTTGCCGGAGAACCACAGGCCACCGGTCTGGTCCCAGAAATTGCGCATCTGCGAGGCGACCGTACCGAAGCGGGTGCCGGCGCCGACGATGATCGCGTCATAGCCTGCCAGTTCGTCCACCGTTGCAATTTCGGCCTTCTGGTCCATCTTGAAATGCGAGGACTTGGCGACCTCTTCCGGAACCAGTTCCGGAACGCGCTTGACTGTCACGTCGGCACCGGCCGACTTGGCGCCTTCGGCAACGGCATACGCCATGGTTTCAATGTGACCGTAGGACGAATAGTAGAGAACCAGAACCTTAGCCATGACGTATCTCCTGTTGGATGTTGCTGGACTGTTGTCTTGCTGGGCGGTGTCGCCGCCCCGTATTCGATGGGTTGAGATCTAACGCAATCTGTCGCGCAGACCAGCCACGTCAAGAGGAACGCAGTGTTCACTCAAATTGCACTTACCCTTCTCAGAACGTTCACAAAGCGCTAGATTTGCCGATTGTTGCCGATACCAGCGCGTCGCCTCCCGGGTTATGGCCCGGGGTCTCGCCCCACCAGACTGACAGGATCTCCATGAGCCCCACGATCAAGACCGCCGGCATGCTCGCCATCGGCGACGAACTTTTGTCCGGCCGGACCAAGGACAAGAATATCGGCCATCTCGCCGATCTTCTGACGGTTGCCGGCATCGACCTGAAGGAGGTGCGGATCGTCGCCGACGAGGAGGACGCCATCATCGAGGCGGTCAATGCGCTGCGCCAGCGCTACGACTATGTCTTCACCTCGGGCGGCATCGGCCCGACCCATGACGACATCACCGCAGACAGCGTGTCGAAAGCCTTCGGCGTGCCCTGCGTGCACGATCCGGATGCAATGATGCTGCTCGGCAACATGTATGCGGCGCGCAACATGGATTTCACCGAGGCACGCCAGCGCATGGCCCGCATGCCGCAAGGCGCGTACCATATCCCCAATCCGGTCTCGACCGCCCCCGGCTTCATCATCGGCAATGTGCATGTCATGGCCGGCGTGCCTCAGGTCTTCCAGGCGATGATCGCGCATGTCATCGAAACCCTGCCGACCGGCGCCAAGGTGCTGACCCGCGCCATCGCCTGCCCGTTCGGCGAGGGCGATATCGGCACCTTGCTCGGGCAGATCCAGAAGGCCCATCCGCTGACCTCGATCGGCTCCTATCCGCAATTCGACGGCAAGCGCTTTTCGACCGAGCTTCTGGTGCGCGCCCGCGACGAGGCGGCACTGGATGCGGCGGCTGCCGATGTCGCCGCCATGGTGGTGCAGATTGCCGCGGAGAAGGAGGCCCTGGCAAAACGCGATCTCGGCACCGGCGAGGTCGCCTGACGACAGAGCCCGAGGTGACACGCATTGAAGATCATTGTTCCGTTTTGCCATTTGACCGATGTCAAAGCGGAACTTGATCTTGACGCGCATAGTTTTCTCATGCGGACATTGCATAAGGACCGCGTGAGGAGACGACCATGGGTTATCGGACACTTCTTGCCATATTGGACACGCCGAACACGACGAAGCAGGTCACCGATTTTGCGGTGGCGCTCGCCAACCAGTTTCAGTCGCATGTGATCGGCGCGCATGCCGAGGCGATTGCCATGGTGCCGCTGGTGGCGCCGATGGAAATCCCCGATCCGGCCACCATCCAGGCGCTGCAGGACATGGCGCATCAGGAAACCGAGAGCGTCGAGGCGCTGTTCCGCTCGATCGCTATCCGCGAGGGCCTGTCGCATGAATGGCGCAGCTTCGTCACCTCGGCCGGCCTCAACTCCGCCGCCCTGATCGACAGCGCCCGCTCCACCGATCTGGTGATCGCGCCGCAGAGCGAACATGGCCTGCTGTCGGAAACACGGGCCGAGCTCGAGAGCTTCCTGTTCGAAAGCGGCCGCCCGGTGCTGCTGGTGCCGCATATCCTGAAAAGTCCCAAGCCGATCAAGCGGGTTATGGTCGCCTGGAACGGCTCGCGGGAAGCGGCGCGCGCCACCTTCGATGCCCTGCCCTTCCTCAAGGCAGCCGACGAGGTCGAGGTGTTCAGCGTCGACCCGCCGGAAAACAGCATCCAGACGGCCGCTGTCGCCGGTGCCGAGATCGCGTCGACCCTTGCCCGGCACGGTGTCCGGGTCACTGTGGCCACGTCGGAGCAAAGCGGCCTTTCGCCGGCCATGGCGATCGAAAAACGGCTGTCGGACAGTTCCATCGACCTGCTGGTCATGGGCGCCTACGGCAACAAGCGCTGGTGGGAGGTGCTGTTCGGCGGCGTCACCCGCACGGTGCTCGATTCGATGACGGCGCTGACGCTGCTGTCGCGCTAGACCCTCCGGCCGGTGGCAAATTGTCCGGGCCTTGCCATGCGGCAGGGATTCCGGCTAATAGCAGCGGCCATAGACCAGTGCCCGATCAGGGCGGCATTCGCGCGGTATAGCGGGATCCCGAAAGTGTCTGCGGCGTCCGCAACGGATCCGCTCCCGTTTTCGGAGACCGAAGCCGCGCGAAACGCATTTCGGGCATTGTCCCGACATGCAACGCCTCCCCGGCTCCGGTTTTGAACGCCGCTTGTGTCGGCGCCCGAAAACCTTGTCTGCGGAGCCTTGCGACATGTCTCTTCCCGATAAAGCCTTTCCCGTATCCTGGGACCAGTTCCACCGTGACGCGCGTGCTCTTGCCTGGCGCCTTGCCGGTCTCGGCCAGGAGTTCCGCGCCATCGTCTGCATCACCCGTGGCGGCCTGGTGCCGGCGGCGATCATCTCGCGCG
>NZ_AHZC01000020.1 GCF_000247475.1 Rhizobium sp. PDO1-076 | reverse complement strand
TGAGCCTGTTCGCCAGCCGGGCATTGTCCGGTTGTTGGAATTGTCCGATGCTTACATGGCGACGCTCTATCCTGCAGACAGCAACCATGCGCCCGATCTCGATAGTCTCGACAAACCGGAAATATCTTTCTTCGTCGCGCGCAGGGACAGTGAAATTGCAGGATGCTGCGCCTTGGTTCGCAAGCGCGATGGCACAGGTGAGATCAAACGGCTGTTTGTTTCGCCGCAGGCGCGTGGTCTATCGCTCGGCAAGTGTTTGATGCAGGCAGTCGAGCAATCGGCACGATATGCGAACCTTTCGGCGATTCGGCTGGAAACCGGAATTCATCAACCGGAAGCGATCGCGCTTTATCGCAGCCTTGGTTATGTGGATATTGCACCCTTTGACGACTACCAACAGGACCCGCTCAGCCTGTTCATGGAAAAGCGGCTCTGAATACGACCGACCCATCGGCCGGGTGCGGAAGGGGGGGGATTACTGCTATTCTGGTGCAAATCTGGCGCCTTAAAGTCCGGTCTCGGTAAAATCCCGGTGTTTGCATGCAAGCGGACTTGGCCATGTCATGAAAATATGAGATCAGCGCGCAGGTTTTGGCCGCGTGCGGTCCCTTATGTCTTTATCCTTGCAGTGGACGACCATGCTCCAGAAATTCTTCGCCTTTTACCGCCCGTATCGGGGCCTGTTCCTGATTGACTTCGGTTGCGCGATCATCTCCGGCCTGCTGGAGCTTGGTTTCCCGATGGCGGTGAAGCTGTTCGTCGATATCCTGCTGCCCAGTGCGCAATGGGGTGTCATTCTGGCGGCGTCGATCGGCCTGCTAGCGATCTACGTGATCAATACCGGCCTGATGGCGGTCGTCACCTATTGGGGCCATATGCTCGGCATCAATATCGAGACCGACATGCGCCGGCTCGCCTTCAGCCATATTCAGAAGCTCTCATTCCGCTATTTCGACAACCAGAAGACCGGTCATCTGGTCGGGCGCCTGACCAAGGACCTGGAGGAGATCGGCGAGGTCGCCCATCACGGGCCGGAAGATCTGTTCATCGCTGTCATGACATTCCTCGGGGCGTTTGCGCTGATGTTGTCGATCAACGTGCAACTGGCTTTGCTGACCGCCGTCGTCGTGCCGTTGACCGCATTCGTTACCAGCCGATTCGGCAGCCGCATGACCGACAATTTCCGCTCGCTGTTCGGCCGTGTCGGTGATTTCAACGCCCGTATCGAGGAGAATGTCGGCGGCATCCGTGTCGTTCAGGCCTTCGCCAACGAGGCGCATGAGCGCGCCCTGTTCGAGCGTGACAACCAGAACTATCGCACCACCAAGCTCGAAGCCTATCGGATCATGGCGGCCAGCACTTCGATGTCCTACATGAGCATGCGGCTGATCCAGATGATCGTGATGATCGTCGGCGCTTATCTGGTACTCCGGGGCGAACTGACCAATGGCGGCTTCGTCAGCTTCCTGTTGCTGGTTGGCGTCTTCTTCCGCCCGGTCGAAAAGATCAATTCGGTGATCGAGACCTATCCCAAGGGTATTGCCGGCTTTCGCAGGTTCACGGAACTGATGGAAACCGAGCCGGATATCGAGGATGCGCCGGACGCAATCGAGGCACCGGCGCTGAAGGGCGATATTGCCTTCAACAAGGTTTCTTTCGGCTATTCTGCCGACAAGTCCGTGCTTCATGACATTGATCTTGCGATCCGCGCCGGAGAAACTGTCGCTTTCGTCGGTCCGTCGGGAGCCGGAAAGACCACGCTCTGTTCACTTCTGCCGCGCTTCTACGAGGTTTCCGGCGGTGCGATCACCGTGGACGGTATCGACATCCGCAAGCTCTCTCTGGCCTCCCTGCGTGGCCAGATCGGCATCGTCCAGCAGGATGTCTTCCTGTTCGGCGGCACCGTGCGTGAAAACATCGCCTATGGCCGGCTGGACGCCTCCGATTTCGACATTCTGGAAGCGGCCCGTCGGGCAAGACTGGATGGCGTGATCGCCGCCATGCCGGATGGTCTGGATACGGTGATTGGCGAGCGCGGCGTCAAGCTGTCCGGTGGCCAGAAGCAGCGTCTCGCCATTGCCCGCATGTTCCTCAAGAACCCGCCGATCCTGATTCTCGACGAAGCCACATCGGCGCTCGACACGGAGACGGAACGCGCGATCCAGCAATCGCTGTCGGAACTGTCCGAAGGCCGCACCACGCTGGTGATTGCCCACCGCTTGGCCACGATCCGCGACGCAGCGCGTATCGTTGTGGTCGATCAGAGCGGAATTGCTGAAACCGGGACGCATGACGAGCTTCTGCGTCAACCCGGCGCTTACGCGCGTCTTTACCATGCGCAGTTCGGTGCCGAAGCGGCTGAATAAGGCAATGTTGCCGCTGGCGCCAAAGCCCTGCGGGCGTCATTGAAGGTCGTTCGCTGGATCGATTGAGCCGGGTCAGACCGCTGTGGTCTGCTTCGTCACGATCACGTCCGGTGTCTTTGGCATCGGCTGCGGCTCAAGCGCCATCGGATCCGGTATGTCCGAAAGCTCGACTTCCCGCATCCATTCGCGCCAGATCGAGACGATCAGTGCCATCAGCACCGGGCCGATGAACAGGCCAAGAAATCCCATCGTCTTCACGCCGCCGATCAGACCGAAGAATGTCGGAAGGAAGGGCAGCTTGATCGGGCCGCCGACCAGTTTCGGCCGGACAGTCTTGTCGACGATGAAGAGTTCGACCGTCCCCCAGACGAAGAGAGCAATGCCGGCGAACAGCGATCCGCTTGCCATCAAGTAGACGCTGACCAGCGTGAAGGATAGCGGCGCTCCGCCGGGGATCAGGGCCATGACACCGGTGAGCACGCCAAGGGTCACAGGCGAGGGCACGCCGGCGAGCCAGTAGGCAATGCCGAGCACGATGCCTTCGCCGATCGCGATCAGCGTCATGCCGGTGACGGTCGAGCTGATCGTCGCAGGCACGACGCGCGAGATGCGCTCCCACCGTGCCGGCAGGATGCGCTCGCCGAGCAGGTCCAGCTGGCGCGTGAAGGAGGCCCCATCGCGGAAGACGAAGAACAGCGCGATCAGCATGAACAGCATGGTGAGCAGCAGATGGAAGGCGCCATCGCCGAGCGCAATCACGGCCCGGTAGATATTGCCGATATTGGCGCCGCTGACGATCTGGACCAGTTCGCCGATCGCACCGGGCGAGCCAACACGATGTACCCATTGGTCGGCCAGCCATTCGCCGACACCCGGCAATGCCAGGATCCAATCCGGCGGCGGAGCACCGTGCTTGTTGACCTCAAGCGCCCAGCCGATCCAGTCGCGCAATTCGCCAACAGCATAGGTGGCGGCAATGCCGATCGGCACGATCAGGAAAGCAAGGATGAGAATGATCGCGATCGTTGCGCCGATCGTTGTATTGCCGCCGACGCGATTGAGAATCTTCCGATAGACCGGCCAACTGGCAAAGGCGATGACCAGTGAGGCCAGAACCGGCACGATGAAGCCGTGGAAGAAATAGATGGCCGCGATCGCAATTAGCACAAGAAGCCAGCGCGCGGCCGAAATCGGCGTAACGAGTGCCGTTCTGCTTGGGGCCACGGGTCCAAGCCAGCGTGGCGCATCCTGCAGCTTGCGATCCTCTTTTTTACGCACGTTCACACTTTCCGGTTGTTTCAGTCTCACACTATGGGCGATTGGGGCAATGCCATGCAAGCCCGACCATGGTTGCTCTCACTTAGTGTGCATCGTGCACCAGCGCAAATCCACCATAGTGTTCGATAATGTCGCAGCTGTGTCACCGCATACGAAAAACGGCCAGACGCGGGACTATGCCCGCTCGGCTGGCCAAGGGCGCTCGCAAGGAGGCTTGATCGTCAGATATCCAGATTCTCCGCAAACGCGGCACGATCCTGGATGAACCTGAAACGGGCTTCCGGCTTGGTTCCCATCAGCGCATCAACAGCGTCTCGCGTGCCTTCGAAATCCACATCGTCGATCTCGACCTTCAGCAGGGTGCGCTTGGCCGGATCCATGGTGGTTTCTTTCAGCTGCGCCGGCATCATTTCGCCGAGGCCTTTGAAGCGCCCGATCTCAACCTTCTTGCCCTTGAACACCGTCTCCATTAGTTCGGCCCGATGCGCATCGTCGCGCGCATAGGCCGTCTTGGCACCCTGGCGGATGACATAGAGCGGCGGGACAGCCAGATAGAGGTGGTTGCCACGGATCAGTTCCGGCATTTCCTGATAGAAGAACGTGATCAGCAGCGAGGCGATATGTGCGCCGTCGACGTCGGCATCGGTCATCACGACAATGCGCTCGTAGCGCAGATCTTCCTCGCGGTATTTCGTTCGCGTCCCGCAGCCCAGCGCCTGAATCAGGTCGGCGATCTGCTGGTTGGCCATCAGCTTTTCACGGCTGGCCGAGCCGACATTGAGGATCTTGCCGCGCAGCGGCAGGATCGCCTGGTTGGAACGGTTGCGCGCCTGCTTGGCCGAGCCACCGGCCGAATCGCCTTCGACGATGAACAGTTCGGCGCCTTCGGCGGTATTCTGCGCACAGTCGGCCAGCTTGCCCGGCAGGCGCAGCTTGCGCACGGCGGTCTTGCGGTTGACTTCCTTTTCCTTGCGCCGACGCAGACGCTCCTCACAGCGCTCGATCACCCAGTCGAGCAGCTTGGCAGCCTCATTGGGATTGTCGGCGAGATAGTGGTCGAACGGGTCGCGCAGTACGTTTTCGACAAGACGCTGAGCCTCGACGGTCGCCAACTTGTCCTTCGTCTGGCCGACGAATTCCGGCTCGCGGATGAACACCGACAGCATGCCGACGGCCGAGATCATCACGTCATCGGTGGTGATCTCGCGGGCCCGCTTGTTCTGCGTCAGTTCGGCGTAGTTCTTCAGGCCCTTGGTCAGCGCGATGCGCAGGCCGGCCTCATGCGTGCCACCCTCTGGCGTCGGGATCGTGTTGCAATAGGAATGCAGGGCCGGGTCGCCACCATACCAGGTAACCGCCCATTCCATCGCGCCATGGCCGCCGGTCTTTTCCGTCTTGCCGGAAAAGATCTCGCGCGTGACGGTGAATTCCTTGCCGAGCGTTGCCGCCAGATAATCCTTCAAGCCACCGGGGAAGTGGAAGACTGCCTTTTCCGGAATGTCGCCGCCTTCCGCCACCATGCCCGGATCGCAGGACCAGCGGATTTCGACGCCGCCGAACAGATAGGCCTTGGAGCGGGCCATGCGGAAGATCCGGCCCGGATCGAATTTCGCATGGTCGCCGAAAATCTGCGGATCGGGATGGAAGCGCACGCGCGTGCCGCGCCGATTGTGGACTTCGCCCAGTTCCTCGAGCCCGCCGATCGGCACGCCGCGGGAAAAGCGCTGGCGGTAGAGCTTGCGATTGCGCGCGACCTCGACTTCGAGCAGATCCGACAGCGCGTTGACGACGGAAACGCCGACACCATGCAGACCGCCGGAGGTCTCATAGGCCTTGCCGTCGAATTTTCCGCCGGCATGCAGCTTGGTCATGATCACTTCGAGCGTCGACTTGCCCGGAACCTGCGGATGCAGTTCGACCGGTATGCCGCGACCATTGTCGGTGACAGTCAGGAAGCCTTCGACATCCAGATGGACATCGATGAAATTGGCGTGCCCTGCGACCGCTTCGTCCATCGAGTTGTCGATGACTTCGGCAAACAGGTGATGCAGCGCTTTTTCGTCCGTGCCGCCGATATACATGCCGGGACGCATGCGCACCGGCTCAAGTCCTTCGAGAACACGGATTGACGAGGCACCATAGTCGTCGCCACCGCTGGCCGGTTGCGGTGCGGCTGGCGTGGTGACAGCAGATGGCACGGTCGCCGGGCGTGGTTTTGCTGCGGCAACTGGGGCAGGGGCCGGATCGGCCTCAACCTTCTGCGCCGTGGGCAGGGCGGAAAAGAGATCGTTGTCGTCCATGGCGTCGTTCGATACTTTGTCTTTGCTGTGCCGGATCAGCCTGCTCGCTTCGAACTGCCGCATCTGCTGGCCCGATCGCTCTTGCGAATCACCGGGAATGTGCCAGAAAAGCGGGGCATACGCGAAGGGCTTGGCAGCCGGTACGTGGTGAAATCGGTCAAGCTTTGCGTGCCTGACTTGCCGATGGCAAGGCGCGAGCCAAAGGGAAGCTCCTCTTCGATGCAGATGTCCACAGCTCATTTCCGCACTGCGGTGATTTCGTGCGTTCTCTTTCCGTTTCTGTTGTCATCGGTATCCGCCGCCGAACCGCTGAAACCATTCAAGGATGACCTGTTTTCAAGCCAGACGGTGCTGGAAAGCCGGGATGCTGGCGATTTTACCATTGTTGACTACCAAGAGCTACGTGACATCAACGGTCGCGACAGCATTCCCGAACGCCGCGTCAGGGATCGCTACGTTTCGCTGGCCGTCCGTCGTGCACAAGAAAATCAGACGCTTGAACTGGCGAGCGGACCGCTGGATGTCGCCCGTGTCGGCAAGGATACCGGTCAGGGCTTTACCGTGATTTTCATCCACGGACGGGGCGGCGACCGCCGGCTCGGTGTCAACGACATAACGTTTGGCGGCAATTTCAACCGGCTGAAAAACCTCGCCGCCGCCAATGGCGGGACATATTATGCGCCGTCGATCCGCAGTTTCGACAAAAACGGCGTGTCTGCCGTGGCCGCATTGATCGACCACGCCTCCGTATCGTCCGGTGGCCGCCCGGTCGTTCTTGCCTGCGCCTCGATGGGCAGTTTCATCTGCTGGGGCATTGCCCGCGATGCGAAGGCCGTGTCGCAACTGTCCGGCATGGCGATCCTCGGCGGTGCGACGGATCCCGAATTCGGCAAGAGCGTTGCGGCCAAGCGCAAGCTGCCGATCTGGTTCACCCATGGCAGCCGCGACAGCGTCTATGCCGCAGCCGATCAGGTCGCGCTGTACGACCGTCTGCATAAATCGGGTTACCCGACGCGGTTTACCCTGTTCGAGACCGGCGCGCATGGCACGCCGGTGCGCATGAGCGACTGGCGCACAATCCTGTCATGGCTGCTTCGATAGGGGCATTAGCGGCCCTCAGGCGCTTCGCAATTCGGCATCCATCCAGGCAACCCGGTTGCGGCCGCGGTGCTTGGCCTCATAGAGTGCGGCATCGGCCTGTTTCAGAAGGTCTTCAAGCGAAACGTTGCGGGTCAGGCCACCTGCGACACCGAGACTGGCAGTGACCACGCCCGTGGTTCCACGATGTGGTATTTTCTCTGCTTCGATCGCATTTCTGATCGTCTCGGCCAGTGCCAGCGCCTCGGTCGATTGGATGTTGGGCAACAGGACGAGAATTTCCTCTCCGCCGAAACGGAAGGTGATGCCCTGGTCACCCACGACATCTGCTATGCATCGACTGACGGCACGAATACAGGTGTCGCCCTCGATATGGCCATGCACATCGTTGAACAGCTTGAAGCTGTCGATGTCGAGCATGATTGCAAACACGGAGGTGTCGCTGCCCGGTTTTGTCCACATCTTGGCCGCGACCCGGGCAAGGGAGTGGCGGTTCAGCAGCCCGGTTAGCTCGTCTTGTTCCGACTGTCTTTCCACCTGTTGATGAAGCAGGGTGCCGCGCAACTGATTGACGAAATTCAGCCGCTCCGAGTGCTCCTGGAAGTAGGCGCCGAGTGCGAGGAAAATCGCGACAGTCCCATAAAATGAAATCAGTGCCTCATAGGTGACCGCGTCAAGGGAGCCGTTCAGCTTCGTCGTGGTCAATTGTATGCAGACGAGCAGGGCCAGACCCAGCAATGTGGCGGGGAAGCGCGGGCGCAGGCCAATGACGAGAAAGAGAAACACCAGCACATTGGCGTTCTGGTAGATGAAAAGATATGGGCTTGTGGTGAACACCGCAACGGCCATCGGCAGCAATGCACCCAGCACGACGACGCACAGCGACAGAATGTCGTAATTTCGTGGCGACGGCCATCTGCGAATTGCCAGCGTTGCCAACACGGCAAATGGCGTGAAGACGGCAAAGCGCACGAACATGAGTTCCGGCAACATGTCAGGAACCATGGTTGCGTCACCGACCCAGACCATGTTGTAGATCAGCGTGCCGACGATAGCCCAGACGTGCACGATCCGCACCCGGGAGGCGGTAAATTCCTTGAGATATGCCGCCTCAATTGCGGGGTAAAAGCGCAACAAGCGAAACCCAGACGTCAGCTGCCGTTCCACCTGCTGGAGCATAGCGTCACGCATTTTGGCTCTCCGCGTCGGCGATGAGCCTCTACCGTTACCGTACAATTCTGAACGTAAGTTAAAAGTTGACCAATATGAGAACATCCGGAAGCACAACAAGCTCGATGGATATATTCGAAAATGCTTGCCGACAAATCTTGCATTTGTGGTTCACATTTTCACCATATAGCCTGAAAATCGGGCCAATGGCGAAGCCCAACCTTTCTTTTGTGCCGGTGATTTGCTAGTTCGGCATTGAGGAATAGAGGTGGGTAAAGATATGACGCCAGATGTTCGACCACTGGTCGCAGGCAATTGGAAAATGAACGGAACGAGGGATTCGCTCGACCAGATCAAGGCGATTGCGCAAGGCGTTGAAGGTCCGCTGTCGCAAAAGGTCGAGACGCTGATCTGCCCGCCGGCCACCCTGCTTTACGTGGCGACCGCGCTGTGCACGGATAGCCCCCTGCAGATCGGCGCCCAGGATTGCCATCAGAATGCCTCTGGCGCCCATACCGGCGACATCGCCGCCGAGATGATTGCCGATTGCTTCGGCACCCACGTGATCGTCGGTCACTCCGAGCGTCGCACGGATCATGCCGAAACCGATCATCTCGTGCGCGCCAAGGCGGAAGCGGCCTATGCAGCAGACCTGACGGCGGTCATCTGCATCGGCGAGACCGCCAATGAGCGCAAGGCCGGTCAGACACTCGACATTCTCAAGCGCCAGTTGGCGGCCTCGGTTCCCGATGGCGCAAAGGCGGACCGTACGGTTGTTGCCTATGAGCCCGTTTGGGCGATCGGCACGGGCGTAACCCCGACGACTGCGGACGTTGCCGAAGCGCATGCCTTCTTGCGCGCCGAACTGGTCAAGCGCTTTGGTGCCGAGGGCAAGATCATGCGCTTGCTCTATGGCGGTTCGGTCAAGCCGTCGAATGCCAAGGAACTGATGGGCGTCGCCAATGTCGATGGTGCGCTGATTGGCGGCGCGAGCTTGAAGGCGAGCGACTTCCTCGCCATATACCGGGTCTATGAAGAGCTGACCGCCTGAAACGCGGCCGGAAAAGCGGGCAAGGGGCTTTCTTTGCCTGCATCTCTCATGTAAAGAGCCGCCAACCTTATTGATTTTGCCTTTTCGGGCAGGATGGACATTCCATGCAGACCGTATTGCTTGTTATCTACCTCATGGTCGTCGTCGCATTGATCGGCGTCGTCTTGATTCAGCGTTCTGAAGGCGGTGGTCTCGGCATCGGCGGCGGCTCGGGCTTCATGTCCGCGCGCGGCACAGCCAATGCGCTGACCCGCACCACCGCGATCCTGGCGACCCTGTTCTTTGTTATCTCGCTGGCGCTTGGCATTCTTGCCCGCTACGAGGCAAAGCCGACTGACATTCTCGACCGGATCCCGACGGGCAATGGCACGACCCAGGGCGGCAGCGTGCTTGACCAGCTTCCGGGTGCTGCGCCTGCAACCCAGGCACCGGCAACGACACCGGCTGCTCCGGCACCTGCGCCAGTTGATCCAAACGCCGTTCCGAATAACTGATCGGAACGCATACAATCGCTCCGGCGGGCTCTCGGGTCCGCCGGTTTTATTTTGTCTGAATTCCGCGATCTCATAAAAATATATGGGACAGAGTCATAAAAGGCTGGCGGAATCGAATCTGAAACGGTATCCGGTGAAGCCCATGGCGCGATATGTATTCATCACTGGCGGCGTGGTTTCCTCTCTTGGTAAAGGAATTGCGGCCGCGGCTCTCGGGGCATTGTTGCAGGCACGTGGTTACCGCGTGCGGCTGCGCAAGCTGGACCCTTATCTCAACGTTGATCCGGGCACCATGAGCCCGACTCAGCATGGCGAAGTCTTCGTCACCGACGACGGTGCCGAAACCGACCTCGACCTTGGCCACTATGAGCGGTTTACCGGTCGTTCGGCCACCAAGACCGATAACATCACCACCGGCCGGATCTACAAGAACATCATCGACAAGGAACGTCGTGGTGACTATCTCGGTGCGACCGTGCAGGTCATTCCCCACGTCACCAACGAGATCAAGGACTTCGTCATCGAAGGCAATGACGAGTATGATTTCGTCATCTGCGAGATCGGCGGCACGGTCGGCGACATCGAAGCCATGCCGTTCATGGAAGCGATCCGCCAACTCGGCAACGACCTGCCGCGCGGCACCGCCGTTTACGTTCACCTGACGCTGATGCCGTTTATCCCCGCAGCGGGCGAATTGAAGACCAAGCCGACCCAGCATTCCGTCAAGGAACTGCAGGCACTCGGCATCCATCCCGACATCCTTCTGGTGCGTGCTGATCGCGAAATTCCCGAAGCCGAACGCCGCAAGCTGTCGCTGTTCTGCAACGTTCGCCAGTCCGCCGTCATCCAGGCGCTCGACGTTGCCAATATCTACGACGTGCCGATCGCCTATCACAAGGAAGGCCTCGACAACGAAGTTCTGGCCGCCTTCGGCATCGAGCCGGCCCCCAAGCCGCGTCTTGATCCGTGGGAAGACGTCTGCAACCGCATCCGCACACCGGAAGGCGAGGTTACCATTGCCATCGTCGGCAAATACACCGGCCTGAAGGACGCCTACAAGTCGCTGATCGAAGCGCTACACCACGGCGGTATCTCCAACCGGGTGAAGGTAAAGCTCGAATGGATCGAGTCGGAAATCTTCGAAAAGGAAGATCCGGCGCCGTGGCTCGAAAAGGTCAACGGCATTCTCGTGCCCGGTGGCTTTGGTGAGCGCGGCTCCGAAGGCAAGATCCTGGCGGCCCAGTTTGCCCGTGAACGCAAGGTCCCGTATTTCGGTATCTGCTTCGGCATGCAGATGGCGGTCGTCGAGGCAGCGCGTCATCTGGCGGGCATCGAAAAAGCCTCGTCGACCGAGTTCGGCAAGACCGACGAGCCGGTCGTTGGCCTGATGACCGAATGGATGAAGGGCAACCAGCTCGAGAAGCGTGCCTCCTCCGGCGATCTCGGCGGCACCATGCGTCTCGGCGCTTACAAGGCGGCCCTGAAGAAGGGCACCAAGATTGCCGAAATCTATGGCTCGACCGACATCTCGGAGCGTCACCGCCACCGCTACGAAGTCAACGTTGACTACAAGGACCGGCTGGAGGACTGCGGCCTGGTCTTCTCCGGAATGTCGCCGGACGGACTGCTGCCGGAAACGGTGGAATATCCGGATCACCCGTGGTTCATCGGCGTTCAGTACCACCCGGAACTGAAGTCGCGGCCGCTTGACCCGCATCCGCTGTTTGCAAGCTTCATTGGTGCGGCGGTCGACCAGAGCCGCCTCGTCTGAGGCGCAACCGACAGAATTCGACAAACCCGGCCTTTGTGCCGGGTTTTTTGTTGCTCGGTCCAAGCTCCGCACAAGTTACCCGACGCAATCTCTGACCATATTCAAGGAGATTGCCATGCGAATCGGTGAAAGCTCGATCTATTCCAGCAGCTACAGCATCCAGTCGAAAAACAACTCTGGCGATGCGAACGCCCAGATCCGTGCGCCGTTAGTGACGACATCGCCGTCGGTTGGCGTTGAGGCCGATACCTCAGCCAAGGGGCTTTCGAGCAATCTCTGGCTGCTCCAGACCGATGTTTATTATTCGAAGGACGCAGAAAAGGCTGCCGCGGGCAAGGAGGATCTGGCTGCGGAGTTTCGAGAACTCAGCGAGAAGTCGGCTGCCGAAAGGATCCGCGAGGATTATCTTGAGAGCCATGGATTGACGGAGGAGGACTTGGCGGCAATGTCAGATGAGGAACGCCAAGCCATCGAGGACGATATTCAGCAATTGATCAAGCGACAACTGGGTTTCGATGAGAAGGCCGTATCCGAGGATAGCCAGGTCGGTGCCTGAGGATCGCGAGACACTGGAATTCTATGCCCGTGAAGCCGAGGCTTACGGCCAATGGTCAAAGGATCACCAGAATCCGCGCCTTGAGACGTTTCTTTCAAATCTTCCGCCGGGTGCGCGGGTTCTGGAACTCGGCTGCGGTTACGGGCGGGACAGCGCGACCATGCTCGCGCACGGCTTCGACGTCGTGGCCACGGATGCGTCCCCGGAGATGGCAGCCCAGGCCTCTCGCCATCTGGGTCGCACGGTTTCAGTCCTGCCTGCCGGAGACTTGGCGGCCCTCGCTGAATTCGACGCCATCTGGGCCAATGCCTGTCTCTTGCATATACCCATGCAAGAACTGGCGGATGTAATTGCCCGGATTTATACAGCCCTGAAGTCGCAGGGTTGTTTCTATGCAAGCTACAAGGGCGGCGAAGGAGAGGGACGCGACCGGTTTGGGCGCTATTACAACTATCCGTCAGTCGCCGTGCTTGAAGCAATCTACCACACAGTGCCTTGGAGCAGTTTGGAGATCAGTCAGGGTATTGGGGGTGGGTACGATCGTGAAAAGACCACCTGGCTGCATGTGACGGCTGTCAGGCGCTAATGGGGCCTTGGCCGATAAACGGCCGAAGCATCAGGATCGGGCACAGCGCGCCGATCCCCATTTCGGGCGCATGCGGCGGCCGGACGATCAGGCAGTCGGACTGGGCGAAGATATTCATCATCGACGAATCCTGTTTGCCGAAACTTTCGACTTGTAGCTCTCCTGCTGCGTTTCGGCTCAGCCTTGCGCGCAGATAGTCCTGTCTCCGGTCGTTCGCCGCGAGCGGCGCGCCGAGACGGGCCGTCGTCATGCGGTCGGGCGAAGGTCGATGGCCGAGCTTGGCAAGAAGTGGTTCGAGGAACAGCAGACCGCAGACCATGCTCGATACCGGATTGCCGGGGAGTCCCAGCACATGCGTTGAACCCAGGCTGCCGACCATTAGCGGCTTTCCCGGCCGCATCGCGATCTTCCAGAAATCGAGCGTCATGCCGGCTGCCAGTAAGGTTGACTGGACGAGATCGTGATCGCCGACCGATGCACCGCCCAGCGTCACCACGACATCGGCCTTCGCCGTCTGTGCCTGCGCAATGGCATTGGTGATCATGATGCGATCATCCGGGACGATGCCAAGATCAATGACGTCGGCTCCAATTGCGCGGGCAAGTGCGGCAATGCCAAAGGTGTTCGAGCCGATGATCTGGCTTGGACCGGGTTGGCCGCCCGGAGAGACGAGTTCGTCTCCCGTTGCGATGATTGCCACGCGCGGCCGTCGGTAGACAGGCAGTGACGCGTGGTTCATTGCGGCAGCCAGGGTGATGCGGGTGAAATCAACGACGGTCCCTGCGTTCAGAGCAATGTCGCCTTGCCTGAAGTCCTGGCCGTACGGCCGGATATGGCGTCCGAGCGTCACCGGAAACGTGGTCCGGATCCGCTTGCCATCCAGATTTTCGGCATCTTCCTGCAGGAGAACGGCATCCGCGCCCGCCGGCACGGGTGCGCCGGTAAAGATCCGCACGGCTTCGCCTTCACCAACCACGCCGCCAAAGCCATGGCCGGCGGCGGATTCGCCGACAACGCGTAAAACAGCGCCGGGTTCTGCTGCATTCGCAGCCTTGAGCGCATAGCCATCCATGGCCGAGGCGTCGAAGGGAGGTTGTGTCAGCCGCGCTTCCATATTGTCGGCAAGCACCCGACCGTCACAGTCATGCAGAGAGAGATGCTCGATGTCGATGATCGGCCTGGCCGTCTGCAGCAGACGAGACTGTGCCTGCTCGACCGGAAGAAGTGACATTCACTCGGCCTCCGGATGGCGGAATGGTCCTGATTTGCCGCCCGTCTTCTCCAGCACGCGAATGCTGCCGATCTCCATGGTCTTGTCGACGGCCTTGGCCATGTCGTAGATCGTCAGGCAGGCGACGGAAACCGCCGTAAGCGCTTCCATCTCGACCCCGGTCTTGCCGGTCAGCTTGACGGTTGCCACGACCCTGAGGCCCGGAAGTTCTGGCACTTCGCTGATGTCGAGCGTGATCTTCGACAGCATCA
>NZ_AHZC01000021.1 GCF_000247475.1 Rhizobium sp. PDO1-076 | reverse complement strand
TACTAGGTCTGATCAAATCCGGCAGCCCTGCTGGCGCCGCCGGATCTGATCGTGATTTAAAATCTGCCGCGACTTGTCGGCAGATTTTTTTTGAACTATCGATGTATTCATTGGGATATATCGAGGTGGAAGTCCGCGTGACGAAAAAGTTTTGGAACCGAATGGCAAGTGGCAGCCGTGTAGCCGTTGCTTTGGCAGCATTTTTGGCAGCCCCGCTGGCCGCTTTCGCCGCTGAACCGGTGACGGTATTTGCAGCCGCAAGTCTCAAGGAAAGCGTGGAGAAAATCGCGATCGACTGGAAGGCGGAAACCGGCAACGACATGCGCCTGTCCTTTGCCGGCAGCTCCGCGCTCGCCAAGCAGATCGAGGAAGGCGCCCCGGCCGACGTTTTCATTTCCGCTGACCTGAAATGGATGGATCACCTCGACAAGGCCGGCAAGATCAAGTCCGACACACGGGTCAACCTGCTCGGCAACCGCATCGTGCTTGTCGCGCCGAAAGATTCCACGCAGACCACGACCATTGCCCAGGGCTTTCCGCTGGCAACGCTTCTGGGGGACGGCCGTCTCGCGATGGCCAATGTCGATGCCGTGCCGGCCGGAACCTATGGCAAGGCCGCCCTGGAAAAGCTCGGCGTCTGGGACACGGTGAAAGACAAGGTCGCGCAGGCCGAGAACGTGCGTGCGGCCCTGCTTCTCGTCTCCCGCGCCGAAGCGCCGCTTGGCATTGTCTATGAAACCGATGCCAAGGTCGATCCATCGGTCCGCATCCTCGATCGTTTCCCCGAAGACAGCCACAAGGCCATCGTCTATCCGGCCGCGTTGACCGCGGAGACCGAAAGCGCTGAATCCGCTGCCTTCCTCGCTTACTTGCAGGGCGCCAAGGCACATGCCATCTTCACCGAAGCTGGTTTCACGGTCCTTGCCAAAACCAACTGACCGAGGCGAACCGACCGGCAATCATGATCGGGGCTTGGAGACTGCAATCAGGATGACCGCGTGACGCTGACAGCTGAGGAATGGACCGCTATGCTGCTCAGCCTGAAGGTCGCGGCCGTCGCCGTGGCCTTTTCGCTGCCTGTGGGCATCGCTGTGGCCTGGTTGCTGTCGCGCCGTGAGTTCTGGGGCAAGACACTGCTCAACGGTCTGGTCCATCTTCCACTGATCATGCCGCCGGTGGTGACCGGCTATCTGTTGCTCATCACCTTCGGTCGCAAGGGCAGTGTCGGCATGCTTCTCGAAAGCTGGTTCGGCCTCGTCTTTTCCTTCCGCTGGACAGGGGCTGCCCTTGCCGCAGCCGTCATGGGTTTCCCGCTTCTTGTGCGTTCCATCCGCCTGTCCATGGATGCCGTGGATCGCCGGCTGGAAGCCGCCGCCTCCACGCTTGGGGCACCGCCGGCCTATGTCTTCCTGACCGTGACCCTGCCGCTGATCCTACCGGGCATCGCCGCCGGCGCAATATTGTCGTTTGCCAAGGCGATGGGCGAATTCGGTGCGACGATCACCTTCGTCTCCAACATTCCCGGCGAAACCCAGACCTTGGCGAGTGCCATCTACACCTATACCCAGGTGCCGGGTGGCGATGTTGCCGCCATGCGGCTCACCCTGATCTCGATTGCGATTTCCTTCGCCGCGCTGATTGCTTCCGAAGTTCTCGCCCGCCGACTGGCCGCACGCATGGGAGAGGGCTGATGCTGGACATCGCTATCCGCCATCAGCAGGGGGGCTTCTCGCTTGAAGCGGTTCTTCAGATCGGCGAAGGCCTGACGGCGCTGTTCGGCCCTTCCGGTTCCGGCAAGACGACGCTGATCAATCTGGTCGCCGGCCTTGTCCGGCCAGAGCAGGGACAGATCCGGCTTTCGGGCGAAACCTGGAGCGACAGCGATCATGGAGTCTTCCTGCCGGCGCATCGCCGGCGCATCGGTTATGTCTTCCAGGAGCCGCGTCTCTTTCCGCATATGACCGTGCGCCAGAACCTTGCCTATGGCGAACGTCTGCTGCCGCGCACGGAGCGCCGCGAAAGCCTGCCGCGCATCGCCGATCTGCTGCACCTGTCTCCCTTGCTCGATCGCCGCCCGCAACATCTGTCGGGCGGTGAAAAGCAGCGCGTGGCGCTGGGCCGCGCGCTGATGGCAAGCCCGCGGCTGCTGTTGATGGACGAGCCGCTGTCGGCCCTCGACAGCGAACTGAAGCTGCAGATCCTGCCGGATATCGAGCGCATCCGCGACGAAGTCGGCATTCCGATCCTCTATGTCAGCCATTCGGTCGAGGAAGTCGCACGGCTCGCGACCCGTGTCGTTGTGCTGGAGCGCGGCAAGACCATTGCCATCGGCGCGCCGGATGCGGTTCTGTCCAATGTGCCGCGCGGTGCCGGCGCCCTGCCGGCCGGCAACTTCATCTCCGCGACCATTACCGCCCATCATCAGGCCGACGGGCTGACAGAGGCGCAGTCCGGGACCGGTCCCCTGTTTCTCCGGGCGGTCGATTTGCCCCCCGGCACAGAAATCCGTGTCTTCGTCCCTGTCGCCGATATCGTGCTTGCCACGGCCGAGGTGAGCGGTCTCTCGGCCCTCAACCGACTGGCCGGCCAGATCACGGATATCCAGCGGGAAAACGGCTCGGCTGTCGCAGTCGTGGTCGATTGCAGCGGCGAGCCCATGGTCGTCGAGGTCACCCGCCGATCGGCAACCCAGCTTGGGCTCGCCATCGGCAAGCCGGTCCATCTTCTGTTCAAGACGGTATCGATTGCGCGGGAAGGCTTGTTTCGGAGGGGCTGACTTACTCGAGGTCCGGCTTTGCCGGCGTTCCGGTTTCAAATTCTCGGTTCATTGCCTCCTCGAGCCAGTCGAGATCCGCCGTCAGGGCCTTTCGGCTCTCGCTGTCCATTCGCCGGCAACAGGCAAGCAATCGCTCTCCAAACGGCGTCAGCCCGGCGCCGCCGCCGCTCTTGCCGCCATGGCGGGTGAAAATCGATGGTTCGACGAACATGCGGTTGATCTCGTCGGCAAGCAGCCATGCCCGGCGGTAGGACATGCCGATCGCAGCGCCCGCCGCCCGGATCGAGCCATGCTCGCCGATCAGCGCCAGAAGCTCTGCCTTGCCCGGCCCGAGACGCGCTCCGTTGGCAAGGTCGATCCTAAGCGTCAGGCGCGTGTCCCTTGTCATCGTCAGTCGAGCACCTTGCCGGGGTTCATGATGCCTTCGGGGTCGAAAGCCTGCTTGATCCGCCGCATCAGTTCGGTCTCGATTGCCGGTCGGCTGGCGGACAGCTCGTCGCGCTTCAATTGCCCGACACCATGTTCGGCGGAAATCGAGCCGTTGTGCTTATGCACGATCCCGTGCACCACGGCATTCATCTCGCGCCAGCGGCCGATGAATTCAGCCTTGTCGGCACCGACCGGCTGGCTGATGTTGTAGTGGATATTGCCATCGCCGAGATGGCCGAATGCGCAGATGCGGGCATCCGGCATCACGCGGTGCACGGCTGCGTCCGCTTCGCGCAGAAAAGCCGGAATGCGCGACACCGGCACGGACACGTCATGCTTGATCGACCCGCCTTCCGGTCGCTGCGCTTCCGACATGCTCTCGCGCAGGTGCCAGAAGGCCTCCTGCTGGGCAAGCGAGCTGGCAATCGCCGCGTCTTCGATCAGGCCGGCCTCGAAGGCATCCTCGAGCAGTGCCTGGATCATCGTATCCGCCGTCTCGGCGGAATCCGAGGTGGAAATGTCGATCAGCACATACCAGGCATGTGCCGAGGGCAGGGGATCACGCACGCCGGGGATATGCTTCGTGGTGAACTCGATGCCGAGGCGCGGCATCAGCTCGAACCCGGTCAGCGCCGTGCCGCAGTGCTGCGATGCCTTCTCGAACAGCGCCAGCGCCTGTGTCGGGCTGTTGAGGCCGGCAAAGGCCACCTGCTTGCCGCGCGGGCGCGGATACATCTTCAACACGGCGCCCGTGATGATGCCAAGCGTGCCTTCCGCGCCGATGAACAGGTCGCGCAGGTCGTAGCCGCTATTGTCCTTTTTCAGTCGGCGCAATCCGTCCCAGATCTCGCCGGTCGGCAGGACCACTTCGAGCCCGAGGCAGAGCTGGCGCATGTTGCCATAGGCAAGCACGGCGGTGCCGCCGGCATTGGTCGACAGATTGCCACCGATCCGGCAGGACCCTTCGGAGCCGAGCGACAGGGGAAACAGCCGGTCATGCTCTTCCGCCGCCTTCTGAACGCTTGCCAGGACGCAGCCGCCGTCGACGATGATCACATCGGCAAGCGCGTCGACTTCGCGGATCCTGTTCATCCGCTCCAGTGACAGGAGAACGTCGTCGCTGCCCTCGCGCGGCACCTGTCCACCAACAAGGCCGGTGCCGCCGCTGACCGGCACGATCGGCGTTCCTGTCGCGCTGGCGAGTTTCAGGATCGCCGAAACCTCTGCCGTGCTTGCCGGCTTCAGCACCAGTGGCGACGAGCCATGATAAAGCCCACGATTTTCGGTGAGGTATGGTTTGATGTCGTCCTGCAGGACCAGTGCATGGGCTTCCCCGACGATATCGATGAAGGCGCGCAGCGTGTCGGCTCGCGTCAATGTCATGCTCATGCACTGTTTCCTTCCGCGTCGCGCGGGGCGGCTGCCCGCACCAGCCGGTCGTTGATCGCCTCGCCGAGTCCGTGATCCGGAATGGTGACGACGGCGATGCCTTGCGCTCCGCTTGCGTCTGCTCGTTTCAGGTAGTCGAACAGATTGGCCGCTGCCTCCGCCAGATCACCTGCCGGGCTGAGGTTCAGCACGATCACGGCATCGGCCTGTCCGCTGATCGGCGCAGCACCGAACGCGACGAGCGCTTCATCTTTTGCCACCGAGGTGGCATTCAGTCGCACGATGGCATTGGGGGCGTAGTGCGAGGCCAGCATGCCGGGGGCTTCGATGATCGCGGTCCCGGCGACCTTCGGGCGCTCGACCGTGACGCCGGCAAAGGCCTCGATGGCTTCGACGGAAACGCCACCCGGTCGCAACAGGCGTATCTTCCCGTCCTCGACTTTGAGAATGGTCGATTCGACCCCGACCTCGCAGGCGCCGCCGTCGATCACCAGATCGATCTTGCCGCCCAGATCGTCATCGACATGGGCTGCCGTTGTCGGGCTGATCCTGCCGGACGAATTGGCGCTCGGCGCGGCAAGCGGCCGGCCGAAATGCCGGATCAGGTCGCCGCTGAAGCCGACAGGCACGCGGATGCCGACGCTGTCGAGGCCGGCTGTCGCCAGGGGATGGATGTCGCTTTCCGGCTTCAGCGGCAGGACCAGCGTCAGGGGCCCCGGCCAGAAATGTTCGGCCAGGCTGCGCGAAAGCGGATCGAAATCTGCATGCTGCTCCGCCATTTCAAGGTTGGCCATGTGGCAGATCAGCGGATTGAAGCGCGGCCGGCCCTTGGTCTGATAGATGCTGGTAATCGCTGCCGGATTGGTTGCATCGGCGGCAAGGCCATAGACGGTTTCGGTCGGGATCGCCACTGGACGGCCAAGCGCAAGAATGACCGATGCGGCGTTGATCGCCTCATCCATGCCGCTGCCGATTGCGATGATCCGGGCCATGTCCCTGCCTTGCTAGCTTTGTTCCATGTGTCCTTAGCGTGTTCCAACATGCACGATCAAATGCCTTTTTTGATGAGCGCAAGCATACATTGTTCCACAGTAAATTTTGAGGGGAATTGGCACCGCTAAAATTTTATATATCGATGTAACCGAAATAAAGAGTTCTTCTGCCTATAGTCACCGGCAACGAGACAAAAGCCGACTCAAGCCGGGAAGCCACAGATGCAGCAAGTCAAGAATCCTGCCTCCAGCATTGCGCTTCGTGTGGCAACCGCCATGCATCAGATGGGCATTGACGGGCTTCCCCGCAACTATGAGCTGGTCTACGAGGCCTATGCGGGCAGCAATCCCGAACTGGTCCGCGAATTCATTGCGCTCGGCAAGCTGAAGAGCCAGGAAGCGCTCGACGAGTTGGGCCGCAAATATCTGCCTCATCATCATGAGGATGGCTTGCTGAGCCGCCAGAGTGGTCAGGTTCGCGCTGAAATGAGCAATTTCATCAATCTGCTCAATGAGGAAAAGATCTCCCTGACTGACTACGGCCGCGTGATCGGCAACGCCTCGAAAACCATCCTCACGGAAGCTGATCTTGAAGGAACACCGCTCGGCCAATCGATCAAGGCGCTGAAGGCTGCGACCGAACGGCGCGCGCACCAGAACAGCAATGTTGTGCGTGCCGTGGTCGACAAGACCGCATCGCTGGCCGATATGCAGCGCGAGGCCGATGAGGCCGAGGCGGCGAAGTTCGTCGATCCGCTCACGCGCCTTGCCAGCCGCCGTGCCTTCAACAAGGCCGTGGCCAAGATCTATGCCAACCCAGACATGCCGGTTCTGTGCGGCGTCGCCGTCGGTGAAATCGACGATTTTGCCCGTATCCAGGAGCAGATGGGGCCGGCTGTTGCCGAACGTTTCCTGATGCAGGTTGCCAAGGTTCTGGAAGCTGTTTCCGGCGGCGGCGACCTTGCCTGCCGCTTCGATGCCGGCCGCTTCGGGCTGTTGCTCTATACGTCCGACGAGGATGAGGTCAGTCGCGTCATCGAGCTGGTGCGCGCCAAGCTGAAGGCCACGGCCTTTGTCGGCTCCTCATCCGGCCGCGCTCCGGGCCAGATGGCCATGTCCTTCGGGGTGTGTTTCTCCGAACAGGCGCCGAACGCTTTCGACTTCACCAATTTCGCCGAAAAGGCGCTGTCGACATCCAAGGCCAATGGCGGCGATACCGTCACGATCTACGGCGCCAACGACTATGCCTCCAAGGACTGGCTGATCTACAAGAACAAGCCGGTCGGAGGCTTCGGCGCCTGACAGCGAGATCGCCCGGCCTCTAAAGCTTGGCGATGATCTTGCGAATTTCCGTATCCCGCGCGCCGAGCATCAGCACGTTGCGCAGCGCTTCCTTCGGATCGTGGGTGCGAAACAGCAAGCCGTTGTCGCGGATCGACCTGTCGACCACCATCGCCTTCTGCTCGGTCTCCGGCTTGATCGCCACGGCAAAATACATGCGCGTGTAGCTTTGCCGGATCTGTTCGAAGAACTGCTCGGTCCCGCCGATTTCGGCAAAGAAATTGGCAATGTAGAAGGCCCATTTCACGTCGGCATATTGGGCGAAATTGGTGCGCGCCGCTGTGACGTGACAGTAGCCGAGATGCGGACTGTCATCGAGCGTCTTGTGAAAGATCATTTTCGGAAACTGGATCGAGCGGTGGAACCCGTTGATCCGGCTATGGGTGGTTTCCGCCGCCGTTTCCAGCCGCCGCCCGGTGCGCACGGCAACCTCCGCATAGGTGAGGTAGCGCTTCTCCTCCGACAGCCAGTCGTCGCGATGGCGGGAAATGCGACCGGTGCGTAGGAATTCCGTATGCGCGGCCTTGGTCGCGGTCGCGCTTTTGTCCGGGACTTTCGGGGCCGCGTAATATCGAAGTTTTTGCATGTCGAGGCTCTGACGGTTACTGGCTCGGTACGCCTATCTTACAGCGACATGGTTAATCATGATTTGCAGGCACTGTGCCCGCTTGAGGTTTCGCGAGGCTTACCGCAGTGCACTTTGAGTTGACGTAATTTCGGTCCGCTCAAAACAATTCATCTGAGCGCGACAGGCGTAGGCGGCCAATCGCCCTGATTTGTCATTTTGCGCCATTGCAATAGTCCCGATCACCACTGATCTGCACTATCTCTAAGAAAATACACATCATTTTTGAGGAGGCGCATTTTTCGTCTTTGGATGGCGATGTCGCAAACATTCCCGGCCGTGTCGTTTCGCAATGCAGCGTCAAGCCGCCGCCTGTGTTTAGATATCCGCAAGCTCGAGGTGCTGCCCTGTTAGGGAGGGTGGGAAATCGGGAAGCCGGTCAAAATCCGGCGCTGCCCCCGCAACGGTGGTGGAGATAGACGTAACGGCAAAAGGCCACTGGGAAGGTCCTGGGAAGGCGCCGAACGTGTCTGGCAACAGACGTCTCCAGAGCCCGGAAACCAGCCTTGAAGCAATGATATTTGAGGTCGCGGTGGGCGACCGGAGATGGCCGTGATCGCCCTTTTCGGGTCGATTGGTGCTGCGCTCCTGTTCCATCGCCGGTGAAACGAACGAGGACGACATGGATCTGCACAGCACGGTATTGCGGCAGTTGAAGAACCGCCGGGAAGGCTTCAGCCTGGAGCAGCCTTTCTACATCGGTGAGGATTATTTCAAGCTCGACATGGAGCAGATCTGGTATCGCGACTGGCTGTTCATTGGCCATGACTGCGAGATCCCGCGCGCCGGCAACTATTTCACCGCCCAGGTCGGCGATTATCCGATCGTCATGGTCCGCGGCAAGGATCAGGTGATCCGCGCTTTCCACAATACCTGTCGCCACCGCGGTCACCGCGTCTGCACCTCGGATCGCGGCGCATCCGCCAAGCTGGTCTGTCCCTATCACAACTGGACCTATGATCTCGATGGCTCGCTGGTCTTCGCCCGTCAGATGGGGGAAACCTTCGACAAGAGCGAGTTCGGCCTGAAGCCGGTTCATTGCGAAAGTGTCGCGGGCTATATCTTCATCTGCCTGGCCAATGAGCCGGCAGATTTCGCCCCGGTCCGCGCGTCGATCGAACCCTATATGAAGCCGCACCGGCTTTCGGAGGCCAAGGTCGCCCATCGCAGCACGATCATCGAAAAGGGCAACTGGAAGCTCGTCTGGGAAAACAACCGCGAATGCTACCACTGCGCCAGCAACCACCCGGAACTCTGCCGCACCTATCCGGAAGCGCCGACGGCGACCGGCGTGCAGGGCGCCGGTGACGACCCGGTCATCGCCGAACACTGGCTGCGCTGCGAAGCCGCCGGGCTCCCCAGCACCTTCAAGATCGATCCGTCCGGCCAGTTCCGCACCGCCCGCATGCCGTTGATCCAGGAGGCCGAGAGCTACACCATGTCCGGCAAGCGTGCGGTCAAGCGCCTGCTGTCCGACGATGTCTCGACATCGCATATCGGCACCATGCTGCTGTTCCACTATCCCTCGACCTGGAACCACATTCTCATCGACCACGCGATCTCCTTCCGGGTCACGCCGCTGTCGGCAGAGGAAACCGCCGTCACCACCACCTGGCTGGTGCACAAGGATGCGGTCGAAGGTGTGGATTACGACCTTGAGGAACTGACCCATGTCTGGGAAATGACCAATGACCAGGACCGCTCGATCGTCGAGGAAAATGCCTTCGGCATTCGCTCCCCGGCCTATGAGCCCGGCCCCTATTCGGTCGAGCACGAAGGTGGCGTGATGCAGTTCGTCGACTGGTATACGACCTTCATGATCAACCGTCTCCAGGGCGAAAAGGCCCGCCTGTCCGTGGTCGCGTGAGATGAACATGATGCTCGCTCCCTATCGCCATGTCGATGAAATGCGCCCCTGGTCCGACCGGGAGCATCTGCTTGAATGCGTCGCCGTCACGCCGGAAGCCCCCGACGTGATGACCTTCACCTTCCGGCCGAACAAGCCGGGCTTGTGGTTCCGCTACCAGCCCGGCCAGTTCGTCACGCTGGAGATCCCCGTTTCGCCGGAACCGGTGATGCGCACCTATACTCTGTCGTCCAGCCCGTCACGGCCGTATACGATCGCGATCACCGTCAAGGCGCAGAAGGACTCGATCGGCACCCGCTGGATGTTCGACAACCTGAAGCCCGGCATGGCACTGAAGGCGATCGGCCCGCTCGGCGATTTTTCCTATGCCCGCCATCCGGGCAAGAAATACCTGTTCATCTCGGCCGGCTCCGGCATCACCCCGATGATGTCGATGAGCCGCGACATGGGCGATCGCTCGCCCGACAGCGATATCGCCTTCCTGCATTGTGCCCGTTCGCCCGACGACATCATCTTCCGCTGGGAGCTTGAGGCCAAGGCGCGCGACATGCCGCATTTCACGCTCGGCTTCATCATCGAGCAATTGGGTCGCGGCCAGCTCTGGTCGGGATTGAAAGGCCGCATCGACAAGGCGAAGATCGCGCTTCTGGCCTCTGATTTCCTTGAGCGCACTGTCTTCTGTTGTGGACCGGAGCCGTTCATGGCCACGGTTCGCGAGGCTTTGTCCGGCGCCGGCTTCGACATGAGCCAGTATCACGAAGAGACCTTCCAGCCGGCCAAGCCGCAACTGCCGATCGTCGTCGCCGACCATTCGGATGGCGAGCAGCCGACTATGGTGACATTCGCCATGTCCGGCAAGGACGGCCTTTGTGCGCCGGGCCATACCGTTCTGCAGGCGGCCCGCTCGGCCGGCGTGCGCATCGGAGCCGCCTGCGAATCCGGCCTCTGCGGCACCTGCAAGGTGCTCAAGATTTCCGGCGAGGTCGAGATGGAGCACAATGGCGGCATCCTCGACGAGGAAATCGACGAGGGCTACATTCTGGCCTGCTGTTCGCGCCCGAAAGGCGATATCGAAATCGAGGCCTGAAGGTCGCAGGTCTGTTTTCAAGAGGCGTGCCGCATTGCCGGCACGCCTTTTGCGTTTCATCCGGGATTTGCGCCCGGCGCATGGCCTTCGTCATGATTTTGTTTCGATGGAACAATTTCCTCTCAGCCTCGTTAACTGGCATTCGCGGTCGCTTGGCCGCGGCCATCGAAACAGGCGGCAGCATCAGTTTTAGAATAAAACCAATGTTAATGCTGGGTTCAGGATGAAGCCGTTAATTTTCGTTTCAGGATCAGCAGTCTCAAGGCATGGGCCGGGACATAAAGCTGGTCGCGGAAAACGCAGGGAGAAAGTCGCATGAAGACTGCATTCAAACGTATGGCCGGTCTCGTACTGGCTGCCGCCGTCGGCTTTACCGGCATCGTGCCGGCACAGGCCATGAGCCTGCCGCGTGCACCCGTCGAGGCAAGCTCCGACGTTGCCGAGGTTCAGTACCGTCGTCGTGAATATCGCCGTCACTATAACCGCGATCATTATCACAACGGTCACCGTGGTTACTCGCATCGTCGCCCGGGCTATCGTTATCACAATGGCGCCTGGTTCCCGCTTGCGGCCTTTGCAGCCGGCGCGATCATTGGCGGTGCTGTGGCCTCGCAGCCGCCGCGCGCCAGCGCCGGTGGTATCAACCCGAGCCACTACCAGTGGTGCGCCAACCGCTACCGCTCGTATGACAGCCGCAGCAATACGTTCCAGCCCTACAACGGTCCGCGTCAGCGCTGCCTGTCGCCCTACTATTGAGCCAATACCTCTCTGATCGGCTTGCCCGAACAGCTCGCCCCGTCAGCGCTTCAATACCCGGCCTCGTGCCGGGTATTGTCGTTTTGGCCAATGCTGGTCTTGCCACATGCTGGTTTGGGCCAGACGCAGACGCGCATTTACTTAGAGAATGCCCGCCCGCCTGAGCAGATACCAGGCAGCGGCGATCGAGACCGCGATGAAGCCGATGGCAAAGATCGTGCCGTCGGCCTCGGCGGCGAACGGCAGATTGGATGTGTTCATGCCGAAAAAGCCGGTAACCAAGGAAGGCGGCAGCAGGAACGCGGTCATCAGCGACAGGATGTAGAGGTGTCGATTGGTTTCGGACGACAGTTTCGAATCGATTTCTTCATGCAGCAGCCGGGCGCGTTCCTGCAGCGCATGAACGTCGTGATCGACGGACTCGAGCCTGGCTGTCAGCCGCTGTGCCACTTCGTCGAAGCCGAAGGGCATGTCCTCGTCGTCGCTGGCTGCCGCACGCCGCATCAGCGACAGCATCGTGCGCAGATGCCGGTAGAGCCGGACAACAACCCGCCGGACCGGTGCCAGTCTGCGCCGCTCGTCGCGCAACTCGCTGTCATAGACGAAGTCCTCTATCGCGTTCAGTTCCTCGGTCAGTTCGATCACCACCGAGATGATGCCGCGCTGGAATTCGGCCACCAGCGTCTCGAACAGATGCATCGGACTGCGATATTTCGCGGAGTTTTTCTCCACCGCGGCCCGCACCCGGTCGATCGACCGGATCGGCTGCAGTCGGGTGGTGATGATGAAGCGATCGCACAGGGCAAAGTGCAGCCAGCCGAGATCGCGTGTCTCCTTGTCGAACTCCCGCTGGAAATCGACAAGCGTCCCGAACACCATCTGGTCGTCCACCGTCAGGGCGGCGTGTGTGTCATGCGTGGTCAGCACGGAGCGCGCCTGCTCCGTCAGCCATTCGAAACCGTCGAGCAGGGCGCCGACGCGCGCATCGGCAATGTTCAGGTGCAGCCAGACAAATCCCGGTCCCTCGGCCAGCATCGCGGGCGTGACGTCGGACGAAAGCCGTGTTGCCTGACCGGACGTTGGATCGATCCGGTAGCCCCAGACAAGGCCGGGCAAATCATGATTGGCATCGAGCATGGGCAACTGTCCTTCGGGCGGGGCATGCAGCGGCTGGCGAGATTTAGAGCATTTCCGGCGAAAACCGAGTCGCCTCAAATGCTCTTTCTCTTTGGTTTTACGCAATTCCGGACGCAAAACCGGTTGCCACTTTTGCTGGAATTGCTCTATGCGAAGCGGAGAATGCAAAAAGCGCGCCGGGTTTTCCCAGCGCGCTTCTTTATGGCTTATGAGGCGGACTTAGCCAATCTTGGCGTTGTCCTCGCGCTTGACGGCCACGATCGTCGAGCGCGGCAGTTTGCCTTCGCCATCCGGGAAGGGGGCGTTGGGGTGCTGGATGCCGACGAACATCGTCCGCTTGTCGCCTGTCCAGGTCATGCCGGTGACTTCGCCACCCTTCGGACCGGTGAGGAAGCGTTCGATGCGACCGGTTGCCGGATCGCCGGCGAGCATCTGGTTGTTGCCTTGGCCGATAAAATCGCCTTCGTTCGAATCTTCGCCGTCCGTCTGGATCCACAGAAGACCGGTACTGTCGAACATCATGCCATCCGGCGAGTTGAACATGTTGCCGGAGTTGATGTTCGACGAGCCGGCATAGAGGCCGTCCTTGTGGACATCGGGATTGCCGGCCATGACGAACAGGTCCCACTTGAACTTGCCATCGGCATGATCGTCGTTTTCCGGATACCAACGCACGATCTGGCCGAACTCGTTGCCTTCGCGCGGGTTGACGGCATTGATGTCCATCACGTCGCCGCCGGCATTCGTCCGCATCTTGCCGTCTTTCAGAACGGCGCGGTTGGAATTGTTGGTCAGGGCGCAATAGGCTTCGATGGCGACCGGATTGACCGCGACCCATTCCGGACGGTCCATGGTCGTGGCGCCGACCTTGGACGCGGCCTGGCGGGTGAAGACATAGATCTCGTCCGCCTTCATGCCGGTGGTGTCCGGCGTCAGCGCCAGCCATTCGCCGGTGCCTTCGTCGGAGAATTTCGCGACGTAGAGCGTGCCCTCGTCGAGCAGCTTGGACGTGTCGCCACCGGGCACATAGATGCCGTTCGAGACATATTTGTAGAGGAACTCGCCACGTTCGTCGTCGCCCATATAGACGACAACGCGACCGTCGCGTGCGATCACGACAGCGGCGTTTTCATGCTTGATGCGGCCGAGCGCCGTGCGCTTGATCGGCGTCGAGGAGGCATCCGACGGATCGATTTCGACGACATAGCCGGCCCGGCGCGGTTCGTTCGGGTTCTTCGACACGTCGAAACGTTCGTCGAACTTCTCGTAGCCATAGCGGGTTTCGGCCGCGATGCCATAACGCTTGAAGTCGTCAGGCATCTTGAAGTTCGCGTCGGTCGAGCCGTAATAGCCGTTGAAGTTTTCTTCGCAGGTCAGATACGTGCCCCACGGCGTCTTGCCGGCGCCGCAGTTGTTGAACGTCCCGAGACAGTCGACACCATTCGGATCGGCAGCCGTCTTGACCAGATCGGAACCCGCGGCCGGACCGGAGAGCTTCATCGGTGTGTTGTGATGGATGCGGCGGTTGAACGGGCTGTCGAGGACGATCTGCCAGCCGTCGGCGCCTTCAGCCACTTCCATGACAGTCACACCCTGCATGTTCTGCAGGATCTTCACGTCGTCGAGGCTC
>NZ_AHZC01000022.1 GCF_000247475.1 Rhizobium sp. PDO1-076 | reverse complement strand
ACCCGATGGGCCTGCGTGCCAAGGTCGAAGAATCGCTGAGTGAAAGCCAGCAGGCAAAGACAAGCGACATCGCGCCGGAGCCCGATGCTGCCGATGTCCCGGCAGCGGCCACCGCAGAAATACCGTCGACATCCGTGACAACAGCACCATCTTCAGCACCGGCAGACGAAGCCGATGCGCCGCGCGAAGAGCGCGTGCAGCCGGCAGCAGCCCTGCTTGAAGGCCTGCCGCTGAAGAGGGAAAAAAGCCTGACGGCCGAGATCGTCGACCTGATGCCGGTGGCGCTGCTCGTGCATGTCGGCGACCGGCTGATCCATGCCAATCCGGAATTCTTCTCGCTAACCGGCTATGCCTCCCTGGACGAACTCGAACAATCCGGCGGCCTCGACGCATTGATCCAGCGCCAGGATCTCGACAGCAACGGTGATCAGTCCAGCCGGGTCGTGGCAGTCCGGGCCGACGATACGCTGGTGCCGGTGACCGCCCGCCTGCAGTCGGTGCGCTTCGACGACGCCAGCGCGCTGATGCTGGCATTGATCGTGCAACCGGAAGCGACCCGCCCGGCGCCGGTCCACGCGCTGCCGGAGATGACAGCAGCCCAGGCTGGAGAGGCTGCGCGCCTGAGGGTCGAAGTCGAGGAAATGCGCTCGATCCTGGAGACCGCAACCGATGGCGTGGTGATCCTCGATGCCGATGGCGATATCCGCTCGATGAACCGGGCCGCCAGCGCGCTGTTCAATTTCGACGACATGGAAACGCGCGGCAAACCGTTTGTCATGCTGTTTGCCCATGAAAGCCAGAAGTCGATCCTCGACTATCTGAGCGGCCTTGCCGGCCATGGCGTGGCGAGCGTGCTGAACGACGGCCGCGAAGTGATCGGCCGCGAGGCCTCCGGCGGCTTCCTGCCGCTGTTCATGACGATCGGCAAGCTGAGCTCGTCGAACGGTTTCTGCGTGGTCATCCGCGACATCACCCAGTGGAAGCGCACCGAAGAAGAGCTGCGCAACGCCAAGCGGGCGGCCGAAACCGCCAATGCGCACAAGACCGACTTCCTCGCCCGGGTCAGCCATGAAATCCGCACGCCGCTGAATGCGATCATCGGTTTTGCCGACATGATGGCGAACGAGCATTTCGGCCCGGTCGGCCATCCGCGCTACGGCGAATATGCCCATGACATCGTGCGCTCGGGCCGCCATGTGCTCGACATCGTCAACGACCTGCTCGACATTTCCAAGATCGAAGCCGGCGAGATGGACCTCGATTTTGCCGCGGTCGGCCTCAACGAGACCGTGCAGGCAGCCGTGTCGATCATCCAGCCACAGGCCAACAGCCAGCGCGTGATCATTCGCACCGCCCTGTCGCAGGCTGTGCCGAATGTCGTGGCCGACAGTCGGTCGATCAAGCAGATCGTGCTGAACATCCTGGCCAATGCCATCCGGTTTACTCCGTCCGGCGGCCAGATCATCGTCTCGACGGCCTATGAAGCCAATGGCAGCGTGGCGCTGAGGATCCGCGACACCGGCATCGGCATGTCGCGCACCGAACTGGAACAGGCGATGAAGCCGTTCCGCCAGGTCTCGACCGGCAGCCCGCGCAACCGCGGCGACGGCACCGGCCTCGGCCTGCCGCTGACAAAGGCCATGGTCGACGCCAACCGGGCAAGCTTTGCCATTTCGTCCGCGCCGAACGAAGGTACGCTGGTCGAGGTGAGTTTCCCCTCGCCGAGGGTGCTGGCAGATTGAGACGGCCGCGCAGCAGTCCGCGCTTTTGGAAACCGGCTGAGCCGCATGCAAGTCTGCGGCGACCATGAAATGGTGGAGCGACAGGTTGCCGCGATGATCGGGAGGAGATCTCGCGCCTGCCGCTCCGTTGCGCCATCGGTATGGTGGCATGGATCGATCGGGACCGCCGCATCACGACCTGATCGCCACCGCCGATGGCTTAACGATTGCGATTGCGCCGACCGTCACGCCAGGCCTGTGCGCGCAGAATAAGAGCGAGAATGAACGCTTGCATATCGATATTCCTTCGCCAATGACCCACGAGGGCGGTCAGGTGTGCCGGCACGAAACCGAACCGACGCCAATCCGGGAGGTGTACCGGTGGAGCCACCTGATGGATGCCGCCCTCGCAGCCGTGCCGCGCTCCCGGGCGCAGGCCAGAGAGACATGGCGCACTGTTTCCCGCAGGTTGCAGGCGTGATCAACACGCCGATCAAAGCCGCATAATCATTTGCAGCCCCGCATAACTTTTGCTCGGTCATTCATCGGAACGGAGAGGCCGCATCATGCCCGGTCGCCGCCCTTCGAGCGTGTCCTGGCCAAGAACTGCTTTGTGCCGACCATGGCGTGTCCGTTCGCAAAGCCGTCAAGCGACGTCAGTCGATCCGGTCGGTGCGCCGGTGCTGTCCCGGCGACACACCGAAACGGCGGCGATAGGCGGTGACGAAGTTGGAAAGCTGGCGGTATCCTACCATCCAGGCGACATGTTTCAAAGGCAGATCGGTCCGCTCGCGCATCAGGCGAGAGGCAGCTTTCATCCGTGCGTCCAGCAAAGCCCCAAAGACGGTCATGCCATAGAGATGGCGAAAGGCCTGGTTGAGGCGACGCGGAGACAAGCGCACCTGATTGGCGAGCCCGTCAAGGCTGGGAGGGCAGCGCAATTGCGTTATCAGCTGCTGATGGGCGTCACGGACGCGGGCAAGTTCGCTCAGGGTGAACGCCGCAGCGATTGGCGCTCCATCCGCCAGGTGATCGAGCTGATGTGCCAGGAGTTCCATCGCCCTGCTCTCGCGCCAAAGGGCGCCCATGCTGCCCATGTAGACGGGGCTCAAGAGATCCTGCGCCAAGCGGGCCACCATGCGGTTGCCTTCCAGCACCCGTGAAACAGGCAAGCGTCCATTGTCCAGAACGGCACGCACCAGCGGCGGAACCCCATCCTGCACCGCAAGTGCCTCCAGCGCATCGGGTTCCAGAAGCAGTGTCACAGCGCTCCAATGCTGGCCGGCCTGCAGATTATAGGCGATGTCACGTTCGGCAAGGCTGAGCAGAAAAGGACGCCCCGGCTCGTGCCAGACCTGTCTGGTATTACCGCTCGCGTCGATCGTGCCGGCCCCGTCGAGCATGGTGCCGAGAACCAGATTGCCCGCCGGAGAATCCCCTTGCGCCTTCAGGGTCCACGCATGGCTCGAACGGCCCCGTGAGCGATAAAGAGCGATGCCCGGCCGCACCGGGACGCGCTCGATGAACCCGGCAAACGGGCCATCGACGAACGCGATACGGCCCTCGCCATCGAAGCCCTGAACAGCACTTCCGACTTCGCTGTGCGCGATCCATGCCAATTCATCCATGCATTCATCTCTCTGTGAACGGTGATGGAAGGAGAATGTAAGCGGCTGTCCAGTCGATATAGTTTCGGCGAAAGGGGTCTTGTCAATCAAAGCCCATATGGTCGGCTCTTGCGTGACAAGCCGAGGATCGAGCGACATAATACAACCAGCGGACGCAAATGGCGACTGCATTTGCGGCAGGCTATCCCGATTGACGGTCTTGCAATCTCGGCGGAATCAAAGGACTGATGCGCTGTCCGCGTGACTGGCGCAGGGAGATGGATCACCATCGGGGAGCGCGGACCAACCCGACCGCCGCGCGCCTGGGCAATTCCTCCGACAGAAGGACTGCGCCCATGACCCTGACGATCACTGCCACGCTTTTCAGCATTCTCGGCGCCATCGCGATCGGCGCGATGAGCCCCGGGCCGAGTTTCATCCTCGTGTCACGCCTCTCCGTCTCGCGCTCTCGCCTACACGGTCTTGCCGCCGCGATCGGCATGGGCCTGGGCGGTGCGCTCTTTGCGACGCTAGCGCTCGCGGGCTTGACCGCCCTGCTGCAGCAGGTGGCCTGGCTCTATCTGACGCTCAAGGTTCTTGGCGGCATCTATCTCGTCTATCTCGGCATCCGGATCTGGCAGGGGGCACGCCTGCCTGTCGCCGATGTCGGAACCGGCACCTATGACGGCCGCTCGGCGCTCTCCTGCCTGGCAATCGCCTTCGCAACCCAAATCAGCAATCCGAAAACCGCCGTGGTCTATGCCAGCATTTTTGCGGCCCTGATGCCGGCCAGTCCGCCGGCTGCGGCGCTGCTGATCCTGCCTCCGGCGATCTTCGTCATCGAGGCCGGCTGGTACGCCATCGTCGCGCTGGCGTTTTCCGCCAGGCGCTCTCAGGCCGTCTATCTGCGCTTCAAGCTCTGGGTCGACCGCGCGGCTGGCGTCGTGATGGGTGGGCTCGGTGTTCGGCTGATCAGCGAAAGCCTGTCCTCGGCCAAAAACTGAAGACTGGGCGGGATGGCGGTGCGGCCAAGGTGGCCGTTTCCTTTGCGCGGCGTTTCGGCTAGAGAAAACCCAGTTTCGCTTTCGCAAGGACAGACAGATTGGTCTCTGACGTGCGCCCGCTCGCCACCCCTCGGATGAAGCCCGCCCGCGGCGGGATCGGCGCCGCCACCAAGGCGGCTATGGTCGTTGCCGCCGTGGTGTTCATGCCGATCGCTGCCATTTTTGTCATCGGCTTTTCCGGCGATGGCGAGAACTGGCAGCATATGCTGATGAATGTGGTGCCGCGGGCCGGTCTGCAGACCCTGTGGTTGCTGGTCCTGACCGGCGCCGTGACCGCACTTTTCGGCATCGGCACCGCCTGGCTGGTTGCGGCCTGCGACTTTCCATTTCGCCGCTGGCTGTCTCCGGCGCTTGTGCTGCCGCTCGCCATCCCGTCCTATCTGGCGGCCTATGCCTTCGGCGAATTTCTCGATTTCACCGGTCCGGTCCAGACGCTCTATCGTACGATCTTCGGCTTCAAGACCGCGCGGGACTACAGTTTCTTCGACGTTCGCTCGCTGGGCGGCGCGGTGCTCGTGATGTCTGCGGTACTCTACCCATATGTCTATCTCGCCTGCCGCTCGATGTTCCTGATGCAGGGGCGTGCCGCGGCCGACGTCGCCCGCACGCTGGGTGCCGGGCCTTTGCGGGTGTTTGCCAAGGTGCAGATCCCGATGGCACGGCCGGCGATCATGATCGGGCTCACCCTGGTGATGATGGAAACGCTGAACGATATCGGGGCGGTGGAGTATCTCGGCGTGCAGACGCTGACGTTTTCGATCTTCGACACCTGGCTCAACCGCGGCAGCCTGGCGGGCGCGGCGCAGATCGCCTGCGTCATGCTGATCTTCGTGGCGCTGCTGCTGCTTGTCGAACGCTATGCGCGCAAACGCCAGCGTTTTGCCAGCCACAAGACCACGGCAATCGTTACCGATGCAGTGCGGCTGCCGCTTGCCGGCGCCCGCGGCTTGTTTGCCACGCTGTTTTGCACCATGCCCATCCTGGTTGGCTTCGTGATCCCTGTTGTCGTCATGGGCGGCTTTGCGCTGCGCCGCCTCGATGGCTTCCTGGAACCGCGGTTGATCAAGGCTCTATGGAACTCCGCGCTGGTCTCCTCGTCTGCCGCCATCCTGACGGTGATCCTGGCCTTCGTCTTGTCCTACGCAGCCCGTACCGACCGCTCCCGGCTTGCGACCGGTGCGAGCCGGCTTGCCTCGCTCGGCTACGGCATCCCCGGCACCGTGCTCGGCATCGGCGTGCTGATCCCGCTTGCCGCGTTCGACAACGCGGTCGACGGTTTCCTGCGGGCGTATCTCGGCATTTCGACCGGGCTCCTGTTGTCTGGCACCGGTTTTGCCATCGTCTATGCCTATACCGTGCGGTTCCTGACCATGGCGGAAGGCACGATCGATGCCGGTTTCCAGAAACTCTCGCCGCATCTCGACATGGCATCGCGCACGCTGGGACGCTCCGGACTGCAGACCCTGCGCGAAGTGCTGCTGCCCAATCTGAGGCCCGCGGTGCTCACCGCCGCGCTTCTGGTCTTTATCGAAACCCTGAAGGAATTGTCGGCGACGATCCTGCTCCGACCGTTCAACTTCAACACGCTGGCGACGCTCGTCTACGAGGATGCCTCGCGCGGCATGGCGCAGGACAGCTCCGTTGCCGCCCTGATCATCATCCTGGCGGGCCTGATCCCGGTGATCCTGGTGTCTCGCTCGCTCGACGCGGGCAACTGACGAGGCAGGCGTCGGTCGTCCGGGCATAAAAAAAGGGCGGCCAATGCCGCCCTGAAATTG
The DNA here is from genome assembly GCF_000247475.1 of Rhizobium sp. PDO1-076. Lineage (GTDB taxonomy): Bacteria > Pseudomonadota > Alphaproteobacteria > Rhizobiales > Rhizobiaceae > Allorhizobium. Next base: position 71,962 of record NZ_AHZC01000022.1, on the reverse strand, counting down.
ATGCTGTTGAACCGGAGTTAGAAGGCGATCAACATCATGTTTTCAAAACCCGATTTGGGTTTACACCGCACAGTCATCGTGCGTCTCCAAGTTGCCCTCATCTATGCCGACTGCCTCTTAACAGATCCCTAACGGGCGGCACTCCGCCACTACCCCAGAAATAGGGGGTGCACCCAGCGAGATGCCCCGATCCGGATCAGATGTGTCAGGACTTCAGGTCCGGCAAGTCGGCAAACAGATCCAGCGCCTCGGGATTGGCCAGCGCCTCCTTGTTCTTCACGGGACGGTTGTGCACAACTTCGCGCACGGCAAGTTCGACAATCTTGCCCGACTTGGTGCGCGGGATATCGGCCACCTGGATGATCTTTGCCGGGACATGGCGCGGCGATGCGCCGGTGCGGATCTTGGTCTTGATCTTCTTGTCGAGCGCCTCGTCAAGGATGAGCCCCGCCGCCAGTCGGACAAAGAGGATGACGCGCACGTCGTCGTCCCAGTCCTGGCCGATGCAGATCGCCTCGGCCACTTCATCCAGCTGCTCGACCTGATTGTAGATCTCGGCGGTGCCGATACGCACGCCGCCCGGATTGAGCGTGGCGTCGGAGCGACCGTGAATGACCAGCCCGCCATGCTCGGTCCATTCTGCGAAATCGCCATGGCACCAGATATTGTCGAAGCGGTCGAAATAGGCCGCATGATATTTGGCGCCGTCCGGGTCGTTCCAGAACATCACCGGCATCGAGGGAAAGGCCTTTGTACAGACCAATTCGCCCTTTTCGCCACGCACGGGCTTGCCCTCGTCATCCCAGACATCGACGGCGAGGCCGAGGCCGGGGCCCTGGATTTCGCCGCGCCAGACGGGTTTCAGCGGATTGCCGAGCACGAAGCATGAGACGATATCGGTGCCGCCGGAGATCGAGGCGAGCTGCACGTCGTCGCGAATGCCCTCGTAGACGAAGGAAAAACCCTCCGGCGACAGCGGCGAGCCGGTCGACGTCATCAGGCGCAGGCTGGAGAGGTCATGGGTCGTCTTCGGGGTGAAGCCGCCCTTGCGAACAGCGTCGATATATTTCGCCGAGGTGCCGAAGATGGCGAATTTCTCCTGCTGGGCATAATCGAACAGGACATTGCCGTCGGGATGGAAGGGCGAGCCGTCATAGAGGCAGAGCGTCGCGCCGCTGGCGAGGCCGGAAACCAGCCAGTTCCACATCATCCAGCCGCAGGTGGTGAAATAGAACAGCCTGTCGCCGGCCGAAAGCCCGCAATGAAAGCGCTGCTCCTTCAGGTGCTGCAGCAGCGTGCCACCGGCGGAATGCACGATGCATTTGGGCACGCCAGTGGTTCCCGAGGAAAAAAGGATATAGAGCGGATGCGCAAATGGCAGCGGCACATAGTCGATGTCCTTGACCGCATAAGGCGCGATGAACTGATCGAATGTGCGGCCATCGGCAAGGGATGCCGCCAGCGCCGGTGCATCGCCGGCATAAGGCACGATCAGGACGGGAACGGCCAGTTTTTCGGAGACGGCCCTGACCTTGTCGGCCACGTCCTGACGCTTGCCATTGTACCAGTAGCCGTCGCAGGCAATGAACAGTTTCGGCTCGATCTGGCCGAAACGGTCGAGCACGCCCAGTTCGCCGAAATCAGGTGAGCAGGACGACCAGATCGCCCCGATCGAGGCCGCGGCCAGCATCAGCGCAATTGTCTCCGGCATGTTCGGCATCATGGCCGCCACCCGGTCACCTTCGGAAATGCCGAGATCGCGCAAGGCTTGCTGCAGGCGAGACACCGTCGCGGTCAGCCGCTGCCAGCTCCAGCGCTCGGAAACCTTGTCCTCACCCCGGAAAATCAGGGCGTCACCGTCGCCCGCCTTCGCCAGCAGGTTCTCGGCGAAGTTCAGACGGGCTTCGGGAAAGAACCGTGCCTTGAGCATGACATCGCCATCGACCAGATCGATGCCGCCTTTGTCGCCCCTGACATCGCAATAGTCCCAGACTGCCGACCAGAACGGGCCACGCTCGCTGATCGACCAGTCATAGAAGTCATCATAATCATCGAAGGTCTTGTCGCGGCACTTGCCGCACCAGGTGATGAAATCCGTCATGGGAGCCGATGCCTTGAAGGCTTCCGACGGCGTCCAAAGGGGCATAGTATCTGTCATGCATTCCTCCTCACATGGTCGATGTGTATATCATACCGCATCGCAATATAAAGGATGGTCAGTCCTGCGGTTTGCACGGCTCCGCCAATTCCTGTATCGGGCGAGACTAGGCAATCACGGTTGGACACGCCACCGCCTGAAGGATCGAGAATGTCCGACGCCCGGATGAGCAAAAAACTGCACAACAGGCAACAGCCCGGCCGGCGCCGGCTGCTGCGGCTTGTCATTGTGGTTTCAGCCAGCGTGATCCTGGCCTCGGTTCTGCTTCGGATCGCGGCGCCGCATCTGATTTCCAGCAGTCTGGTGCGCTCGGCGATCGGATCGGCGGTCAGTGGCTGGACAGGGCATGACGTGACGATCAACGGGCCACCCGTGATCAGCTTCTGGCCGGAGCCTCGGGTGACGCTGACCGATGTCAGCGTGCACAAGCGTGAAGGCAACAGCGATCAGTTGCTGGCTGAAATCGATGCACTGTCAGCTTCGTTCGGCTTCTACAGCGCCATCCGTGGCCAGCCACAGTTTTCAGAATTTCGATTTGTCCGGCCAAGGATCAGGATCGAGCGTAACAGGGACGGCAAGCTCGACTGGAGCAATGAAGGCAGGCTGACCGCAGCCGTGCGCGACGCGCACCGGAACGGAGCCGGCATGCAGGAAATCGATCCCAGCCTGGATGCCGCGGTCGACAGCGTGCAGGTCGTCGATGGCGAGGTCACGCTGGTCGACGAGACATCCGGACAGGAGTTCGTCGCCCAAAGCCTGCAGGCGGACATCGACTGGCCCAGACTGTCCAGCGCTTTCGACGCCAAGGCATCCTTGAGTTTCGAAGGCCGGCCGGTCACCCTGCAGATCCAGACAGATTCACCTCTTATGCTGATCGGTGGCGACGTCGCGGATGTGGTTCTCGGGATTGATGTCAAAGGCCTTACCGGCCGCTTCCAGGGCAAGGCGAACCTGATGAAGGGCCGGCTTGGCGACGGCAGCCTCGAACTCAACGCTGCAGATGTCCCGGCGTTTGCCGCCTTTAGCGGCCTTCGTCTTGCCGGCAGCGAGGATTGGCAAACCGCAGCACTGAAGACAAATCTCGTGATGGCGGTCAATGAACTGCGATTTGAGGACCTGTCCTTCCAGGTCAACGGCACTAGCGGCGACGGGTTCCTTGCGCTAACGCATCCGGATCAGGCACGCCCGACGCTCAGCGGCACGCTGGCGCTTGACCGGCTCGACCTTGCCGGATTGCTGCGCGGTCTTGAACTCGATGTCGACGACAAGGCGGAGGCCCGATTGCCGGGTTTTGTCGATTGGATCGATTTCGACGTGACGGTATCGGCGCGCATCGCGACATTGGCACCGTTCGAACTCACCGGTCTCGGAGCCAGCCTGATCGGCAAGGGCGACAGTCTGAAACTGGTGATCGGCGACGCGGAATTTCTCGGCGGTTCGCTCAGCGCCCGCTTCTCCCGCCCGGATGGCGCCGTCGGCCAGGATGCGGACCTCAGCCTGTCGCTCGAGGGCATTGACATAGAACACCTGATGGAGGGCCTGGCATTGGATGGCACCATGCCAGCGGGACAGGCCTCGGTCGATCTTGTGGCACGCCTGCCGAACGGCGGACCGAATGGTGGGCTCAGGCAAAGCGTCGAGACCATGTCGGGCACGTTGCGGTTTCGCGCCGATGACGGGGTGTTGCGCAATTTTGATGCTGAGGGTCTTCGGGCCATGGCAAAGGGGCACGCCTATTTTCAGCTGAGTGCTGCGGGCGATGAGGATTTTTCTTTCAGCCATTTCGACCTTACGGCGCGCTTCGATCATGGGTCGGCTGAAATCGAAAAGGCCCAGATCTCGGGCAGCAGCGAAACCCTGACACTGAGCGGGATCGCGCCCTTCACCCGCCAGGCACTGGCCCTGCGGGGTGAACTGACCCCGACTGATGAAGGCGGTGCAAATGCAGACAGCCCGCTGTCCTTCTTCATCGGCGGCGTCTGGTCCGATCCGGTGATCTCTCCGGTGCCGAATGCCCCGTCGCCATCCATCGCGCCCCGTCTGCCAGCCAATCCCGCGCCGTAGCGATCAGGCCAACTGCTTCCCATTGTTTCGGCAGTCGCTAAGATAGACCGAATCAAGCGTGTCTGGGGGAACGGACGTTGCGGGGAATATTATCGGGACTGGTCAAGGTTGCGCTGGCATCGCTGATTGCCGGCACATTCCTGTCGTTTTTCGGTCTCTCGCCCAGAGCCGTTCTCGACTATTTCGGTGTCACGCCCGACGAGATCTACTCGGCGATGATCGCCGGGTTCGGCTGGGCCGCCCCGCGCATGTTGCTTGGCGCGATGATCGTCCTGCCGCTGTGGCTGATCACCTATATCCTGCTGCCGCCACGCGACTAGGCATGGCGGCATGTCTCGCAGATCTTACGACGTTGCCCGTGCCGCGACATGTTCGTCGCGCTGGCGCTGCAGTTCCCGCTGTTTCGTGGTCAGGGAGGCGATGATGACGCCAATGGTGACGATGCCGATCAGGATGGTGCAGACCGCATTGATTTCCGGCGTGACGCCGAGGCGCACCTGCGAATAGATCTTGATCGGCAGCGTCGTTGCACCCGGCCCGGTGGTGAAGCTCGCGATCACCAGATCATCGAGCGACAGGGTGAAGGCCAGCATCCAGCCGGACACCACCGCCGGCAGGATCAGCGGAAGGGTGATCTTGAAGAAGGTCTTGACCGGCGGGCAGCCTAGATCCTGGGCAGCCTCCTCCAGGCTGGTGTCGAAGGTCAGGAGACGCGACTGCACGACGATCGCCACGTAGCACATAGTGAATGTCGTATGGGCGATGATCACCGTCACCAGACCGCGATCGACACCGACGGCAACAAAAAGCAGCAGCAGCGACAGGCCGGTGATCACTTCCGGCATGACCAGCGGCGCATAGACCATGCCAGAAAACAGCAGGCGGCCGGGGAAACGGCCGTAGCGCACGAGAGCCAGCGCCGTCAGCGTTCCAAGCACCGTACCGAGCGAGGCACTGAGCAGGCCGACCCGCAGCGTCACCCAGGCCGCATCCATCAGCCCGGCATTCGACCACATCTCGCGATACCATTTCAGCGAGAACCCGCCCCAGACGGTGACGAGCTTGGAATCGTTGAACGAGTAGATGACCAGGATCAGGATCGGAATGTAGAGAAAGGCAAAACCGATGGAGAGGATGGTCGCGTCGAACTTACCGGATTTCATCGTGGCACCCTCCCCTCACGCTTTCTGCTGCTGGTTCTGGAAGATCGCGATCGGCACGACCAGCATCAGCAACAGCAGCACGGCGACGGCAGAGGCCAGCGGCCAGTCGCGGTTTCCGAAGAATTCCGTCCACAGCGTCTTGCCGATCATCAGCGTCTCGGCACCACCCAACAGGTCGGGGATGACGAATTCGCCGGTGATCGGGATGAAGCAGATCATCGAGCCGGCAATCACGCCCGGGATGGACAGCGGGAAAGTGATCTTCCAGAAGGCCTTCCACGGTGGGCAGCCGAGATCGCTCGCGGCTTCCAGCAAGGTGCCGTCGAGCTTTTCCAGCGCCGAATAGAGCGGCAGGACCATGAAGGGCAGATAGGAATAGACGATGCCGATGAACACGGCCGTCTCGGTGCGGAAGATCTGCACCTGATCGTTCGGGTCCATTAGACCCAGCCAGTGCAGCACGATGGTCAGCAGGCCCTCCGGCTTCAGGATGCCGATCCAAGCATAGACGCGGATCAGGAACGACGTCCAGAATGGCAGGATGACCAGCATCAGCAATGTGGGTCGGATCGTGACGGAGGCGCGCGCCATGGCCAGCGCCATGGGATAGCCGATCAAAAGCAGAAGAAGCGTCGAGATGCTCGCGATCCGCAGCGAAGACAGGTATGCGTTCATGTAGAGCGGATCTTCGAGCAGGAAGAAATAGTTCTCGAAATCCAGCTGCGAGAGATAGTCGCGGATCGAGGCCAGGCCTTCGAAGACCGGTGTGTAGGGCGGCATCGCGATCGCCGTGTCCGACAGCGAGATCTTCACGATGATCAGGAAGGGCGCGACGAAAAACAGCACCATCCAGAGATAGGGAATGACGACGACCAGCCAGCGGGCCGGATCGGATTTGCTTGTCGAGACTGGTTCGGCCATGGTCGCCTCCTCAGCGGGTCAGGACAAGGCCGGCATCTGCCGACCAGGACAGCCAGACCATGTCGCCGAAGGTGATCGGCCGGTCGACCAGACGGGCGACATTGGCCTGGGCTGCACGGAACATGCGGCCATCATCCAGCTTGACGATGAAGACCGAAAAATCGCCGAGATAGCCGATATCCCAAACTTCACCATGCAGGGCATTGGCCGAGATATCGGCCGGCTGATCGAGAGAGATGCGGACCTTTTCCGGGCGGATAGCAAAGGCGACGGCATCGCCGGGCGACGCTGCGCAGCTTTGCTCAACGGCAACGCTGATGCCTTCGCAATCGACCTTGACGATATCGTTGCCGGTCGCGGCATCGCGGCTGACCAGCTTGCCCTCAAGGATATTGATGTCGCCGATGAAATCCGCAACATAGCGGCAGTTAGGCGCCTCATAGATCTCGGCCGGCGTCGCGACCTGAACAAGGATGCCCTTGTCCATGACGGCAATGCGGTCGGACACCGTCATCGCCTCTTCCTGGTCATGGGTGACGATCAGGAAGGTCAGACCAAGCTTGGTCTGGATATCCATCAGTTCGAACTGGGTTTCCTCGCGCAGCTTGCGATCGAGCGCGCCAAGCGGCTCGTCGAGCAGCAGCACCTTGGGGCGCTTGGCAAGAGAACGGGCCAGCGCCACGCGCTGGCGCTGACCGCCAGAAAGCTGGTTCGGCTTGCGCTTGGCAAACTGGTCGAGCTTGACAAGTTTGAGCATTTCCTGGACACGCGCATCGATCTCGCCCTTGGGCAGATTGTCCTGTTCCAGGCCGAAGGCAATGTTCTTTTCAACCGTCATATGCGGGAAAAGCGCGTAGGACTGGAACATCATATTGGTCGGGCGCTTGTAGGGCGGCGTGCCTGAGAGGTCCTTGCCTTGCAGCAGGATGCGGCCCGATGTCGGCTGCTCGAAACCGGCCAGCATGCGCATCAGCGTGGTCTTGCCACATCCGGACGGACCAAGCAGCGAGAAAAATTCGCGCTCGTAGATATCCAGCGTCAGATTGTCGACCGCGACGAAATCGCCGAAGCGCTTGGTGACATTTTCAAAACGGATGAAGGGAACCGCGTCCGGATCGGTCCATGGTGAGAATTTACGCTTAACTGGCCCCAGAGATTTCGCCATCGCCTGATCCCGACTGTTTTGTTGTTCTTGCTTGTTGTTCTTGCTTGTTGTTTTGGCCCCACAAGAAAAAGCCGGGCGATTGAGGCGCCCGGCTGGTGTTTTTGACCGTTAGCTGCCGGTCTTGATCTGGGTCCAAACCCTGTTGAGCACCCGCTGCTCCTTCGGCCCATAAGGCGAGATCGTGAAGAGCTTCTTGACGGTCTCTTCGGTCGGGTAGACGGACGGGTTTTTGATCACCGCCTCATCGAGCAGAGCCTGCGAGGCCAGGTTGCCATTGGCATACTGCACATAATTCGACGCCTTGGCGATCACTTCCGGCTTCATCAGATAGTTGATGAATTCATGTGCTTCGGCGACATTCTTGGAATCCGCCGGGATCGCCAGATTGTCGAACCACATGTATGTGCCTTCCTTCGGGATCACATACTCGATCTCGACGCCGTTCTTGGCTTCTTCCGCACGCGCCTTGGCCTGCAGGATATCGCCCGACCAACCAATCGTCACGCAGATGTCGCCATTGGCGAGATCATCAATATAGGAGGATGAGTTGAAGGTCTTAACGAACGGGCGGATCTGGGAATAGACGGCACCACCGGCTTCGAGGTCGGCGGCCGCCTTGCTGTCCGGGTCCTTGCCGATGTAGTTCATCGAGATCGCGAAGGTCTCGTCCGAAGCATCGAGAATGTTGATGCCGCAGGCCTTCAGCTTTTCCGCGTTTTCCGGCTTGAAGATCGCATCCCAGCTATCGACCTTGAAGTCGGCGCCGAGCGCTTCCTTGATCTTGGCGGCGTTGTAGCCGATGCCGGTCGTGCCCCACATGTAGTTGACGGCATATTCGTTGCCGGGATCGTACTTGGCCAGGCGCTCGGAAATTTCCGGCCACATGTTGGCGAGGTTCGGCAGCTTCGACTTGTCGAGCTTCTGGAACACGCCGGCCGTGATCTGGCGGGCCAGGAATGGACCGGTCGGCACGACGACATCGTAGCCGGAGCCGCCAGCGAGCAGCTTGGTTTCCAGCAATTCGTTCGAATCGAAGACGTCATAGACGACCTTGATGCCGGTTTCCTTGGTGAAATCCTCCAGGACAGATTCGTCGATATAATCGGACCAGTTGTAGACGTGGACGACGCGTTCCTGCGCCTGGACAGCCGATGCGATGAAGATCGTCGCGAGGGCCACCGACGCTGTACGAATGAAATGAGCCTTCATTTTTTCTCCTGTTCCTGCCTGCGGACCGAGGGTCTCGCATGCCATTCCCGTTGTTTTTTTAAGAGACTAGAAAGGAATTGGACGGGCGACAAGCGAAATTCTTCGCAGTTGCAAAGGCAATATTGGGCCTGCCCTGAATTACTGGAAATCGAAGGCGCTCAATCCCGTGACCATTTCATCAAGGCCGAGCGGACGCGTCAAAGGCGGCTCGGCGCGCGACAGACAGCCCGAACGCTCGCACAGCCGACAGGCGGTGCCGATCGGAACCGGCTCCACCGCCGGCGCACGGACGGCATCCGCATAAACCACATCGTCCGCCTGCGCGATGTCGCAGCCGATCAGCAATGCCGTGCGCCTCACCCGTTCGCCAAAACCCGCCTGGGGTCCCTCCAGCGTTCGCGAGACCGTCAGAAAACCAGCGCCATCCGGCATCTGGACATGGTCGACAAGAATCTGGGCCGGCTGGGCGAAAGCCACATGAATGTTGAGCTTGGGACAGAGGCCGCCGAATTTTGCCTGGGGAAAGCCTTGCGCGCCGCTGCGACGGAAGCGATTGCCGGCATTGTCGACTTCCAGAAGGAAAAACGGCACCCCCTGCGCACCCGGCCGCTGCAGCATGGTCAGGCGATTGGCCGCCTGCTCGAACGAGACATTGAAGCGGGCGCGCAGGACGTCGATATCGTAGCGCGCGCGCTGGGCCGCCGACAGGAAGGCGCCGTAAGGCATCATCAACGCATGGGCGGCATAACGCGCCAGTTCGAAACGGCCGAGCCGCCTCGCCTCGCCGGAGGTCAGGGCCAGATCCTCCAGCGCTGCCTGGATCTCGTCATTCAACGCCAGCAGACAGACCTCCATCGCCACTTCGCGCAACTGGTCGAAGGCGGACAGCCGCTCGGACAGAAACAGGCGCATGGAATGGCGGTCGTAGCGGCGGCGCAGTGACGGCATGGTCTGCACCGGCAGGGCGCGCACGACGATGCCGTGCTTGTTTCTCAGCCAGGCTTTCAGGGCAACCGCGAGATCATCGCCGGCGACCAATCCAAGGGCGGCGTGGAAGGCCTCGGCGGCATCCTCGATGCGGGCGTGGAAATTGGCGCGCCTCTCGATCACTTCTCGCACTTCGTCAATCGGCAGCCTGGCGCCCGAAAGGGACGTCTCATGGCCTTCGCGGGCCAGAAGATCGGCGAGATCGGTCAGGCGCGCGGCCTGCTCGCGATAGGCGCGGTAGAGCTTGACGATGCCGTTTGCCGCATTGGGTGCTGCTTCGGCAATCTCGATCAGCTCCTGATCGCCCGGCAGTTCGCCGGACAGAAGCGGATCGGCGAAGACCTCGCGCAGCAGGCTCGCCGTGCCGCCGGCCTCGCCCTGCAACTCGTCGAGATCGACCTTGTAGACCGATGCCAGTTTCAGCAGCAGCTGGACCGTCAGCGGACGCTGGTTGCGCTCGATCAGGTTGAGATAGGAGGGCGAGATTTCCAGCGCCTCGGCCATCGCCGTCTGGGTCAGGCCCAGACCATTGCGGATGCGCCGGACACGCGGGCCGGCAAAGATCTTGTTCTCAGCCATTCGACAGCCTCTTTACAAATTCCGACAACATTCCCGCCCGTCGTAACTTTACAGGATTTACAGCTTTACACTTCGAGCTTGTCAAAGACAAGACAGCCTAACCTCTTTCAACGCGTTGATTTCATGTTTTTTCTAGCTGATTTGTGCGGCGCGATGTAAATCTAGTCACATCAAAGGCGAGCGGAATTGACGACGAGCTCGCATCGAGGAGTGAAAGGGAGACTACAATGACTGATTTTTACAATCTCGTTCCGAACGCACCGAAGGGCCGCTATGACGGCATCCAGCGCAGCTACACCGCCGAAGACGTCAAGCGTCTGCGCGGCTCGGTCGAGATCAAGCATTCACTCGCCGAAATGGGCGCGAACCGGTTGTGGAAACTGATCCACGAGGAAGACTTCGTCAACGCGCTCGGCGCGCTCTCCGGCAACCAGGCGATGCAGATGGTCCGGGCCGGGCTGAAGGCGATCTATCTCTCCGGCTGGCAGGTTGCCGCCGATGCCAATACCGCTTCGTCGATGTATCCCGACCAGTCGCTCTATCCGGCCAATGCCGCACCGGAGCTTGCCAAGCGGATCAACAAGACGCTGCAGCGCGCCGACCAGATCGAAACCCAGGAAGGCAACGGCCTTTCGGTCGAAACCTGGTTTGCACCGATCGTCGCCGATGCCGAGGCCGGTTTCGGCGGACCGCTCAACTCCTTCGAGATCATGAAGGCCTTCATCGAGGCAGGCGCTGCTGGCGTTCACTATGAAGACCAGCTCGCGTCGGAAAAGAAGTGCGGCCATCTCGGCGGCAAGGTTCTGATCCCGACGCAGGCACATATCCGCAACCTGTCCGCGGCGCGTCTGGCCGCCGACGTCATGGGCACGCCGACACTGATCATCGCCCGCACCGATGCCGAAGCGGCCAAGCTTCTGACCTCCGACATCGACGAGCGCGACCGGCCCTTCGTTGACTACGATGCCGGCCGCACGGCAGAAGGCTTCTACCAGGTGAAGAACGGCATCGAGCCGTGCATTGCCCGCGCAATCGCCTATGCACCGCATTGCGACATGATCTGGATGGAGACATCCAAGCCGGATCTCGAGCAGGCGCGCAGGTTCGCCGAAGCCGTGCACAAGGTGCATCCGGGCAAGAAGCTCGCCTACAATTGCTCGCCGTCGTTCAACTGGAAGAAGAACCTGGATGACGCGACGATCGCCAAGTACCAGAAGGAACTCGGCGCGATGGGCTACAAGTTCCAGTTCATCACGCTCGCCGGCTTCCATCAGCTGAACTACGGCATGTTCGAACTGGCACGCGGCTACAAGGATCGCCAGATGTCGGCCTATTCGGAGCTGCAGCAGGCGGAGTTTGCCGCCGAAGCCAACGGATATACTGCGACCAAACATCAGCGCGAAGTCGGCACCGGCTATTTCGATGCCGTGTCGCTGGCGATTTCGGGCGGCCAATCGTCGACGACGGCGATGGGCGAATCCACAGAGCATGACCAGTTCCGCCCGGCGGCGGAGTAGTACACGCACCCTCCCCTTGAGGGGGAGGGTCGGCACGAAGTGCCGGGGTGGGGTGACCTTCGCGAGACGCAACGGATCACCCCCACCCGCAGCTTTGCTGCGACCTCCCCCCCTCAAGGGGGAGGTCATTCAACAACCCCCAATACAAGAGGAGAAATACCATGACCCCGCAGACCCGAGTCAAAGAACGCGCAGAAGAACAGTCGTCGGCCATGAGCACCGATCAGCAGGCGATGATCCGCATGCTGGCCAATGACCTGCATCGCCTGAACCATTCGATCATGAAGGCCGTCGATGCCGGCGTGTCCGTCGAGCTGGTCCGCTCCGCCCGCCACCATGGTGGCGACGGCAACTGGGGCGACCTCTTGATCCCAGTCATCGTGACCCAGGGCGCCCACGCCGCCTGATCAGAACACCGTCTACCGTCCGGCCCTGACCTCCGGAACGGCTGCCCGCACAAGGATCACCTCGGGGGAGGAGCGACGGTCGTTGTGCGGGCTTTTTCTTCAGAGCCGGCGCCAGTTCACGCGCGGTTGGCGCGATGTCCGGCAAAAAGCTCGGAATGCGAGCGCAGCAGTTTTGTCATGCGGTCGACCACCGTGCGGATCTCCGGGCGATGGCGGTCGTCGTTGTTCATCACGATCCACTGGCGGTGGCGCAGGTCGACGATCTCCCCGCCCGCCCTCTGCAGCCGCGGCTCCAGATCGCCGACAAAACAGGGCAGCACCGCAATGCCCGCACCCGCCAGCGCCAGATCCCTGAGCGAGCGCGGACGGTTGACGGTGGCAACGATCCGGTCCGCCACCTGCTCATGCGGCCAGCGCAGATAGGCGGAAATGGCGTTATCCCGATCGACGGCCAACCAGCGCTCCGGCCCGGCATCGCCCGTGTTGCGGGCCCGGAAAGGCGCATAGGCGACCTCCCCGACCAGGGACGTGGCGAGGTTGAGCTCATCCGGTTCGAAAGCGCGCATGCCGATATCGCTTTCCCGGTGGGCGAGACTGGCGCGCTGTTCACCGATGAAAAGATCGATGCGAAAGGCATCGCGCTCCTGGCGAATGGCCGGGAAGTTTTCCGCCAGCAGCCAGCCGATCCAGGTGCCGACCGCAATCCGCACCAGGGCATCGGACGCTGTCCCGCGTCGCCAGATATCGACCTTGCGCGAGGCGGATTCCAGCTCACCCAGATGATCGAGCAGGACCTTGCCGTCGCCGGTCAGCGTGTAGCCGGTCTGGCTGCGGTGAAACAGCGGCCGCCCCAGATCCTCCTCCAGCACCAGCATGCGACGACCGATGGTGGCGGGGCTCAATCCACTGGCGGACGCCGCCCCGGTCAGGCCACCCAGCCGGGCGACTTGCAGAAAGAGCTGATAGGAATCCCATGCTATGTTTTTCATGGATGAAACATATAGCGCATTCTCCCGTGTTTATGGAGCTAAATTTGTCGAATAGATGGGGTGATGGATTGAACGAGAGGAGATCCGTCATGGTCGAGATCTATGCAGCGATGGCTGTCGAGGCCCTCAGAGAGCGCAATACGCAGAATCCTCGCGTCGAAGAAGAGGCGTTTTATCAGGCTTACCGGGAAAGCTGGTGGACGCGACTGAGCAAAGCCTGGAGCGCCAAGCGGCGGAAACAGGCGGTCGCGAAAGCGAAAGCGAACGCGGAGCGGGAGTGGTGCCGTGACGGGCAACCGGCCGAGTGAGGCGATCGGTATCATTGGCCGTCAACCGCCTGCTTTATAGTCTGGATCGTCTCCGCGCCGGCAAGGCTGGCGCGGAGATGGTTACTCGGGTCAGACGCTGACGCGTCGACCTTCCTTGTCGGCCGACTTACGATCGGCGCCGTGTTTTTCGATGATCGCCTTGGCGTCCTCGACCGAGATACGATGCTTCTTGGCAAACGCGATCGGCTCGTAGGGCTTGGCTTCAGCGCTTGTGTTTTTATCGGACATGAAAGTCTCCGTTCGTGCGGGATCCGGCGGGGCGCCGAAACCTGTGGAATTCGTGTTGGATGGTAAGGATTGGGTCGGCCTAGTCTGCCCGCGATCTTTTCGCAGGCGGCCGCCTCGACGTGTTCTCTATGTGGGAAGAGGCTGCGTCTTTACAAGGATGAGGTCCGGACTGGCGCATCGGCATGCCTGTCTGTCCGTGCCATCCGCCATGCTGCCCTGTAAAGAAAGGCAGCATGCAAAGGGGGTGGTCAGTATTTTTTCTTGCGCACGGTCTTGTTGCCGCGCGGTCCCGATGTGATCGGCGTGCGGCTGCGGCTTTCCTCCAGCAGACCACGCCAACGTTCCACACGATCGGCATCGAGGGTGCCCGTCTTGACCGCGGCCTGGACCGCACAGCCCGGCTCATGCACATGGGTGCAATCGCGAAAGCGGCACTGCTCGGCGAGATCGGTAATATCGCTGAACAGGGCTTCGATGCCGTCGGCGATGTCGCTGACATAAAGCGTGCGGATGCCCGGCGTATCAACCACCCAGCCACCGCCGGCAATCGCGTGCAGCGAGCGGGCCGTCGTGGTGTGGCGACCCTGCGCATCATATTCGCGGATGTCGCCGGTCTTCTGCAGGCTTTCGGATCCGGCAAGCGTATTGACCAGCGTCGACTTGCCGACGCCGGACGAGCCGACCAGCGCAACCGTCTGGCCTGCGCCGCACCAGGGTTTCAATGCTGCAATCGCATCTGCCGACTTGGCGTTGAGGACAACGACCGACAGATCGCGCTGCAAGGCCCTTGCCTGCTGCGCATAGGTGTCCGCATCGGCGACGGTGTCGGCCTTGGTCAACACAATCACCGGCGTCGCTCCAGCCTGATGCGCCATGATCAGATAGCGCTCCAGCCGTGCCGGATTGAAATCGGCGTTGCAGGACGTGGCAATGAACAGCGTATCGACATTGGCTGCGGCCAGCTGCTGGCCGTGCTTCAGTTCGGTGCGCCGCTGCAGGACCGTCTTGCGGTCAAGCCGGCGGACCAGCATCTGCGTGAAGGGATCGGCGAGAACCCAATCACCCACGGCAAAGTCTGCGGTGTTGACGTTCGAGCCGATCTCGAGTGCCACCGGGCCACGGGCATCGATCGCCTCGAGGCGCGAACGATGAACGGAAGAAATGCGCCGGGGCGCGAGGTCCATTTCGTCGGGCGTGACCTGCGTGCTGAAAAATTCAGACCAGCCCAGCGGCTCCAGCGATGATGGATTGTTCGAACCAGTCACAGTCTTCGCATCATTCATGGCTTCTCCCGATGTTTTGGCCCGGCCTTGCCAGCCAGCATCAAGATAGGCCTAACGGCGATCCGATGGATTGCAACAAAAAAGGCCAGGCAATCAGCCTGACCTCCCTGGGTAAACTTGCTTTCGACAGTGCCGGTACATCCGCGGTCAAAGGAAAGCAGTTTCCGATTATACAGCCTGCAGGTTGCAAGCAGACATCTTGCCCGACTTCTTGTCGCGCTCGAGGTCGAAGCCGATCTTCTGGCCTTCGACGATTTCGCGCATTCCGGCGCGCTCGACGGCAGAGATATGAACGAACGCGTCAGCGTCGCCATTGTCAGGCTGGATGAAGCCGAAGCCCTTGGTGGAATTAAACCATTTTACTGTGCCGGTGATCATGATGAACCCTTTCATAGCAGTATTGAGTAACCACAGTGCCGAAGCGCTGCGGATGGTGGTAGCGAATTTTGAAATGAAGGTTCGTTCAGGGCACGCTCATAAAACGCGCGGTAACCAAAGCTCAGCAAGCAAAATATCGACAGGCCCGATATAGGCAAGCACACCGGCATTGTCAACTTTTAGTTTTTGCTAACCTGGCGATCGTCTTTTGATTGCATTAGCGATGAATACAATCCGCCACATTGCCTTTCGGCCCGTGTTGCGGCCTGCAGCCGACTTCCCCGATGGGAGAAATGCCGACTGCAATGGCGCCCCGGACGCGGTGCCTATCCTTACAGCGGCTTACGCCGCCCGTGCCGCGCCGGCTCGCTCGGTCTCGATACGGAATTGCTGCAGCAGGTCGCGCAACGCATCCGTCTGACCCGAGAGATCCTGGGTTGCGGCTGTCGCTTCCTCGACCATGGCGGCATTCTGTTGGGTCATCTGGTCCATGCGCGATACGGCGCCGTTGACCTCCTGCAAAGCGCCGGACTGCTCGCGGCTGGTTTCGGCGATCTTCTCGACATGTTCGCTGATGGCGGAAATCTGGCTGCCGATGCGCGACAGGACTTCACCGGTCTGCTGCACATGGGTGGCACCACTTGCGACTTCCTGGGCGGAGCGATTGATCAGCCCTTTGATTTCCTTGGCGGCACCGGCCGAGCGCTGGGCCAGTTCACGAACTTCCTGCGCGACGACGGCAAAGCCCTTGCCAGCCTCGCCCGCACGAGCGGCCTCGACGCCGGCATTAAGCGCCAGCAGATTGGTCTGGAAGGCGATCTCGTCGATCACGCCGATAATGCTGGAGATCTGGCCCGAGGCTTCCTCGATCCGGCCCATGGCCGAAATCGCACTGCCGACAACGACGGCGGATTCATCGGCATTCTTCTTGGCGTCGCGCACCACGCCATTGACGCGCTCGGCGCGTTCGGAGGCGGACCTTACGGCAACGGTGATCTCGTCGACGGCGGCCGCCGTCTCCTCGAGCGATGCCGCCTGCTGTTCGGTGCGGCGGGCGAGATCGACGGCCGACTGCGCCATCTGGCGGCCGTTGTTCTGGATCATGTCCACATTGCCGGCGATCTGACGCATGGTGTCGCGCAGGCGGGCCAGCGACAGGTTGAAATCGGTGCGCAGGGTTTCGAGGCGGCCATGGAACCGGTCCTCGATCTCGAAGGAAATATCGCCATTGGCAAGACGTTCCAGAGCCTGGGCGAGCTTCGTCACGGCGTGGTCGATCTCGGCATCCAGTGCCCGCTTGTCGGCATCGTTGCGACGGCGCTCGGCTTCGGCTTCCTGCTGCTCGCGGTGGCGCTCTGCCTCCATCTCGATCTTGGTATGAGCATTGGTCTTGAAGACGCCAAGCGCGCGCGCCATCGCGCCGATTTCGTCGCCGCGCTTGTCGCCGATGATGCCGGCTTCCAGGTCGCCTTCTGCAAGACGCTGCATGGTTGCCGTGATGCGGGCGATCGGTCGCTGCAAGGTGAGCACCAGTGCGAAGCCGCCAATGATGGCGACAACGACGCCGACGACCATGGTCGAGATCGACAGGCGGTTGGCTTCCTGGGTTTCCGTGCCGGCCACATCCTTCTGCAGATCGGCAAAGGCGGTCAGCGACGCCCAGATCGTATCCATGGTCCGGCTGGCTTCGGCATAGCTTGTAATGCGGTCGGCGCTGGACTTGACCAGCGTCTCGCTGTCGGCTGTCAGGCCAGCCAGGTGCGGGGTGATGGCGGCAGTGAGGCTTTCGTAAAATGCCTTGTCGGCGATGCTGCCGCCGAGCACGGCGAGGTTGTCGCCGACCAGCTTGATCTGGCGCAGCAGCGGATCGCGCGCCTTGTCATCCTTGGCCATCAGGAAGGCGGCGGTGATCAGGCGCAGGTCATAGACATCGGCAATCAGCATGCGGCTGCCCGACAGGACATCGGCGGCCTGTACCGCGCTGGTTTCGACGGCGGCAAAGCGGCTGACGGCGAGCGCATTCTTTTCTGCTGCACTGGCGCGCAGGATGGCCTCATAACCACGGAATTTCGCCATGACCGGCCCGATGGCGCGACCGGCCTCCAGGCTGGTATCATCCGTGGCGAGCTTTTCCTTCAATTCGGCAATGGTTGCCTGCAGGGCCTTGCCCAGATCCTTGTGCTGCGGCGGCAGGGCGGTTGCAATCTTGCGCTGGGTCTTGACCAGTTCGGGCAGCGCCTTCTGCAGAACCGGGAACTGCGCCTCGGGCAGGCCGGCGGAGAAATAGTCCCTGGCGAGCGTGGCCATGAAATTGGCGGCGGCTGTCAGACGATCGGCTTCGCGCAGCGCGCTCTTCGCATCATTTTCACCCGAGACCACGGCGCGCTGCAATTTCTGCGCTTCGTCGGAGACGCGGATCTGCTGGGCCATCAGGCCCTTCAGATGTTCGTTGATGCCGGTTGCGAGCTGAACTTCGGCCTGGTGCAATTGCCACAGGCTGTCGATCTTCTGGTTGATCGCACCGGTGCCGGCAATCGCTTCGTCGAGAAAATTGCGACCCACGCCGTCTGCACCGATTTCCGTGACGTTGACCTGCAGCGTGCCCTGCTGGGCCGACAATTCGGCAAGAACGGCGGCACGCGTTTCCTCCGACGTTTCGCTGAGAAAACGCGCCATCGTTGCATTGACATTGCGGAAGCCGTTGAGCGAACGCATCGTGCCGTTGGAGATCTCCATGCGCTGCTGCAGCATGCCGGACGCATAAAGGCCCATCAGGCCGACGACCGTGATCGACAGCACAAATGGCAGGACGAAGGCCATGACCTTGGTCGATATCGAAAAACGCGACAAAATACGATCGATCAACTTGTTTCCTCCAAGCAATTGCGACGCTTGCGCGCCGACTTCCTCCCCGCCTGCAATCCATCGCCGCGCAACCTGAAACAATGTGCAGCGATTTTTCGGCAAGTCTCCGTGGAAAAGCCTGCAACAAAAGTATCAAGACGAAGTTAAGTGAAAGCGCGTGACCGCTTCACATCAGCCGTGCACGTGTCCAAGCTTAGGCTCAAGCAGACTCGAAGGCCGGATCGGCAGCAAGACAGGACACGCAGCGGGACGCATCGGATCGGAATTTATATCCGGCGAGAATAGCGGCCCGGCCTTTGTCGGCCGGCCGTTCATTCTGCTGTGGACGTGATCAGTGGATCAGGCAGATGGCAAGAGCGGCCAGCGCGCTTGCTGCGTAAGCGCTGAGAATGGCGATATGGAGCAGCCGGTCGCGGTCGGCGTCCCGCGTGCGGGCAATGGCAATGGCGCGGGGTTTGCGATCATGTCTGTTCATCAGCGCTGTCCTCATAGTGGGCCACTCGACAGGAAGCATGCCTTTTCGGGCTTGCCGGCCCGACGTCATGTCACGGATCCCTGAGGGTCACCGCTCCGGCAGTGCTTCAGGATGGCGGACGCATGTTAACAAGTGCTGAATTATCAGGCGAAGCTGGCGTGGATCACTGGAAAAGGCAAACATTGTGGCCAAGCCGGCCATTGATGCGCGGTCACAAGCTCTCGCCAGCGGCAAATCCGGACGCCCAGGCCCACTGGAAATTAAAGCCGCCCAGCCAACCGGTGACATCCACGCATTCGCCGATGAAATAGAGACCCGGGACATCCCTGGCCATCATCGTGCGGCTATCGAGGTGGCGTGTGTCGACACCGCCGAGGGTGACTTCCGCAGTGCGATAACCTTCCGATCCGGCGGGCTTGATTACCCAGCGGCGGAGATGCTGCTCGACGGCCGCCAAGGCCTTGTCAGACTGATCGGCCAGCGGCCTGTCCAGCTTCAGGCTGTCGGCAATATATTGCGCAAGGCGCTTGGGCAGGTGCTGGGCAAGCACGGTCTGTACCGCCTGTCGACCGTTTTCGCGCCTGGCCTGCTTCAGGCCCTCGAGGATCGCCACATCCGGTTCCAGCGACAGGAGGATCTCGTCGCCCTCGCGCCAGAAGCTGGAGATCTGCAGGATCGACGGACCCGAGAGACCGCGATGGGTGAACAACATGGCTTCGTGGAAGCTTGTCTTGCCGTGGCGGATTTCGGCGTCGACCGCAACACCGGCGAGCTCGGCCAGATCGGCGAGCAGGTTCGGCTCCAGCGTCAAGGGCACGAGCGCCGGCCTTGTCTCGGTCACGGTCAGGCCGAATTGCTCGGCGATACGATAGCCAAAACCGGTAGCGCCCATTTTCGGGATCGACTTTCCGCCGCAGGCAACCACCAGCGATCTGGCCGTGATTGCCCCCTCCGAAGTCTGCAGGCGAAAGCCGTCGATGCCGTGCTCGACCGTGTCGATCGTAGTCGAAAGCCTGAGGTCGACATGGGCGGCCCGCATCTCTTCGAGCAGCATGCGGATGATATCCTTGGCGCTGTCATCGCAGAACAACTGACCAAGGGTCTTCTCATGCCAGGCAATCTTGTGGCGATCGACCATGGCGATGAAATCATGCGGGGTATAGCGAGCCAGCGCCGACTTGGCGAAATGCGGATTGTTCGACAGATAGTTCTTCGGACCGGCATGAATGTTGGTGAAGTTGCAGCGGCCGCCGCCGGAGATGCGGATCTTTTCGCCCGGTGCCTTGGCGTGGTCGAGAATGACAACCGAGCGGCCGCGTTTGCCCGCCGCCATCGCTGCCATCATGCCGGCCGCGCCTGCGCCAAGGATGGCGACATCATACTGCTTGGCCATGCTTGGCTCCCGATCCGAGTTCACCGCCTGTCTTTTCGATCGGGCCGTCAAAGTCAACGGTCCCCCCTCGCCAATTGGCAAAGTCTGGTTATGATGCTGGCATCAACAATCCGAACCGGTGAGACATGCCTCCTAAAAAGACAATGCTGAGACCCCAAGGCGCGGCAAAGAAAAAGGCGAGCATTCCCCCGGACCCCAGATCGATGCGTGGCGTCAGCAGTTGGAAGGAAGCGGCCGGCTGGCTGCGTGCACGCGGCATCGAGGATATCGAATGCATCACGCCGGATCTTGCCGGCGTGCCGCGCGGCAAGATGATGCCGTCATCGAAGTTCACGTCGAACACGTCGCTGGCGCTGCCGTCCGCGCTCTACCGGCACACGATTTCCGGCGAATATCCCGAAGAAACCGGCAATTTCCGCTACGAGCCACGCGACAGCGACCTGAAGCTGGTGCCCGATCTTTCGACGCTGTCCGTCGTGCCATGGGAGACCGACCCGACCGCGCAGGTGATCTGCGACATCGTCGGCTCGACCGGCGAGGACGTGCCCTATACGCCGCGCAACGTGCTGAAAAACGTGGTGCGCATGTATGCGGATCGCGGCTGGAAACCGGTCGTCGCGCCGGAAATCGAATTTTATCTCGTCGCCACCAATGACGACCCCGACTATCCGCTGCATCCGCCGAAGGGCCGCTCCGGCCGGGCCATCGTCAGCGGCCAGGGTTATTCGATTGCCGGCATCAACGAATTCGACGAACTGATCGACGACATCTATCACTTCTCGGAGAAGCAGGGTCTGGAAATCGACACGCTGATCCATGAAGAGGGGCCGGCGCAGCTCGAGATCAACCTGCGACACGGCGATCCGATCGAGCTTGCCGATCAGGTCTTCCTGTTCAAGCGCACGATCCGCGAGGCTGCCCTCAAGCACGGCATCTATGCCACCTTCATGGCCAAGCCGATGCAGGGCCAGGCGGGATCGGCGATGCATATCCATCAGTCAGTGGTCGATATCGAGACCGGCAAAAACGTGTTCTCCAATCCCGATGGTTCCCCGTCGAAGGAATTCTTCCAATTCATCGGCGGCATGCAGAGTTTCGTGCCCAAGGCGCTGGTGATGATGGCGCCCTACGTGAATTCCTATCGCCGCCTGACGCCCGACATGTCGGCACCGGTCAACAATGCCTGGGGCTATGACAACCGCACCACGGCCTTCCGCGTTCCTGTGTCCGACGCCGCAGCGCGGCGCATCGAAAACCGCCTGCCCGGCTCCGACTGCAATCCCTATCTGGCGCTCGCCGCTTCGCTCGGCTGCGGCCTGCTCGGCATCCTGAAAGAGGTCGAGCCGACGGCAGCATCGGAAGGCACCGCCAACGAAGGTTCGGTCGATCTACCGCGCGGCCTGCTGGAGGCCGTGTCGCAGCTGGAATCGGATGATGCGCTGGCGGAAGTGCTGAGCGCCGAGTTCATCGGCCTCTATGCCGGCGTCAAGCGCGGCGAATTCGAGACCTTCATGCAGGTGATCAGCCCGTGGGAACGCGAATTCCTTCTCCTGAACGTCTGAGGAGCGCGGTTCATGGCATGGCAAAGTCCTATCGCACCCGGCCTGTCCTGGTATCAGGCGAGTGCCGGGGAGCGGCCGGAATATCCGGCGCTTGACGGCTCGACGACCGCCGATGTCGCCATTGTCGGCGGCGGCTATACAGGCCTGCAGGCGGCCTATCATCTGGCGACGCGTGGCGTCTCGGTCGTGCTGATCGAAGGCCATCGCTTCGGCGACGGCGCATCGGGCCGCAATGGCGGCCAGCTCGGCACCGGCCAGCGTGCCTGGCCGGACGAACTGGAAGATGAGCTCGGCTATGAGCGCTCCAAGGCGCTGTTCGACATGGCGGAAAACGCAAAGCAGCATCTGCTCGGCTTTGCCGATACGCATGGTATCGACATGGAATACATGCCGGGGCAGATGAATGTCTCGCACAAGAAAAGCTACGGCGACGACTATCGGCGTTCGGCCGAGATCCTGGCGACGCGCTACAACTATCCGCATGTCAGCTTCATGGACCAGGCCGAGACGGCCGAGCGCCTAGGATCGCAGCGCTATTTCTGCGGCGTGCGCGATACCGGCACCGGACATATCCATCCGCTGAAGATGCTGATCGGTCTGGCGCGCGTGGCGGCAGGATCCGGGGCGCGCATCCATGAAATGACGCCGGCCACGGCGATCCGCCAGAACGGCGGCAAGACGATGATCGAGACGCCCCGCGGCACGATTACCGCCGACAAGGTGCTGATCGCGACCAATGCCTATATCGGCAATCTGGAACCGGTGACGGCTGCCCGGGTGATGCCGATCCGCTCGTTCATCGGCGCGACCGTGCCGCTCGACAAATTCCCGGATGTGATCCCGGGCTCGGAAGCCGTCGCCGACAGCCGCTTCGTCGTGCGCTACTTCCGCAAGAGCCAGGACGGACGGCTGCTGTTCGGCGGCCGCGAGGCCTATACCTCGGACAGTCCGCGCGACATCTCCACCCATATCCGGCGCCAGATCGCCGAGATCTACCCTTCCCTGAAAGACATCGAGATGACCCATGCCTGGGGCGGCTCGGTCGGCATCACGCTGCCGCGCAAGCCCTTTGCCCGCGAGGTCATGCCCGGCGTCACCTCGATCGGCGGTTTTTCCGGTCATGGCGTGATGTTGTCAAACTATTCAGGCAAGATGTACGCCGATTCGATTGCCGGAAATTCGAGTGAACTGGACCTGCTCAAACAACTCAAGATCCCGCCTTTCCCCGGTGGTGCACGGTTCAGAAGCCCGCTTCTGTTCCTGGCGCTGACCTGGTATGCGCTGCGGGACAGGTTCTAGTATGCAGGTAGGGTCCTGCCTGTCGGACCGGGGCGACAGCCTCGAATGCGTCGCTATCGCTTACGGCATCCGCGACTTTTCGATGTGCCTCGGTTATCTCGAGGCTCATGGCATTGTGGTCGTGGCGAAGCAATGGCACCTCATTGCCAACCTGCCGCACTATGCCGGTGCAGTCGGCGGTATCCCGATCCGTGTCCCTGCGCGGCAAGCGCAGCGGACAACCGCACTGCTGCGATCGATAGAAGCCGAACCGGACCAAGGCGATGATCGCCGCGCGATTTCTTACCGCGTCTGGATTGCTGTCCTCTTCATTGCCCTGCTCGGTTTTGCGGCAGCCCCGCCGTCCTCTGGCCTTGTGGTCAATTGCCGCAACCAGACGCAACGCGTGCCGCAAAACGATAAGTGAATGCAAAATTCACCCCGCGGGGTGGCTTTTTTAAATCGATTAGATTACAAACCTGTCCAACTAACTTGCCGAGTGAGAGACGCCGTATGAGCAGCCAGATCATCCCCGTTGAACCTTTTGACTATGTCGTCTTCGGCGGCACCGGCGACCTTGCCGAACGCAAGCTGTTGCCAGCGCTCTATCATCGCCAGCTGGCCGGCCAGCTGACCGAGCCGACGCGCATCATCGGGGCTTCGCGCACGGCCATGACCGACGACGAATATCGTCAGTACACGCTCGCCGCGCTGAAGGAACATCTGAAGGCAGAGGAACTCGACGAGGCCGAGCTGGCGAAATTTCTCGCCCGCATCTTCTATGTCGCAGTCGACGCCAAGTCCGATCAGGGCTGGCCGCAGCTGAAGACGCTGCTCGACGCCGGCAAAGACATCGTGCGCGCCTTCTATCTCGCGGTGTCCCCGTCGATCTTCGGCGACATCGCCGACAAGATCCGCGATCACAAGCTGATCACCAAGTCGACCCGCATCGTGGTGGAAAAGCCGATCGGCCGCGATCTCGCATCGGCCCAGGCGCTGAACGACACGATCGGCAAGGTGTTCAAGGAAGAGCAGATCTTCCGTATCGACCACTATCTCGGCAAGGAAACCGTGCAGAACCTGATGGCGCTGCGTTTTGCCAACGCGCTCTATGAGCCGCTGTGGAACTCTGCCCATATCGATCATGTGCAGATCACGGTTGCCGAATCCGTCGGCCTGGAAGGTCGCGTCACCTATTATGACAAGGCCGGCGCGCTGCGCGACATGGTGCAGAACCATATCCTGCAGCTGCTTTGCCTGGTTGCCATGGAAGCCCCCTCCTCGCTCGACGCCGAAGCGGTGCGCGACGAGAAGCTGAAGGTGCTGCGCTCGCTGAAGCCGATCACCGGCGCTAATGTCGAGAAGCTGACCGTGCGCGGCCAGTACCGCGCCGGCGCCTCTGCCGGCGGCCCGGTCAACGGCTATCAGGAAGAGCTGGAAGCGACCTCGGACACCGAGACCTTCGTTGCCATCAAGACCGAGATCAACAACTGGCGCTGGGCCGGCGTACCGTTCTACCTGCGTACCGGCAAACGTCTTGCCAGCCGCATGTCCGAGATCGTCATCGCCTTCAAGCCGATCCCGCATTCGATCTTCGGCGAAAGCGCCGGCCGCATCGAAGCCAACAAGCTGGTCATTCGCCTGCAGCCGGACGAAGGCGTCAAGCAATGGCTGATGATCAAGGATCCGGGTCCGGGTGGCATGCGCCTGCGCCACGTATCGCTCGACATGAGCTTTGCCCAGGCCTTCGAGGTCCGCAATCCGGATGCCTATGAGCGCCTGCTGATGGACGTCATCCGTTCGAACCAGACGCTGTTCATGCGCCGCGACGAAGTCGAGGCAGCGTGGAACTGGGTCGATCCGATCCTGAAAGCCTGGGAAGAAATCGGCCAGAAGGCGCAGGGCTATACGTCCGGCACCTGGGGACCAAGCCAGGCCATCGCGCTGATCGAGCGCGACGGCCGTACATGGCACGAAAACGACTAAGGCCGGGGATCGCGATGGCGCATCACATGCATACATTCGAGACCGGAGCGGCGCTGGCCGAGGCATTGGCCACGCGCGTTGCCTCGGCGCTGGCCGCAGCGATTGCAGCCAAGGGAGAGGCGACGCTCGCCGTTTCCGGCGGCTCGACACCGAAGGCCTTTTTCGAGGCTCTGTCGGCGTGCAAGCTCGACTGGTCGAAGGTCAAGATCACCCTGGTCGACGAACGCTTCGTGCCGGCAGACAATGCGCGGTCGAACCATCTTCTGGTCGCGACGCATCTGTTGAAGAACGAAGCGGTATCGGCCGAATTCGTGCCGCTCTATCGTCCGGAAGCAACCATCGAGGACGCTGCCACGGCAGCATCCGGGATCATTCCGGGGATGAGCGAGCCTTTCGACGTCGCCATCCTCGGCATGGGGACCGATGGCCACACGGCCTCGTTCTTCCCGGGCGGCGACCATCTGGCAGACGCGCTCGACCTTTCGAAGCCACGCCGGGTGATGACCATGGAAGCGCCGGGCGCCGGTGAGGCAAGGCTGACCTTGTCGTTCTCGGCGTTGCAGGACGCCGGCCTGCTGGTCGTGCATATCGAAGGCGCGGAAAAGAAGACCGTGCTGGACAAGGCGCTGTCCGGTACGGACGAAGCCGACATGCCGATCCGGGCCGTGCTTGAACGCGCTGCGACGGTACCCGACATCTATTGGGCGCCCTGAGAGGCTTGCCCTGCCCTGCCGGTTGAGGAGACCGGCAGGGGCTTTATAACGACAAGACGTGAACGTTCGGGCCTGTCGAGGCCCTCCGCGCGATGCGTGCCCAAGGCGCTCGCGCCCAGTTGAGGAGCAACATCCGATGAGTGCAGATCGCCGTATCGAAGCCATTACCAAGCGCATTGTCGAACGGTCGAAACCGACCCGCGAGCTCTATCTGGAGCGCACGCGCCGCGCGATCACCAAGGGCGTGCATCGTTCGACGCTTTCGTGTGGCAACCTCGCCCACGGCTTTGCCGTCTGTTCCCCCGGGGACAAAGCGGCGCTTGCCGGCGACATCGTCCCCAATCTCGGCATCATCACCTCCTACAACGACATGCTGTCGGCGCATCAGCCGTTCGAGACCTATCCGGCCCAGATCCGCAAGGCGGCAGCCGAAGTCGGCGGCGTGGCGCAGGTGGCCGGCGGCGTGCCGGCGATGTGCGATGGCGTGACGCAAGGCCAACCCGGCATGGAACTGTCGCTGTTTTCGCGCGACGCGATCGCCATGTCCGCCGGCATCGGTCTCAGCCACAACATGTTCGATTCCACCGTCTATCTCGGTGTCTGCGACAAGATCGTGCCCGGCCTGATGATCGCCGCCCTGACCTTCGGCCATCTGCCGGCCGTCTTCGTGCCGGCCGGTCCGATGACCACCGGTCTGCCGAATGACGAGAAGTCGCGCATCCGCCAGCTCTATGCCGAAGGCAAGGTCGGCCGCGAGGAACTGCTCGAAGCCGAATCCAAGTCCTATCATGGGCCTGGCACCTGCACCTTCTACGGCACGGCCAATTCCAACCAGATGCTGATGGAGATCATGGGCTTCCACCTGCCCGGCGCTTCCTTCATCAATCCGGGCACACCGCTGCGCGACGCACTGACACGAGAAGCGACCAAGCGGGCGCTGGCGATCACGGCACTCGGCAACGAGTTCACCCCGGCCGGCGAGATGATCGACGAGCGTTCGATCGTCAATGGCGTGGTCGGCCTGCATGCGACCGGCGGCTCGACGAACCACACGATGCATCTGCTCGCCATGGCGCGGGCGGGCGGCATCAAGCTGACCTGGGAAGACATTTCCGAGCTTTCCGACATCGTGCCGCTGCTGGCACGCGTCTATCCGAACGGGCTTGCCGACGTGAACCATTTCCACGCGGCCGGCGGCATGGGCTTCCTGATCAAGCAACTCCTCAAGGCGGGATATCTGCATGACGACGTGCGCACGGTCTATGGCCAGGGTCTGAGCGCCTATGCCATCGATCCGAAGCTGGCCGACGACGGCACCGTCAGGCGCGAGCCATCGGCGGAACAGAGCGCAGACCCGAAGGTGCTCACCACCTACGACAAGCCTTTCCAGTCGAATGGTGGCCTGAAGATGCTGACCGGCTCGCTCGGCAAGGCGGTGATCAAGATCTCCGCCGTCAAACCGGAGCGCCATGTCATCGAGGCACCGGCGATCGTGTTCAACGACCAGCAGGAACTGCAGGAGGCTTTCAAGGCCGGCAAACTCGAGCGTGATTTCATCGCGGTCGTGCGCTTCCAGGGTCCGCGCGCCAACGGCATGCCGGAACTGCACCGCCTGACCCCGCCGCTCGGCGTGCTGCAGGATCGCGGCTTCAAGGTGGCACTGGTCACCGACGGCCGCATGTCAGGTGCATCCGGCAAGGTGCCGGCGGCCATCCATGTGACGCCGGAGGCCGTCGACGGCGGCCCGATCGCCAAGATCCGGGATGGCGACATCATTCGTCTCGACGCGATTGCCGGCACGCTGGAAGTGCTGGTCAATGCCGGCGAATTTGCTGGCCGCCCGGCCGCGACGGTCAATCTCGACGACAATGAATTCGGCATGGGCCGCGAACTGTTCGCCAGCTTCCGCCGTATCGCCGGACCGGCGGATCAGGGCGCCAGCGTGCTTTTCTAGAGACCGACAGATCACCGAGCGGGCCCGATCCGGCCTGCTCGTCTGTCTGGCCACAGGCAGGCTTGAGCGCCGTGACACCGGTAGCGATTTAGATCACGCCAATCTCAGCGCGGCACCTTGGCAAAGCCTTTGCCGAGGATCGGTCCCGTTGGCCGGCCTGTCGGGGAGCCACCCAGCGGTTCGATGGTGATCTCATACAGCTGCGTCTCCTGCGGTCCAGGCAGGCCGGGGCCTTCGACCATGACCGTGCGCCAGCTGTCGAGAACGCCCAGCGAGACCGGTCCCAAGTCCTTCGACGGCAGCGTCCAGACCTGCAGCGAGCGATCGGCGGGCACGTCGACATCGACCAGCGGCGTTACCCTTGCGGCATCATTGCCGAAATCCTCGATCATCACCACCGGCTGGCCGGCATCGTTCATCAGGATGGCGATGACCTGCGGATCAGGCCGGTTGGTCAGGGTATAGGCGAGGCCGGCGATGAGGAGAACAGAGGCTGCGGTCGCCAACAGTGCCATGCGTCTCCAGCGGCCGAGTGCACTGATTGCATTGTCATTCGCTGGTGGAACGGGAGGCTCCGCGGCTCGCCCGCTCCGCTCTACCGGCACGGTCCCCGACACTTGCTCCGGCGACTGCAACTGGCCCTCTATGCGCGCCCAGAGATCGGGGGACAGGCTTGATGGCTCGCCAGCCAGATCGAGTTCGACGAAGCGGTCGCGGGCGAGACCGACGGCCCTTTGCAAAGCCGCATCGCCTTCCATCGCCGTTTCGAAAGCGGCACGATCGGTGTCATCCATCAGGCCGAGCACATAGGCGTCAGCGCGTTCATCGATGTTCAACGGCTCGGTCATGCCATGCACTCCCGCAATGCCAGAAGCGAGCGGCGGATCCAGGCCTTTGCGGTTCCGAGCGGCAGTTTTAGCCGACCGGCAATCTCGCCATGACTATAGCCCGAGACATAGGCCATCAGGACGGTCTTGCGGCGCAGGGCATCCAGGCGCTGCAGGCAGGCGCGCAGGCGGCTCGACTGGTCGAGATCGTCGAACAGATCGGCAAACAGGCCATCCTGTGCCTCGTCCTGCAACCGCTCCAGGCTTTCCGTATCGGTCAGTTCCTCACGCCGTCCGTCGCGGATGGCATTGAGCGAGCGGCTCCTGACCACGGCATAGAGCCAGCCGCGGGCGGAACCGCGTTCGGGACTATATTGCCCGGCCTTCTGCCAGATCTGCAGGAAAGCTTCCTGGACGATTTCCTCGGCCAGATCGTGGCGGCGCAGGATGCGCTCGGCGATCGTCACCATGCGCGCGGCCTCGCTGTGATAGATCACGGCAAGTCCCTTGCGGTCCCCGACAGCGCACGACTTCAGCGCCATCTCCAGCCGCTGTTGCGGATCCTCCATCCGAACTCCTTTTCCTCGTCTGACCAAAGCGTAGCGGCGCGACGGGCGATTGCAAGGCTTCTCACCCGCGCCCCGCTGCCGATGATCCATATCCCCGATCAAACCCATGTGTTCATCCCTTCTACGGATGAGACACGGCAGCAGACGATTTGGATGCAGAAATAAATACGAATTCGCTGCATCCAAAGTGCATCGCCCGCGTGTCTAAAGTTCAGGAGGTGCCATTCCGGCGCTTTCCGGATCAACATATTCGGGAGAAGACCATGAAGACCTTGAGCATTCTCAGCCTGACCGCCGCCACCGCGCTGACCGCGTTTTCAGCCCATGCGGCGCCTGCCCTCGGCCTTGCCGGCGATAAGACACTCGTGATGTTCGATACCGACAAGCCTGATACCACCAAGACGATGGACGTGACCGGCGTGACGAAACTGGTCGGCCTCGACTTTCGCCCGGGCACGAAGACCATTGTCGGCGTAACTGCAGACAGCGTCATTGTCACGATCGACCCCGCGACCGGTGCTGCCACTGAAGTTGCCAAGATGGACAAGCCGCTCACGATCGGCGCGGCGCCGGTTGTGGTGAACTTCAACCCTGCCGCCGACCGCCTGCGCTACATGACCGGCACGACGAATTACCGCGTTCATCCCGACACCGGTGCCGTCACCGTCGACGGCAATCTCGCCTTCGAAGAGGGCGACATGCACAAGGGCGAAGCGCCCAACACGGTGGCGGCCGCCTATACCAATTCGATGGGCAAGCCGGAAAAGACGGCCATGTACAATATCGATGCGACGATCGGCGCACTGATCCAGCAGACCAAGCCGAATGACGGGACACTGAAGGCGATCGGCAAGCTCGGCATCGAAGGCATGCCGAAGACCTATGCCTTCGACATCCAGGCAACCGGCGAAGGCAAGAATACCGCCTGGCTGGTGGCAGACAACAGCCTCTACACGGTCAATCTGGAAACCGGTGCCGCCACCAAGACCGGTGCGCTCGCCGGCGTCGAGATGCCGGTGCGTGCGATCACCGTGATGCCGGCAATGTAAAGCCGGCACAAAAGGATCCCTCGCCCTGCTGGGGTGGCGAGGGTCAGGGTGAGGGGCATGCAGTTCAGCGCGTCCCGAGTTCGACGCTCGTCCCTCACCCGCCTCCCCTTCGCCAAGGACCCTTCTCCCTGCTACGGGAGAAGGGTTCCTGCATTGGCTCAGCCGCGGATGAAGCCCAGGACGTCGGCATTGAACTTGTCCGCCTGCGTCTGGGCGAGACCATGCTGGCCACCTTCATAGACCTTGAAGATGGAGCCCTTGACCAGCTTGGCGGCCTTTTCAGCTGTTGCCTTGATCGGCACGATTTGGTCGTCATCGCCGTGGATGATCAGGGTCGGCTTGTCGATCGCCTTCAGGTCGTCGGTGTAGTCGACTTCCGAAAACTCGCGGATGCAATCGTACTGGCCCTTGATGCCGCCGGCGAGACCCTGCAGGCGGAAGCTTTCGCGGAAGCCTTCGTTGACGGTGGCACCCTCGCGGTTGAAGCCGTAGAAGGGAAGCGTCAGGTCATAGTAGAACTGCGACCGGTTGTTTGCCGTGCCGGCGCGGATGCTGTCGAACACTTCCATCGGCACGCCTTCCGGATTGGCTTCCGTCTTCAGCATCAGCGGCGGAACGGCGCCGACCAAGACGACCTTGGCGACACGGGCCGAGCCGTGGCGACCGATATAGTGGGCCACTTCGCCACCGCCGGTCGAATGACCGATCATGACGATGTCCTTGAGGTCGAGTTTCTCGATCAGCTCGGCCAGATCATCGGCATACTGGTCCATGTTGTTGCCGTTCCAGGGCTGGTCGGAACGCCCATGGCCGCGGCGATCATGGGCGATGACCCGGTAACCCTGCAGGCCGAAATACAGCATCTGGGCATCCCAGGCATCCGACGAGAGCGGCCAGCCATGCGAGAAGAGGACAGGCTGGCCGTCTCTGGAGCCCCAGTCCTTGTAGAAGATGTTCGTGCCGTCCTTGGTGGTGATGCTGCTCATGATCAAATCTCCTGATGTGGTAGAGGCGAATGAAGGGGTTGCGAATGCCGGGGCATTCACCAAAGCGAGGGCTGCGAATGCCGTTCCGGCCACCAGCGCGCCCCTGCGGGTGAGGGAGAGTGCAGTTGAGTTTCGATCCGACATTTGGCAGCTCCTTTGTTAATTGCGCGCAATTTGCTTGTGCGCAATCTATATCGCGCAGATTCACGCGACTGTCAATTGCTATCAATTAAATAGTGCACAATTTTTATCGGCACCTGAATGCCCCCATAGCGGCGCGATCACCGGCCCGGCGCCAAGCTCCCTTGCAAGCAGGTTTGCCGCCAACAAAAACGCCCCCGACCGGGATGGATGGTCGGGGGCGTGAAGGAATGGTCAGGACAAAGGCAGAAGCTGCTAGAGCATCGCCATGTATTTCGGCAGTTCGCGCATGCTTGGCACGACGACCAGCGTCTTCACATTGCCGCGCTTGAAGGCATTGAGGAAACGATTGTAATCCTCGAACACGACACAGCCGGAACTGTCGCCGCGCCGGCGCAGGAGATAGGTATGGGTCAGGAAGCCGTCGCGATTGTACATCCTGGAATCGCCGACCGGGGTCATGCGGATCGCCTCGATGCCGTGAAACCGGGATTCACGCATGCGCAGGGTATAGACGTTCGGCGGAGTCGGCCCCTGGTTCTTCATATGGACGAACTTCGGCTTGTCGCGCATGTGGCCGCGTCCGGAATGGGCCTCGAGCTTTTCGCCATTCGGCATGTGAACGACGGCTTCATCGATGACATAGACCGCGATACGGCTGCCGGCACCCGGAAGTTTCGACTTGCGGCTGAACAGGCCACCGGCGCCATCATCGGTGGTGATCGGATTGTCCGGCTTGGCATAGGCCAGCATGCTGGACAGAGTCTTGGTCTTTTTCGGCTTCGGCGGCGCGGCAGGCGTTTCGGTGGTCAAAGGCTCGACCAGCACAGCCTTGGGCTTCGGCTTGGAACCCGGCATCGGGCCATCATCCGGCAGGGCATCGTGGTCCATGTCCGGTTCGGACAGCAATTCGACAAATGGCTCCTCGCGCGGATCGGCTGCGGCAACCACGTCGGCGGCCGTCGATGGGGCGGCGTAGCCGAGCGCCATTGTCGCGGCGCTGGCGGCTACGGGAATGGAGGCGGTCATCACCGGATCGACGTCATCGGCGGCGGTGCGGCGCTCATGTGCGGCAGTGGCAAGACCAGCCTGCTGGCGGGTCGCTTCCGCCTCGACCAGCGCGTCTCGCAGCACAGCCATGGCCTGCGGATCGGTGAAGCTCTCGATGCGGGCAAGCAGCAGACGATCAGATTTATCAACTTCGGCCAGCCGCATGGCGGCCGGCAACATCAGCAGGCCCAGATGATCGGTCGCAGCAATCGCTTCGGCAAAACGGGCGCGCATCTTTTCAAGCGCTGCATGCTGGGCACTGGCCGTGGTGATCGGGCGTGGGGCCAGCGGCTGGGTCAGCGCCAGTTCGGGGCGCGGCAGCGAATGGCCGGCCAGAACCGGTGCTTCGACGGCCGAGCTGGACAGGCCCTTGACGATTGCAAGGGTGGCCATGGCCCAGAAGCCGCAAGCAAGACCGATGCCCATGATGGTCGGCATGCTGGAGCCGCGCTTCCTGGTGCGCGACTTCGTCTTTACAACGGCAGACACATTGCCACCGGACACAAACTTGGTCGAGGACGCCATACTGATACTCGCTACCGGACTCACATGGCATCAATACGGCGATGCCGACACTCTTACAGGCCAGACAGATTGGAGATCCCGTTCTGTCGGATGCCCTAAAGAATGAAGAAGTTTGGTAACCAAGAGGTTTACGCGTCGATCTTTCTTGTCACATGGCGGGATGAAATCTGCATCCTCCCGCCATCGGTACCGGCATACCTCACTATGCCGGAGCCGCCACACCGGCAAAATGTCAGACGGAGCGCGTCAGACCACCGTCGACCTTGATGTTCTGGCCGGTAATGTATCCGGCGCCGGACGAGGCCAGAAAGGCAACCGTTGCAGCGACTTCCTCACTGG
This sequence comes from Rhizobium sp. PDO1-076, assembly GCF_000247475.1. Lineage (GTDB taxonomy): Bacteria > Pseudomonadota > Alphaproteobacteria > Rhizobiales > Rhizobiaceae > Allorhizobium. The sequence continues at coordinate 38,873 of NZ_AHZC01000022.1, read as the reverse complement.
TGCCATATCGTTTCATCGGCACCCCTTCGCGGCGCTCCTCTGTGGCCGGCAGGCTGTCGATCCAGCCCGGAAGAACATTGTTCATCCGGACGTTTTCAGCCGCATAGGTATCGGCAAAGATCTTGGTGAAGGCGGCAAGGCCGGCACGCGCGACGGCAGACGTCGGGAACATGGCGCTCGGCTCAAACGCCCAGGCCGTCGAGATGTTGATGATCACGCCCGATTTCTGCGCCTGCATGATCGGCGTGACCAGACGGGTCGGGCGGATGACGTTCATCAGATAGACGTCGATGCCCTTGTGCCAGTCCTCGTCGGTAATTTCGAGGATCTGCGCGCGTGGACCGTGGCCTGCGCTGTTAACCAAGACATCGACCCGGCCCCAGGTGGACATGGTGGCGTCGACCAGGCGCTTGAGGTCGTCGTTCGACTGGTTGGAGCCGGTGACGCCGATCCCGCCGAGTTCCTGCGCCAGCGCCTCGCCCTTGCCGGAGGACGACAGGATGGCGACCTTGAAGCCATCGGCGGCCAGCCGCTTGGCAGCGGCTGCTCCCATTCCGCTTCCGCCCGCAGTGACGATGGCAACCTTATTTTCCGACATGAATATCTCCCCTGTGTTTGGCCGGGAGGATTATGAGCTTTGCGGTCGATGTCCAGTCAGAAAAACTGAAGGCCGGTGTAGCTTGCGCCACACCGGCCTTCGATCACGAAACGAAAAAAGCGGCCTTACCAGCTACGAACGTCGAGCACGCGGTCCCTGTGGGCCGGATGAGTGGAGAAGACGAAGATACGGTCGAGTTCCTTCTGGGTCAGCAGACGCAGGAAGCGGATCTCGGCGGTATTGTTGGAAAACGTCTTCAGCAGGATGCTACCGATCTTGTTGATGCGTGCATCCGGAATGTCGAAGTAGAATTGCTTAGGAAGATTGACCTGCGTGATCAGCGAAATGATCGCCCCGCTCATCGAGATGCGGACGACGTCGCAGCGGCGCGCGGCCATATGCGTCATGCCGTTCTCGGTATACTCGAGACGTCCCGCGTTCATCGTGTCTTCCATGCGGTACCGGTTTTCCCGGTCGTACATGAAGGATTCTTCCTTTTTCAGAAAATGAGAACCACTTGGCGCTGCCATTGTTCCTGTCCCTATTTTTTTGTCCGTTCTTATGAGCAAAAAGCTAGCAGTGACAGTTTAACAGTTGGTATTTTGGGCGGCTCATTCCTGGGTGCAAAAAGGCCCTGTCGCAACTAGGGCTAACAGGGCCTTAATCCTCAATCAGGCGAAAACACCTAGAAAACCGGGGCTCAACGGCGATAGGTCTGGCCGGCTGCGTCAAAAAGGTGCAGCTTCGACTTGTCGGCGGAGAAGCGCAGCTTCGTGCCCTTCTTAACATCGACGATACCCGGCAGCTTGACGACGATCGGCGCGTCCTCGGCCGGTCCCTGGACGTAGAGCATCGTCACTTCGCCCAGCGCCTCAACGATATCGACAAGCCCCTCGAAAAGATAATCGTCACCGGTGGCAATCGCGATGTCTTCCGGGCGAACGCCGAAACTTGCGGCCTTGCCCTTTTCGCTTACCTGCGTCGCGATATCGACGGCGACCGTGCTGCCATCCTTGAGCTTCAGGGTGGTTGCCGGACCGGCTTCGGCAATGGTTGCCGGCATGATGTTCATCGCCGGCGAGCCGATGAACTGCGCGACAAAAAGATTGGCCGGACGCTCATAGAGTTCCAGCGGCGGGCCGACCTGCTCGATGCGGCCGGCAGACAGCACGACGATCCGGTCGGCAAGCGTCATCGCCTCGACCTGGTCATGGGTGACGTAGATCATCGTCGTGTCCGGCATGCTGTCGTTGAGCTTGGCGATCTCGATGCGGGTGGCGACGCGCAGGGCCGCATCCAGGTTCGACAGCGGCTCGTCGAAGAGGAAGACCTTCGGATCGCGGCAGATGGCGCGCCCAATGGCGACGCGCTGGCGCTGGCCACCGGACAGGGCTTTCGGCAGGCGGTCGAGATACGGTCCGAGCTGCAGGATGTCGCCCGCCGCACGCACGCGCCGGTCGATCTCCTGCTTGCTCTCTCCGGCAATGCGCATGCCAAACGCCATGTTGTCGTAGACCGTCATATGCGGGTAGAGCGCATAGGACTGGAACACCATGGCGATGCCGCGCTTGGATGGCGGGATATCGTTGACGCGCTGGCCATCGATGAGCATTTCACCGCTGGTAATGTCCTCAAGGCCGGCAATCATGCGCAGAAGCGTTGATTTTCCGCAGCCCGACGGCCCGACAAAGACGATGAACTCGCCCTGTTTGATGTCGAGATCGATCCCGTGCAGAACCTTGACCTGCCCGTATGCCTTGCGAATGTCCTTGAGAACCAAGCCCGTCATTGTCTTCCTCCCCTTTTAGACATGACGCGCGAAATACGCGCCCCATGCCGGCAATTCTACGTGGTTGCCGTTCATCTCACTTGTGAAGCCATGGCCTTCGAGCGCCACCCATTCGCCGGCCGGAAGCGCCATTGTGCTCGCCTCCGGGCTCATGTTGAACAGGCAGAGCAGCGTCTCGTTGCCGAAGGATCGCGTATAGGCCAGCTGCGTTTCGCCGGCGGCGTGGAATTCGATATCGCCCTTGGCAAAGGCCGGATGCTTGCGGCGGAACGACAGGAACCGGCGGTAATGCTCGAGAACCGTCTCCTCCTTGCCGACCTGCGTGTTCACCGACCGCAGCACATGCTCCACCGGGATCGGCAGCCAGGTCTTGGCGGCTGTCGAGAAACCGGCCTGTGCCGCGTGATTGTCCCAGACCATCGGCGTGCGGCAGCCGTCACGACCCTTGAATTCCGGCCAGAACTGGATGCCATAGGGATCCTGCAGGTCTTCGAAGGCAATTTCGGCCTCGGTCAGGCCAAGCTCTTCGCCCTGATAGATGCAGACCGAGCCGCGCTGGGTCAGCAGCAGCGCCGACATCATCTTGGCATAGGTGTCCCGATCGAGCACCTCGGCGCCCCAGCGGCTGATGTGGCGGACGACGTCGTGGTTGGAAAATGCCCAGCAGGCCCAGCCTTCCGGGGCGGCGGCAGCAAAATTGATCTGCGTCTGCTTGACCACATCCGGCGTCAGCGGTTCCGGCGCCAGGAATTCGAAGGCATAACACATCTGCATCTTGTCGTTGCCGGAAGTGTATTCGCCGACGATCTCGAGACCACGCTGGCTGTCGCCCACTTCGCCGACGGCGGCAATTGCCGGATATTCGTCGAGCAGGGCCCGGAAGCGCTTGAGGAAGGCGATATTTTCCGGGCGGTTCTTGTCGTAGAGGTGCTCCTGGAAATTGTAGGGATTGACCGCCGGTGCCGTCGAGGCATTGCGGCGCTCCGGCGCCAGCGCCGGATTGTCGCGCAGTTGCTTGTCGTGGAAGTAAAAGTTGATCGTGTCGAGACGGAAGCCGTCGACGCCGCGCTCCAGCCAGAAGCGGGTGGCGGCGAGCAGCGCGTCCTGCACTTCCGGATTGTGCAGATTCATGTCGGGCTGCGAGGTCAGGAAGTTGTGCATGTAATATTGCATGCGCGTCGGATCCCACTGCCAGGCCGAACCGCCGAAGATCGACAGCCAGTTGTTCGGCGGCGCGCCGTCCGGCTTCGGATCCGACCAGACATACCAGTCCGACTTCGGATTGACGCGGCTCGAGCGGCTTTCGACAAACCACGGATGCTGATCCGACGAGTGCGACATCACCAGGTCGATCATGACGCGAATGCCCAGGCGATGAGCCTCTGCGATCAGCCCGTCGAAATCGGTGAGCGAGCCGAACATCGGATCGACGTCGACATAGTTCGACACGTCGTAGCCGAAGTCCTTCATCGGCGAGGCGAAGAAGGGCGAGATCCAGATCGCATCGGCGCCAAGTTCGGCAATATGATGCAGGCGCGCGGTGATGCCCTTGAGATCACCGATGCCGTCGCCATTGGAGTCCTGGTAGGAGCGCGGATAGATCTGGTAGATCACCGCACCCCGCCACCAGTCCTTGTCAGCGGTCAGCATCGATTGCGTCGGAGAGCTCATGTTCGGTCCTTGTGCATGTCAGTGGAGAAATCGCACGCTCAACCGCCCTTGACCGAGCCAGCGAGCAGACCCCGGACGAGGTAGCGCTGCAGGGCGAAGAAGACGCAGAGCGGAACGATGATGGTGATGAAGGCGGATGCCGTCAGGATTTCCCAGTTGCCGCCGCGCGAGCCGAGCAGGTTGACGAGGCGTCCGGTCAGAACGAGCTCGTTGTCGCCGGAACCGAGGAAAACCATGGCGATCAAAAGGTCGTTCCAGGTCCAGAGGAACTGGAAGATGGCAAACGAGGCGAGCGCCGGATAGGACAGCGGCAAGACGATCTTGATGAAGATCTCGAAATCGGAGGCGCCGTCGACACGGGCCGATTCCATGATCTCGCGCGGCAGGCCGGCAATGTAGTTGCGCAGCAAATAGATGGCGAGCGGCAGGCCGAAGCCCATATGCGCCAGCCAGATGCCGACATAACCCTTGGCCGGCACGCCGAAGAAGGCGCCGACGCCGTTGTACATCTTGAGAAGCGGGATCAGCGACATCTGCAGCGGCACGACGAGCAGGCCGACGATGACCGCAAGCAGGATGGAGCGCCCCGGAAATTTCATCCAGGCGAGTGCATAAGCGGCAAAGGCCGCAACCAGGATCGGGATGATGGTCGACGGAATGGCCACCGTCAGCGAATTGATGAAGGACTTGCCGATGCCTTCGGAATTGAGCACCGTCTGGTAATTCTCCAGCGTGAAGCGCGGCGGGACGGCCGAGGTGAAGAAGATACGGTCGCCGCGGGAGCCCTCGAACGCCTTGGGCGATTCCAGGCGGAAATCGCCGTTTTCCTGCAGCGTCAGCTTGCTGCCGTCATTGCGCTCGGCAACGGCGCCCGGTTCGAAATCGGCCGGCCTGTTGATGTTGACACCGAAGGCGCTGACGGTTCCGCCCTTGCCGTCGAAGACATTGCCGGCAATGACGAACTGGCCATTTTCCTCGACCTGGGCGCTGGCCGGCGGCGCCCTGTAGATGGCGTTCTGGCTGGATGTGGTCAGCGCCGTCCACCAGCCGGAGGCGACGATCTGGTCCTTGTCGCGCAGCGACGAGATCAGCAGGCCGGCAGTCGGCAGCGTCCAGAGCGCGACCAGCAGCAAAACGGTGAGATTGACGACGATCGTCAGCGGCGAAAGCTTGGTGGCGTGCATCTCAGTGTCCTTCCATTTCACGGCGGGCATTGCGGATGTTCCAGATCATGATCGGCACGACCATGATCATGATGACGACAGCGATGGCGGCACCCTTGCCGAAATCGCCGCCGCCGCGGAACATCCAGTCGAACATCAGGTTGGCGAGAACCTGTGTCTGCCACTGGCCGTTGGTCATCGCCAGAACGATGTCGAAGACCTTGAGGACGAGGATGGTGATGGTGGTCCAGACGACCGCGATGGTGTTCCAGATCTGCGGCACCTTGATCTTCATGAAGATCTGCCAGGGATTTGCACCATCGATGATCGCGGCCTCGATGGTTTCTTCCGGAATGCCGCGCAGCGCTGCGGACAAAAGAACCATGGCGAAACCCGTCTGGATCCAGATCAGGATGACCATGAGGAAGATATTGTTCCAGAACGGCAGCGCGATCCAGATCTGCGGATCGCCGCCGAAGGCGACGACGATGGCGTTCAGGATGCCGATCTGCTCGGAACCGGCATCGCGGTAATCGTATACGAATTTCCAGATGACCGAGGCACCGACAAAGGAGATCGCCATCGGCATGAAGATCAGCGATTTGGCGATATTGCCCCACCAGATGCGGTCGGTCATGGCGGCGATGATCAGGCCGAACAGCGTGGCGGCCGCCGGCACGACGATCAGCCAGAGGAGATTGTTGTAGATCGACTGGCGGAATTCGCCATCCTGCAGCATCCAGCGGAAATTGGCGAGGCCGACATAGTTCTCGCCGGACCGGTCGAGAAACGCATAGACCACCGAGGAAAACAGCGGATAAACCAGATAGACCGCCAGCGAGATCAGGGCTGGCCCGAGAAACAGCCAAGGGCGGATCAGCGCCGCCTTGCGCAGGTTTTCGGATGCGCGGGTCGTGTCCGCGATGCGCGACGGAAAGATCATGTCGAGCAGCAGGTTGGATCCATAGAAATAACCTATGGCTGCCGCGACACCGATCACGATCGTCAACAATGCAAAGAATAGCTGTTCCACTTGCGTTCCCTCCCTTTACGGGGTCCCCCTCGCCATAGGCACATGACGCCGGACCGCAGGCATTTTTGTATCTGTCGCCGGGCTCGATTTCCACGAGCCCGGCGGTGCTCCCTCTTCGGAGAGACTTACTTCAGGGCGTCCCAGGCCTTCTGGATCTCGCCGGTCACGTCTTCCGCAGACTTGCCACCGGAATAGTCCACCATGCCGGTCCAGAAGGCGCCGGCGCCGATCTTGCCGGGCATCAGGTCGGAACCGTCGAAGCGGAACGTGGTGGCATTCAGGAGGATGTCACCCTGCTTGGCCATCGGGGCATTGGCATAGGCTTCCTTGTTGGCACCCTTGAACGGGGTGAGGAAGCTCGACTGCGCCATCCAGGTCTCATGCGCGATCGGGGTCTTGAGGAACTCGATGAAGGCGCGGGCAGCCGGGCTATCCTTGGCGATCATGGCGAGCGTTCCGGCACCCAGCACCGGATTGCCGAGATCGGCCTTGGATGCATAAGGCGGCATGTAGAAGAAGTCGGCATCTTCGCCGACAACCGTGCCCTCAGGGAAGAAGGACGGGATGAACGACGCCTGATGGTGCAGATAGCATTTCGGCGGCGCACCGAAGAGACCCTTCGGGCTGTCGCGGAAGTCGGTCGAGGCCACGGCCTTGGCGCCACCATCGACAAACTTGTCATTGCGGGCAAACCAGCCGAATTCCTCGATCGCACCGATGACGGCCGGATCGTTGAACTTAACCTCGTTGGTAACCCACTTGTCGTAGACATCAGCGGATTGCGTGCGCAGCATCATGTCTTCGACCCAATCGGTTGCCGGCCAGCCGGTCGCACCGCCCGAACCGAGCCCGATGCACCACGGCGTACCGCCGTCAGCGGCAATCTTTTCGGTCAGCGCCTTCAACTCTTCCATGGTCTTGGGCACTTCATAGCCGGCGTCCTCGAAGTTTTCCGGCACGTACCAGACCAACGACTTCACATCGATCTTGTAGGGCAGTGCGTAGAGGGCCGCTGTTCCGTCCTTGCCCTTGTAGGTCGAGAGATCGACCCAGGACTGGCCGGCGGAATAGTTTTCAAGCAGCCAGTTCTTCGTCTCGTCGCCCAGCGGCGTCAGATGGCCCTTCGACGCGAGGTCGGCAATCAGGCCCGGCTGCGGCAGGATGGCAATGTTCGGCGGGCTGCCGGCCTGGGTGTCGATGACGATCTGCTGCTCGTAGTTTTCCGACGAGGAATACTGGACGTCTGCGCCCGTGGCTTCCTCGAAATAGGCAAAGATGCTCTCGAACAGAGCCTGGTCCTCGCCGCGCCAGGGTCCGAAGATGCTCAGGGTCTGACCCTTGAGGTCATTCGCCTTCTTGAACTCTTCAAAGCTCGCCCAATTGAATTTCGCGTCCTCGCCCGGCTTGAACTTCAACTCGGCGGCGGACGTCATACCTGTGGTCAGCGCTGCGGCAGCGACCGTGATCAAAAACAGTTTCTTCATGTGATATACCTCCCATCACATATGGACGGCCAAACGTCCATTGGCTCGAAAGCCCCTTCCTCAAAGCGCTTTGGCCTACAAGTCATCCCACTCCCATCCCCGAAGAGTCAAGAGCTATCGCAAATTTGCTCCAAATAGTCGCAAAGCGCATCCTAAAATGGTGCAGGTGCGCGCAATTATGGCAAGTTCGGACTTGTCGCCCAAGCGAAAACTGCTGCATAGTCGAAGCGCTTTGAAATGCCGGAGGGAGGAAGAACCGGCGGTTTCCCAGCGAGGGAGAGGAATTGCCTGCCGTGAATCTCAAAGAACTGTCGCTCATGCTCGGCCTGTCGCAAACGACGATCAGCCGTGCCATCAACGGTTACCCCGAGGTCAACGAGGAAACCCGTCAACGCGTGCTGAAGGCAGCCAAGGAAACCGGCTACCGGCCCAACCGGGCTGCCCAGCGACTGGCCACCGGCAAAGCCGGATCGATCGGCCTCATCATGCCGGTTTCGCCCGACCATGCCTCAGACATCCATTTTGCCGAATTTCAGGGCGGCCTGGCAGAGGTCGCGATCGAACACGACTTTCACTTCGTCATCATGCCGGCGCGGGTGGAGGACGAGCAGGAAGCGATCCGCTGGCTGGTGGCCAGCGGCAGCGTCGATGGCTACTATCTCGCCTATATGCGCGAGAACGATCCGCGCATCGCCATGGCGCAGTCCCTTTCCCTGCCCTTCATCGTGCATGGCCGTTCCTACGGACGCGCGACGGACTATGCTTTTCTCGACGTCGACAACGAAGGCGCATTCTATGATGCGACGCGTTTCCTGCTGCAGCTCGGCCACAAGCGCTTCGCGCTGCTGAACGGACCTGCCGACCTTGATTTTGCCTTCCGCCGGAAACAAGGCACGGAAAGGGCCCTTGCCGAACAAGGGCTGGCCCTCGACCCGGCCCATATCCGCAACACCTTCATGGGCGACGAGCAGGGTTATCGCGGCATGAAGGAAATCCTCAGCGGACCGCAGCGGCCGACGGCCGTGCTCTGTGCCAGCACCGTTCTGGCGCTCGGTGCCGTCAGGGCACTCAACGAAGCGCGCCTGAAGCTCGGGGTAGATGTATCGCTCATCGCCCATGACGACGAATTGCCACTGCTGAAACCGGAAAATTTCAGCGTCCCGTTGACGACCACACGCTCATCGCTGCGCCAGGCCGGCAAGCGCGTCGCCGAACGGCTGATCGCTATGATCCACACCGGCACGGACATGCAGCCGCAGCAGCAGGAATTGTGGAAGGTCGATCTGGTGGTCAGGTCCTCGACAGGGCCGGCGCCGGCGGCGGATTGATCGCCGGGCGGCTCCCAGCTCAGAAGCTCGGAGCTGTTTCACCCGCTGCGCGATAGGCCGCAATCACGGTGTTTGCCATCAGCATGGCGATGGTCATCGGACCGACGCCGCCTGGTACAGGCGAGATAGCGGCTGCTACGGGCTTGCACTCGGCAAAGGCCACGTCGCCGACAAGACGGAACTTGCCTTCGCCGCGCTCAGGAGCCGCGATCCGGTTGATGCCGACATCGATAATCGTCGCGCCCGGCTTGACCCAGTCGGCCTTGACCATTTCAGGACGACCAACCGCAGCGACCAGAATATCGGCCTCGCGCGCCAAAGCCGGCAGGTCGCGGCTCTTCGAATGTCCGATCGTCACCGTGGCATTGGCGGCCAGCAGGAGCTGGGCCATCGGCTTGCCGAACAGGTTGGAGCGGCCGATGACCAGCGCATTGAGGCCGGAGAGGTCGGATCCACGCACCTGGCGCACCAGGATCATGGCACCGGCCGGCGTACAGGACACAAGGCCGGTCCTGGTATCGCCAATCGCCAGCTTGCCGGCATTGACCACATGCAGACCGTCGACATCCTTTTCCGGCAGGATCGACTGGATCACCGGATCGGAATTCAGCGGCTTCGGCAGCGGAAGCTGGACGAGGATGCCGTCAATGGTCGTGTCGGCATTGAGCGACGCGACAAGGGCCATCAGGTCGTCCTGGGACGTGTCTTCCGGCAATGTATGCTGGATGGAATTGAAGCCGCATTGCTTGGCCATCTTGCTCTTGGCGCCGACATAGGCGTGGCTTGCCGGATCATTGCCGACGATCACCACGGCAAGGCCGGGTTTGCGATGGCCGCGCGTTTCAAGGACTGCTGCTGCAGAGGTTACCGCCTCGACCACCGATGCGGCCGCTGCCTTTCCATCAATCACCGTCGTCACTGTCTCTCGCCCTCGCCTCACGTTTCGACAAGCTAGCGTCATCGACCCGGCGCCGTTTGCCTGTCTCCGTCCTATGCTGTCAAATTGCGGCATTTTGCAAGAGTTGCGGCAACGAGATCGGTTAGCGCGATGCAAAACAGGAGGGGCAATCCGGATTGCACCCTCCTGTCTTCAATCTGTAGCCAATGCGAGTGCGGGCGGTTCAGTGGCCCGAACCTGCCGCCGGTTCCTCGACCTTTTCGCCTTCGACGATCACGGTCGCGTCCAGAGGCCCGCGGCTGTCGCCATCGGCTGCCTTGCGGGCAACCTCCTTGGAGACGTAGTCAAGCTGTTCGATCAGGACCTGACTGACGAAGCCCTCGCCGAGATGGGCATTCATGTCGGTCTTGATCTTCTCGCGGAAGACAGCGACGTCAAATCCCTTGGTATTGGCAAGATCGACCATCTTGTTGCCAATCAGAAGGGTAAACAGCTCGTCGGTCATCAGCTCGGTCATCGGCAGCTCGACGCCGGTGATCTTCGCCTTGTCCATCATGAACGAAACGCGGGTGAGGAAGTAGCCCGACACGCCACCATCCGAAATGACCGGAATGGTGATCGGCTCGCCCTTGACCAGTTCAAGCGGAGCTTTCTGGTCCTCTTCGCTGGGGCCAGCCGGGGCCGTTGCCAGGCTGATGGCGCCGTAGACGGCGCCGAGCGTGACGATGCAGACCCACAAACCAACGGCCAGAATCTTTCCCATCAGAACTCGCTATGCAGAAGGAACTGTTCCTGGGAATAGGTACCGTCGCCGTCCGCGTCGCGCACGGCATTCTTCAGGAGATCGGCAACGGCGCGCACAGCGTTCATATGCGCTTCGACGCGACGGACATTGAGGGCGAGCTTCTTCTTCAGCGAATGCATCTGCTCGACGTAGTTGACGGCGATTTCGCGCGGATCCGTCTCCCTGAACAGCATTGTCAGTTCATAGAGGCAGCGGCTCTTGTGGGCATTCGACACCTTGAAATCGAATTCGCGATCCTTGCCGATCCGTTCGTTTTCATTGTCGATAATGCGTTCCAGACGACCAAGAACCGTCTTCACACGGTATTCGCTCGAAACAACTTCCATGATGTCACCTCAAAAAGTATTCTAATTATTGTGCGGACTTGGATTCGGCGGAGGCGCCGAGCGTGCGCCGTTCAAGATCGGTCACCCAGCTCAAAGCCCGGCTTCGATCAGCTTCGTCCGTCTTGGCATTGGCAGTGTCCTGACCGCGGGTACGGGCAAGTGCTTCGTCATACATCTGCTGGGCGATGCCGATGCCACCGGAGTCCGCGATCACCGAACCCATCTGTTCGGCCATCATGCTCTTCCACATCTCGCCGGCATTGCCCTTGCCATAAACTTCCTCGCTGTCATCCGGCAGCATCGACTGGACAAAGTTGGTCAGATAAACCGCTTCGAAGTCGCGGTAGACCTTCGGCGGCTCGGTGCCCTCGGCCTTGTCTGCAGCGGTCGCACGCGCCTCGGCAGCACTGGCCTTGTTCAGGATCTCGACGGCATTTCCAAAGCCGGCACCCTTTTCGGCCAGGCTCGTTGCCAGAAAATTTGCCCGGTTTGTCTTGAGCTTTTCCTGCGCTGCAGCAACTTGCGACGGATCAGCCGCCCGGACAACGTCCAGCACGAGATCGCTCGGAGGGGAAATGGCCACGATGACATCCTCGATATGTGTTCGCGGCGACTATCACTCGTGAAGCTTGCTGGAGGCTGGTGTGGCAAACTGCAGATCGATCAGATCATAGATGGAATTGTCATCGGCTTCGCGATCTTCGTGATCGCGGGCGTCCCTCATGTTCTCCTCCAGACGATCACCCTTGGCGCGTTCGCGCATGACCTTCATCTCCTGAACCTGCTGAAGTCCACGGAGCTGCTTGTCCGAGTTCGACAGGCGATCGAAGCGATCCGCATAATTCTGCGCGAACAGGCGATGCACGGGTTCCAGCGAGCCGATGGCATCCATCACCGAATCCATGGAGACCGTGTTCTCCTCGATGCGTTTCGCGGTCGTGCTGAGATCGCTCTCCGCCATGCGTTCCATGTGGCGCTGCACTGCGACCAGGCGCTTCAGCTTTTCGGACTGCTTTTTCGGTCCCATTTGGCGGTCCTCTGGCGCGGCCTAGAGCATTTCCGGCGAAAACGGAGCGCCTTCAATGCTCTATCTCTTTGTTGTTACGCAATTCCGTACGCAAAACCGGTTCCCACTTTTGCTGGAATTGCACTAGAAGTCGAAGATCATCGGGAAAGACTGGGCAAACTGCATGACCATCGCCGCGATGGAGAAATAGACCAGCAGCAGTCCGCCAATCAGCAGATAAGGCGTGGAAATGTAGAAGATCGGGATCTGCGGCGCGAGCTTGTTGACCAGGCCGACACCCACGTTGAACATCAGGCCGAAGATGATGAACGGGCTTGCCAGCCGCAGCATCAGCATGAAGGTCTTGGACAGCGTGTCGCTCAGCGTGATCAACATCTTCTGGGTGTCGGGAAAGCCGCCCAGCGGCATGACCGAATAGGATTCGACCAGAGCGCGGAAGACCACATGGTGGAAATCCAGCATGAAAAGAAGCAGCAATCCGCCGAAGCTGATCAGGTTTGTCAGCTGGTTTTCACTGGTATCTTCGATGACATCGGCCGCACCCGGCGAGTTGAAGCCGATCGCCATGGATGTGGCCGATCCGGCAAACTGCAGACCAAGCACGTAAAGCCTGGGAACCAGGCCATACATCGCGCCGATCAGGACTTCGGCGACAATCAGCTGGATGTAGGTATATCCGCCACCAGAAACACGCGGATAAACCGTGTCGAAGAGGATCGGCAGCAACGCCAGAGACATCGAGACCGACAGCAGCACCCGGATCGTCATCGAAATGCGCGCGGAGGAAAAACCCGGCAAGGTCATCATGCAGGCGCCAATGCGGCAGAAGACCGCAAAGAGTGCGAGAACGGTCCCTTCCGGGTCTGTTATCATGAAATGGAGCCCAGGATCTTAATCTCGATGCCCTTGGCCAGTTCGACGTGAGACAAAACCGGCAGCGTGGCGAACAAGCGTTCGATAATCATGCGAACATAGGACCGTGTTTCCGGCGAGGTGACAAGCACGAAAGGAAGCCCACGGTCCATAAAGTCGCGGATAACCTGGCTCGCCTGCTCGCTGAACTCTTCGAGGCTGCGCGGATCGATGTCGAATTCGACGACTTCGCCCTTGGCATCGCGCTTCAGCGCCTGGTGGAAGACGAGATCCCACTTCGAGCCGAGGCGCAGCACGCGCAGGACACCGTTGTCGGTCAGGTCGCCACAGAGCTGCTGGGCCATGCGCACCCGTACATGCTCGACGATCTGTTCGGTCTTGCGCACATGCGGCGCAAGCTCTGCCACGGCTTCGAGAATCAGATGCAGGTTGCGGATCGAGACGCGCTCAGCCAGCAGAAGCTTCAAGACTGCCTGCAGACCGGAATAGGACATGTGCGACGAGCAGATTTCATCGGCCAGCTTCTTGTATTCCGGATCAAGGCGATCGATGAGGATCTTGACGTCCTTGTAGGAAAGTAACTGCGGCAGGTTGTTGCGGATGACTTCGCTGACATGGGTGAGCACGACCGAAACGTTATCGATCGGGTGGAAGCCTTCGCGTTTCAGTTCTTCGGTAAAGGTTTCCAGGACGGAGACCGCCGGCATGCCGAAAGCGGGTTCGCGGATCTCGTCGCCGGGGACCTTCGGCTTGCGACCGGACCCTGTGACAACGAGCACTTCGCCGACGCGCAGCGCATTCGATGCAATCGTCGTGCCATGGATGCGGATCTGGTAGGACTTGTCCTGAATGGCGATGTCGTCGGTCACCTTGATTTCCGGCACGACGAAGCCGTACTGGCTGGCAAACTTCTTGCGCATCTTGCCGACGCGGAAGGCCAGTTCCTGATGGGCGCCGAGCAGGCGGGTCGAAACCAGCTTGCCAAGCGCAAGCTCGATTTCGGCGGTCTTCAGGACAGACTTGACCGAGTCCTTCTCGGCTTCCTTGTTCTGAATGACCTTCTTTTCTTCCTGGTCGCGCTTGACCTTGTTTTCGGCTTCGAGCTGACGCGGGATGAACCAGGCACCGAATGCCATCACGCCGCCAAGGGCCATGAAGGGGATGAAGGGCAGGCCGGGAACCAGCGCCAAGGCGGCCATCAGCGAGGCGGCAACCCACAGCGCGCGCGGATAACCGCTCAGTTGGTTGATGACCGCCTGGTCGGTCGAGCCGGGTGTGCCGCCGCGCGAGACGAGAAGACCCGCAGCCAGCGAAACGACGAGAGCCGGCACCTGCGAAACGATACCGTCGCCGACAGACAGCTTGACGAAGACGTCGGCCGCTTCACCAATTTCCATGCCATGACGGAAATAACCGATGATGATGCCGCCGAAGACGTTGATGCCGGTGATGATCAGGCCGGCGATGGCGTCGCCGCGGACGAATTTCGAGGCACCGTCCATCGCGCCGAAGAACGAGCTTTCCTGCTCGAGTTCCTTACGGCGATGCTGAGCTTCCTTTTCGTCGATGATACCGGCCGACAGATCGGCGTCGATCGACATCTGCTTGCCGGGGATGGCGTCGAGGGTGAAGCGGGCGCCGACTTCGGCGATACGCGTTGCACCCTTGGTGATGACGATGAAGTTGACGGTGATCAGGATCATGAAGACGATCAGACCGATGACGAAGTCACCGCCCATGACCAGGCTCGAGAAGCCGGCGATCACACCACCAGCCGCACCATGGCCCTCGTGGCCATGGGACAGGATCACACGTGTCGTCGCGATATTGAGCGACAGGCGGATCATGGTCGCGATCAGCAGAATAGTCGGAAAGGATGAGAAATCCAGGGGACGCTGGATCCACAGCGAGACCATCAGGATCAGCACGGAGAAAGCGATCGAGAAGGCCAGTCCCATGTCGATCAGGAACGGCGGGATCGGCAGGAACAGAATGCCGAGGATCAGGGTGATGCCGAGAGCAAAGCCAATATCGCGTCCGCTCGGACTAACCTTCGGAATTACGATTGCAGGAGGTTGCGCCATGTCCGTTCCATCTCTTCATGAGAAGTCATCCTGAAGCCGAGCTTCGGGCAGTATCGGGAAAAGAGATAGACGGCGAAGCTTGCGCGAGGGTGTCAGGAAGCGTTCGGACGCTCAGGCGATCCGATCAGAACCCCGACTGGACGCGGGAAAAAACCATGTTGGCAAAAAGGGAAATCTGCGCGCCGGCAAATGGTGCGGTGATGCCGATGGTAATCAGGATCGCCAGGATCTTCGGCACGAAAGTCAGGGTCATTTCCTGAACCTGGGTCAGCGCCTGGATCAGCGCGATCACCACGCCGACAATCATGCCGGCAGCAACGGCTGGCCCGGATGCCATCAGGATCGTCCAGATGGCGGCCTGCATAATATCGAGTGCGTCAGCCTCATTCATGAGACGGGGTCCTTCCGGAGCGGCGAATCAAGCCCTCCACTCCAGAAGGCTTAGCACTTTAGGTGCCGGACGTCTCTGTATCGGTTGTCGTCGCCTTCGGTTCGCCCACACGAACGCCGACGGTGATCGGAATTTCCTTGCCGTCAGTCGTCATGGCGACCATCGTGTCGCTATAGACACGCACGGACTGGATGACGCCGGTCGTCTTTTCATCGGCACTGGTGATGGTCTTGCCGATATAGTTCGAGGCGTTGGTCAGGGCGTTGCCGGTGATCAGAGTCTCGAGGTTCGAGTTGGTCTGGATCGTCTGCTCGACCTGCGAGAAGGTGGCCAACTGCGAGATCTGCTCGCTGGCATCCATCGGATCGGTCGGATCCTGGTTCTGCATTTGAGCAATCAGGAGCTTCAGGAAACTTTCGTAGTCCAGCGAGGCAGACGCCGAAGCGCTGGAGGCCGAGGTATCAGTCGTCGTCTTTGTCGTCGTGGCACTTGTCGTGCTGCCGACTGCATCTACCGCCATGGCGCGATCTCCTTGCGAATCTGCTCGATCGTTGCCGGGCTCATCTCATCGCTGCTCAAAATCCGGTCCTCGACCGTATAAAGCGAGCGTATTGCCTTCAGCGCGTCAAAGGCTCGCCCGGACGAAACCATCGCATCGACACGCTTCAGCTCGGCCAGAATTTCTTCGTTCTGAAAGCAGTTCAGCAGCATGATGATCGACTTGCGGAACATCGCCATCGACTGTTCGCGGCCTTCCGGATTGATCAGCATCATCTGCGCAATGAAGTAGAGCTGACGCAGAGGCGTGGTGGCCTGGTCGGGCTGGAGAACGTGATTTTCCAGGAGGAAAGTCACGTCGTTCAGGAACTCCAAAGCAACCTTGCGGTCGACGCGAAGAACCGCTCCGTTGATAAAGATCCGTTCGCCCGACTTGAGCGAGATGCGCAAAGTGCTCTTCATTTAAGTCCATCCCTGATGATGGTTGTCACGTCTATGATGCCCTGGAAATTGTCTGACTGGCGCTTCCGGATCCGGTCGCATTCCTTCAAAATCCAAATAGCGATGGAAATCAGATTGGCGCGAACTTCGACAGCCAGCTGATTTTCGGGATGCTGCAGATCCTCAATGAAGCGGACCCAGACCCGTCGTGTGTAGTAAAGCGCTTCAATCGCCTCGCGCGAATAGCTGGCCTTCAGTGCAGCCGCCCGCAGCAAATCAATTGTCCGATCCAGGGCCTGACGCTCGCGATCCTTCGCGTCGGCCACCCCATCTTCCATGATTTCGGCGTATGAAAACTGGTACATTCATTTGCCCTTCAGTTTTACTCAGTACCTTTGATCATCAAAGGTAGTTTACGAGACTCAGCGCCTGGATCTTGGCGGTCAGCGTGTAGGATGCTTCCACCATTGCCAGCAGACTGTTGACCTTCGTCGACGCTTCATAAGCATCAACCTCGATCTTGCTGGACAGGCTCGTCTCGATGATGTCGACCTGGATCTGCAAGGACGAATCTGCCTTCTCGATCCGGTTTTCCGAAAGACCAAGCTCAGATCTGGTCTTGTTGATTCCGCTGATGGCCTTGCCGGTGTAGTCAATCGCCGAATTGATTGCCACGGTGACGGCATCGGCCGGCGCGCCGATGTTCATCAGCTCCTGGGTGATGACCCCAGCAAGGGCGAAGTAGCGGAAACCGTCTTCATTGGCAGATGCCGAGGTGTTCACCGTCTCAGACTGCGTAATCCTGCTCGTCATCACCTCATCGGAGGCACTCGACCAGTCCGTCGTCCAGTCGGCTCCGGAATACATCGGTTCCAGGACGTTGCCGATAAAGTCTTCCATGCTCGGCGCACCGCCAGTGGCGACGATCGTTGCTGTACCGGCCGTGTCGGTCGGTGCAAAGCCGAAATAGCTGTTAAATGCATTGTCGAAGGCGACCTTGGCCGCCGAGGTTTCGTCGTACTTGGCGAGCGGCTGCACATCGGTATTGATGCCGGAGAACAGGAATTCGCCGTTTATAGCCGAATTGGCCATGTCGGTCATGGTGTCGAGCGAGCTCTTGACCGTGCCGATCGTCGTACCAATTGTATCGGTATTGGTCGAACCCGAGATCGTGATCAGCGACTGGTTCATCTCCTCGGCCGCCTTGGCGATCTGATTCAGGGCTTCCTGAGAGCCAGACAGCCGCTGGGTCGCAATGCTGTTGTTGCTGAGGATCGAGGACAGGCGCAGGCTTTCGCGGTTGAGATCGACCACCGTCGACGTCTTGCTGCCCAGTTCGGCGCCGATATCGGCGAAGTACCCGGTGCTGACCTCCTGCTGCGCCTGCAGCAGTTCGGTCTGCGCCTGCCGGATGGTCAAACGCATCGACGTCTGTATGGAGATATTGGATACGTTTGAAGTCGACATTCAGGATTACCCCGCCATCTGCAGCACGGCTTCCAGCATCTCGTCAATTGTCGAGACAAGCTTGGCTGCAGCTTTGTAGGACTGCTCAACATCGAGCAGCAGAGAAAGTTCTTCGTCGAGACTGACCGCCGTTTTCGACGAATATGTCTGGTATGTGCGCTCATAGAGCGCGCTCTTGTTGTCTCCGGCCGAGGTGGCCGTCGAACGATATTCCTCAAGCCAGCCGATGGAGTCGCTGGCGAAAGACAGCAGGCTGGTCGTCGTGGTCAGATCGGCGTCCGCCGAGAAGTCTCGGTCGGCCGACATGGCGTCGACATAGGTGTTGATCAGGTCGGTGTAACCCGAAGCCCCGGCTGTGTTGTGGACATAGTCGGTGCCGTTGATTCCGCCATCGCGGATCAGCGTCGGATCACCGCCGGCATCGGAGCGCACAGCGTCATTGACAACAATCTTTGCGGCCAGTCCCGGCTCGACGGTGCCGGACGTCAGCGTGGTGCCACCCGACCAGGTAAACAGGCCGGGTGCATCCGGCTGGCCGCCCGAGGGATCGGTTTCGGCAAAGGCCTCGATCAGGCCACGCGCCACTTCATCGAGCTGCACCTGGAAGGTCGGTGCAATGACGTCGCGCAACTGGACCAGCGCGCTCAGCGTGCCCTGTCCGTCAGTGTTGCCGCCGACGCCCGCACGAACCGGAGTTCCGTCGATATAGATCGAGTTTCCGGTGACCGATGCGTCGTAATTGTATTTGCGATCGAAGGTGACTTCGCGCGGGTCGGTTTCAAACAGCGTTGTGCCGTCCGAGGTGTACAGCACCATGTCGCTGTTTTCGCGCATGTTGATGCTGACACCAACGATGCCGGAAATCTCCTTGACCAGCGTATCACGCCGGTCGAGATAATCGCTCGGCTCGCCACCGGTTGCCGTCAGACGAATGACCGAGTCATTCACCGTCTTGAACTCGGCGAGAAGCTTGTTCAGGCTCTCGACCTGTTCGGCAATCTGGGCGTCGGTATCGGCGCGCAGCTGCTGGGTCGAAGCCGTCGCATTGTTCAGAGAATTGGCAACATCGATCGCATCGGTGACCACGGTGGATGCCAGTGCGTACTCACCTGGTGCTGCTGCAAAGGATTGCAGGCTGCTCTGCAGATTGGCGAGGTAGGTGGACGTCGACAATTCGTAGTCATTGCCGCCAAGCGCACTGGAGATCGTTTCCAGACCTTCCAGCAGCGTGCTTTGCGAGCTCTGCTGCGATGTCGCGCTGGAAAACTGTCGCAGCAGAGCCATCTGCTGCGAACGTTCGTTCTGGACCATCGTCGCACCGTATACGGTGTTGGTAACGACAGCCTGGCGCCTTACGTAGTTCTCGTTTCCATCATTGGCGATGTTCGTCGTGAGCACGGAGGTCTGTTGCCCCGTGTTCCGGAAGATTCCCTGAGCAGTGCCAAGCGATGATGCAAGCGACATAAGGCTACCCTAACTTTTCGAACTATCTCTTCAGGTTGACCAGGACTTCCATCAATTCGGAGCCGGTCTGGAATACCTTGGAGTTTGCTGTGTAGTTGCGCTGGGACTCGATCATCGCGGTGAGCTCTTCAGCCACGTCGACATTGGAGTCTTCGAGTGCACCGGAGATGATGCTGCCGAAGCCGCTGGAGCCGGCATAACCCATGACAACCACACCAGAATCATTGGACTGAGTGTAGAGGTTACCAGCCACCGGATTGAGGTTGTCCGGGCTCTGCACACTGGCCAGCGCCACGCGGAACGTGGGCACAAGGTCACCGTTTTCATAAGCGACGGAAACCACACCGGTGTCATCGATTTCGTAACCCTTGACCTTCGATGCCGCATTGCCGTCGACCTTGCCGTTCTGCACCGAGAAATCAGACGCCAGCTGCGTCGTACCAGCAACGCTCAGCGTGATGGCGGGGATCGTGGCGCCATCGATATCGGCAACAGGATCGAGCACAAACTCGGCCGGATCCGGATTAATCAACTTGCCATCGCTGTCGAACTCCATTGCTGCACCGGCCAGAAGCACATCGCCGGTTTCAGGAATGACAGCATCGACTGTCCAGTTGTTGTCGCTGTCTTTCGTGTAGGTAAATTCGACAAGACGGCTCGTTCCCTGGCTGTCGAAGACCTTCAGCGAGGTCGTTTTGACGTAGCCATCGGCCTCGTAGTTCGGCAGATTGACCGAAAGCGCCCCACTCGTGGAGGCAACAGCAGAAATGCCGGAACCGGACAGGTTCACCTCGGTCAGGCCGTCGAAGCCGTTGACGACGATCGTCGGATCGGCAGCAGAGTCATATTCATAACCCATCAGCGTATAGCGGGCGGAGTTCTGCAAACTACCATCGTCCTGCAAGGTGAATGCACCGGCGCGGGTCAGGTACTCGACGCCGTCTTCACCCGATACGATGAAGAAGCCATCGCCGTTGATCGCAAGATCGGTCGAGGATGTGGTGTAGCTGAAAGTGCCCTGGCTGGAGATCGAATAACGGACATCCGTTTCGACACCGCCCGAATTGTACTGGCCTGCAGTGCTTGGCAAAATCATCGATGAAAATTGTGTCGACGACTTTTTGTAGCCGACAGTGCTGGAATTCGCGATGTTGTCAGCGACGGTGCCGAGGCGGTTCGCCTGGGCATTCATCCCGGACACGCCGGTTCGCATTGTTCCGTAAAGGCTCATATTAAAATCCTCGCTTCGGTAGTCAGTACGGAGACTAGGAGATGGGCCTTGCGTGAGGCTGTATGACATTCCGGCTATCGGTCGAATTCATCCGATCAGCCGTCCCCACGCAGGGAACCGCATGCTGCCCAATCAGCTCCAGTCGATGCAGTAGCCAAGGAAGCGCTTGGAATCGACCGGGTCGAAATCGAGCTTCTTGCGAAGCTTCTTGCGAAGCTTGGAGATATGGCTTTCAACAACGTTTTCTTCGACTTCCTCGTCGAAGATACCGTAGATGGCGTTGAAGATCTGGGTCTTCGAAACGCGTCGACCGCGATTTGCGACCAAGTATTCCAGGATACGACGCTCGCGCCGCGGCAGAGGAAATACGTCGCCGGAAATTTCCGGATCGCGACCATCGGAGAAAACCCGGATAGGGCCGATTTCCGTGAAGTTGGAAATTGCCTTCAGACGCCGGCGAATGGCTGCCGCCCGCGCCAGGATTTCACGAGGATGGACCGGCTTGCGCACGACGTCATCGACGCCGCAATCAAACAGGGCCAGCGTCGCCTCCAGGGACGGCTGATCGCTGACTGCGATCACCGGTGCCTGGGTTCTATCCCGGATTGCCCGCGGCAGTTCCAATGTGCTTTCGCCCTGACCGAGCAAAAAAGCCTCAACTGCCGCAATGTCGGAATCAGCCGCCGTAGTGACCCATTCCCCGAATTCCGCCGGATCAAATCCGGTGGATGGAATACCTTCCCGTCCAAATAGAGAAGTGTACCCGTCTTTCACGAGCTCGCGCTCATCAACCACGACGATCATTCAGCCGCCTCCGAATCAGTGTGGTGTTTCGATGCACTATGGGTACGAATCGAGGGATTCAGCGACAACTGGCGAAAGTTAATGATAGATATTAATAATTGATTAACGAATTGGTGCCGATTTGATCTATATGTAGTGGGTATACCCACTATCGCGCACTATTTTTTAGTGGAAAAGTTAACGCAAGCTTCGCGCAAGCTCTTGCTTTGCCCCAATTGTCCGCAGTCTTGCCACAATTATCAAATCGGCACTAATGTGGCTGTCAAACAACCAAAGATTGCTATTCACCGCAAAATTGACGCGCATTGGTCGTCCAGGTGCCGTAGCCGGTGGCGACCAGATTGGCGATAACGCGACAGACATAGCGCTTTTGCGCCGGGTCATTGTTCGGCCCGGCATGATATCGGGCCACTGCCATCGTCCAGGTCTCGTGTCGATTGTGGAGCTTGCTGAGGAAGCGGGCGGCATATTCGACGTTCTTTTTCGGATCGAACATGGCCTGAACCGAGGTGAACTGGTCGCCGTGAAAGTGCTGGTTGATCTGCATGCAACCCACGTCGATCAGCTTGGCTCCCTGCCCGCGCGCCACCTGAAACGCGCCAAGCGCTTCGTTCATGTCGCCCGAATAGACTGCCCGCCCTTCGACATTCATGGCATAGGGCTGAAGCGATCCTTTGCGACCGGTTTCGGTCAGGCCGACGGAATAAAGTATGCCTTCCGGCACCCCATATTTTGCTGCGGCAGCGCTGATCTCGCGCTCGCAGACGCCGACACTGGCCGAGGCGCTAGATGTAAATGAGATCAGGACGAGTGCTGTCATCGGCAACAGCCTGGTTGCCAGCTGGCTGAAGCGTCCTGTCATCCGTCACCCTCACACTGTCGCCCGAAGTGTCACCGCGTGCCTGGCGATCGCCACCGGCCTGTCGTCCCGACTGATCGGACGCCTGCTGTCCCGACTGACCGTTCTGCTGGCCGCTACCACTGTTCTGGCTGTCGGCGCTACGATCGGCGGGCGCGACCTGAATGTTGACCTGCACCTGGTCGACGGTCAGCCCCTGTGCGCGCAATGCCTTGAGGATCTCGTCCTGATCCTTGGTCAACTTCTGCAATGCTGCGTGGTTCTCGACGGTCAATTGCACCGAAAGCTCTTCGCCCGTCAGCTTCAGCGTGGCCGTAACGCTGCCAAGCTCGATCGGGTTCATCTGGATCTTCAGGGTATTGACGACCTTGCCCTGACTGGATTGCGTTGCGGCATTGGCCAGTTCCGAGCCGGGCGACATCGCGCTGATCCACTCGCTATCGCCAACCATGGCGGCCGTGATCGAAGCGGCGTTGTTGCTCGAGACCGGCGCCAGGAAGCGGCGTGCATCGATGACGGTGACCGTTTCGACAGTCGAAGAGGCCGGCCCACCCTCATCCCGAACGGTCTGGGCGCCTTCGCTTCTCAGAGTGAGGGGCTCACCCTTGCCGTCGGCACGCACGAAGCGGAATGTTTGATCCGTTTCGCCGCTGTCAGTAGCGGTCTCGGCGTCGCCTGCAGACACGTCGCGGCCAGAGAGTGCCTCGACCATCTGTTCGCCCTGACCGTCAACGATCGTCTTGTTGCCTTCAATGGCGTCGCGCACCGTTGCCTGGCCATTGGCCTGCTCGGTCGCAGCCCCCGTTGTCAGAAGCGACAAGACATCCCCGAGATCGGCACTCTTCCCGTCCGCGGAGGTACCGTCTTCGGTTGCCGAAACGTCGCTGTCTGCCTCTGCGGCTTTCTCGCCATTGGCGGCGGCAGCTTTCAGACCACCGCTCTTCACAAGCGCTAAAAGCTGCTGCTCGTCGAGCGACGAAGCCGTACCGTCCGTCTCGACAGGCGCCTTTACCTTGCCCTTGGTCTTGTCCTTGCCGTCGATAGCCACTGTCTGCTGATCAAGCTGCTCGTCAACAGCATTCGTCGTCTCCGCCGAAGCGGACTTCAGCAGGCTTGCCTGGGACAGATCGATGATCGGACGCTTCGCGCGCCCGGTTTCTACCGCGGCGGCATCGCCCTGCTCGTTGCCCGATCCTGCGTCAGCCTCCACTTCGCTGTCACTCGCATCGCCCTGATCCTGGCGGCTCGAAGTTGACAGGGCTTCGGAAAAACCACCTTCGCTGGACTTATCTGCGCGCCCACCCGATGTCGCATGGGAGGCCGCTGTATCCGTTGTGGGGATCCTGGGGGCTATATATGCATCCATCATGGTCAGGGGCTTTCCTGCTTGAGAAGATCATCGATCGCGTCCAGCTTGGAGCGTCCGGTGTCAACAAAGGTACGAACCGCCGGATCGAGTGCGGCGGCATTGCCTGCGTCGGCCTCAGCCGAAACGGGCTGCGGTTGCGGCGCGGCGGCAGGGGTTGGTGGCGCCGTCGGATCCTGCAACTCCGCATCATCCTCTGCCGCAGCCACCGCGCCTGCATCTGCATCAGTTGTATTAGCGTTGGCTTGCGTCAGGCTTTCAGGCGGTGGTTCCGGTTTACGCAGCACTTCCTTGGCAACGGCTTCTGCTGCGCGGCGCAGCGCAAGATCCTTCGGCGAAAGTGATTCCGCTGGAATATCCATGATCGCCTGCATGGCGTCATCGACATTTTCCGTCGAGATGTTGGCCAGGCTGCCATAGAGATTGGCAAGTGCATCGGCCCCTTCCGCTGTTCCAGACAGAGCCCGGGCCTGATCGGCTGCCATCTTGGTCAGGTCCTTGCGCCCGGCAATCGCCGCCTTGCGGGCGATGCGAAGATAGACCTCACGCCGGCGATCATTGTCCATATATCCCAGAGTGGCCTCGATATCTTCCTGCTTGATGACGTCATAGTGCTCGACGACAAGCTGGACGAAGAGATCGGCAAACTGGCTGGCATAGGGAGAATAGAGGTAGCGCCGTGCGTAGCGATTGGCATAGCCGCCCGCCTTGTCGACAATCTTCGCATCGACGGCAACCGCGAGCGAGCGACGCAGGGCCGCCTCCTCGACGATCGTGCCGGGTGCGGTCAGGCGCGCCCAGTCATAAAATTTCAGCGCATCGGCCGGATCGCGCGTAATCGTCACATTCCCGGCGACCAGAGCAAGGTATGGCGCAAGGTCGGTGTTGCGATATTCCTTGCTGATCTCCCCCAGGGACTTGGCAATCAGGGTGCCTTTGCCGCTGAGATATTTGCGCAGGCTGTCGGCAATGCGATTGTCGAAATTGCCGTTGATGTCACGCGCAACAAGGTATTCAAGCGTCGCCGGGTTGCCACCGCTCATGGCGTAGATCAGGGCCGCATCGACATTGCGCGGATCGTCGAAGATCGCCTGATCGGCGCTGCGCAGGCGCTCGTCGATGGTTCCCAGCATGAAGCGCTGCATTTCGGCGGCAGAATGATCGCCCAGAACCACGGTGTCCTGCACGAACTGCAGCGAGCGCAGCATCTGGAAAGGCTGGATGGTATCCATGTCATTGGCGCGCGCCGCGGCATTGCCCAGTCCGACAAGCGAAGCGAGAGCCAGAAGCGAAATGGATACCCTGCGGAGCGTCATTATCCCTGCTCCGCCTGAATCAGGATTTCAATGCGTCGATTGGCATCGGCCAACGGATCATCCGGGACCTGAAGACGACGGTCGGCAAAGCCGGACACCTGCTGGACGCGATCTTCCGTCAGGCCGCCGCGCAACAGCATGTAATAGGCGCTGTGGGCACGGGCCATCGAGAGGCGCCAGTTATCATTCTCGTTGCCCTTGAACTGGCGACCGTCGGTATGGCCACGGATAATGATCGATCCCGGCCGCGCCTGCAGCAACTTGCCGATCTTCTCCATCGCCAGAACCATTTCGCGCTGAGGCACGGCCGAGCCGACGCTGAACATCGGCTGATCGCTCTGGTCGCTGATCGTCACCAGCAGGCCGCCTTCGGCCGGGGTTACGATCAGACCCTCGGCAAGCTTGCCGGATACGCCGCCGATTTCGGCCTCGATCTGCGCCTTCAGCGTGTCGGCCGATGCCTGCTGGACCGCAAGCTCGGCCTCGGCAGTCATCTCGGCCTTGCCGTCCAGCGGTTGTTCCGTCTTGCCCTCGTCCGGCTTAGCCAGCTCAGCTATGTCCGGCTGCATCTGAGGCTTCTGTCCAGGCACGACAAGTGCCACCTGCTGATCCGGTGTCGTCGGGTCTGCCGGTTCCTGTGGCGGCTGGATCTCGGCGGTCTGCGGCTCGGCCGGCGTCGTTGCATCGGTCGGCTTGCCGACCGGCGTATTGGCCGTCTGGACCTGCTGCGTCCAGAAGTCCGGATCGAAGGGGTCGCGATAGGCTTCGCCGCCCTGGGCACCCGTCGACGGACCGGAATCGGCGGCGCCGCCCTCGCCCTTGGCGCTGACATTGGCCTGCTGGCCGACTTCCTGGGCGATCTCGGCCAGAACGGAATAGGGATTTTCGAAGAAGTCGGCTTCGGAATAATTCGCCTGGTCGCCGGACGTTGCCGTCTGGTCTTCGCCGGTCGCGGCCGCAGCGCCCACCGTCTGCTCCTCGGCCTCGACCTTAGAGCGTTCCTGCTTCTGCTCGCCCTCGGCCTGATCGACGGGCTTCTTCAAGCCTTTCTCGGTCGGCTTTTCATCCGACAGCTTGATCGGATTGAAATAGCTGGCGACGGAGGCCTTGGTCTCCTCGTTTGCAGCATTGACCAGCCACATAACCAGGAAGAACGCCATCATTGCCGTCATGAAGTCGGCATAGGCGATCTTCCAGGCGCCACCATGGGCGCCATCGTGATCGCCGCCGCCGTGGCGTTTGATGATGATGATTTCGTTCTTGCCGTGATGGTGATTCTCGTCGCTCATCCGATCACCTTCCTGAGGCTGGCCGTAAAGGCCGATATACGCGTGACCAGAGCGGCCTCAGCAAATTCGGCGGACAGATCCAGATCGTCCGCCTCGACATGGTGCATAAGCCCGAGATGGTCCGACATATGGGTCGACAGCATGGCAAACAGCGCCTTTGGCCCGCGCAGCTCGATCACCCCCGCCTCGCCGGCGCTGATGGCCGTCTTCAGCAAATGGGCGAGATCGCTCACGGCCTTTTCTGCCACCGCATCGGAAAACAGCGGAGCGAGAGCGACCGCCACCTGATCGCTGATCGCAAGCGAAAGCTCGTTGATGATGGCGGGGAGCTTTTCGGACAGGGCTTTCGTCATCTCTTCGCGATGCCGGGCTTCGAGCTCGGCAATCGCCTGGGAATGGGCAACTTCCATCGCCTGACGATCGACTTCCAAACGTTCTTCAGCGGCTTTTTCGCCGGCCTCATGCCCCTCGGCATAGGCCTCGCGGCGCTCCGCATCGAGGTCGACCGGCACGGGTTCCGGCAGGGCTGGAAAATCCATGTCGAACGGGTCCGGCTCCGAGACGTCAAACTGGACCGACAACGAAGGCGTCGGCGCGGGAGGCGCCGAAAAATCCTTCAAAAGACGGGTCAATGGCATGCTCATCGGCGATCGCCTCCATCGGCGAGAACGACCGCTCCGGAGAAACGGTCATCGATCTCAAGCAGACTGAATTTCAAAAATGTCCGAACGCGCAGCATCATCACTTCCAATGTCGAGATCACCTTCGGATCGAGCCGGTCGCGGGCGCATATGCCCACGGGTGCTTTGGCCGAAGCTAGGGTTTCAAACTTGCGCGAGGATGAATGCGAAGGACCGCGCCAGGATGATCGCGCGGCCCAAAAGTTCCATGCCGTATCGACGGCGTATCTGGCCATGGTGCCGAGGCTTGCGTTTACTCGCGGAACAGGGTGAGCAGCTTTTCTGCGCTGCTGTTGGCGATCGACAGTGCCTGGATGCCGAGCTGCTGCTGGGTCTGCAAGGCTTTCAGACGGGTCGATTCCTCGTTCATGTCGGCATCGACCAGACGACCGACACCCTTGTCGATCACGTCCATCAGGTTGGAGACGAAGTTATCCTGCATCTCGATGCGGCTGGTGATCGCGCCAAGCGTTGCGGCAGCGTCGGTCAGCTGGCTGATCAGATCGTCGACAACGCTGATCATGTCATCCAACGTGTCGGTGTCGGTGTCGTTGTCGATCTCGATCGGATCGCCCGTCGGCGGCACGACGGAACCGACGTCGAGAAGGTAATATTCGCGCGCCGTACCCGTCGGGTCCGCAACAAGTGTGTCCGCGTCGATCGCCTTGGTCAGGAAGCCGCGGCTAGCATCTTCCGTATCGATCAGGACGGAATCGGCGGTATCGAAATCCAGCGTGGTGACCTGAACGCTGCCGTCGGCGCCGCGCACGAACGACGAGACAACCTGTTTGGTGCCCAGTTCGTTGACATTCGTATTGTAGAGCCAGTTCTCACCGGAGAATGATGCCGACTGTGCCGCTGAAACCAGCTGGTTCTTCAGCTGCTTCATTTCCTCGTTGATCTTTTCCTTGTCGACGCCCGGCTCGCTTGCGGCGACCAGCTTGGCCTTGATCGACGACATGACCTCGATGACGTTGTCGAGTGCCGTGTAAGCGGTATCGACCGTTGCGGCACCCAGACCCAGCGCATCCGCGACCGTCGACAATGCAGCGTTGTCGGAGCGCATCGTGGTAGCGATCGACCAGTAGCCGGCATTGTCCGACGCCGTCTCGACCCGATAACCCGAGGAGACACGACTTTGCGTCGTTTCCAGATTGGTATCGATCGAGCGCAGAGTCTGCAGGGCCGCCATTGCGGCAGCGTTGGTCATGATGCTGGTCATTGAGGTGCCCTTAATCGTCAATCCAAAAGGCCGGAAGCATACCGGTGGCAACGGAGGGGCATCATGCAGACCAGCATACCGCTGGTCCCCGTAACCATTAACAAATCGTTAACGGTGCCAGTTAACAAACGCGACCGCGATTTGGCAAGGTCGGAAATCCGCTTCGGCGCAAAACCGCAATATTCGGCCAGCCTCACGCAAGGCACAAAAAAACCGCACCCATTTCTGGGTGCGGTTCATACCGAATACATCCGACTTGTCAGCGCGGGACGAAGTCGCCCCTAGCCAAGGCGCCCTTACTGACGGAAGAGAGTCAGGATGCTTTCGGAAGCGGTGTTGGCGATCGACAGCGACTGGATGGCGAGCTGCTGCTGGGTCTGCAGGGCCTTCAGGCGGGTCGATTCTTCGTTCATGTCGGCGTCGACGAGACGACCGATACCGGAGTCGATCGAGTCGGTGAGCGTGCTGACAAAGTCCTCCTGGAGTTCGATACGCATCGAGATCGAGCCGAGTTCAGCGGCCGCGCTCGTCATGCTCTGCAAGGCAGTTTCAATGAGATCCAGCGATTCCTGCATATTGGCGGCCATGTCTGCCGGATCGAAGGCATTGAGGTCGAGCGTATCAACCGACACGTCGCCGACACCCGTGAATGCCGAGACCGTTCCAAGGATACCCGTTGTGTACTCGATGTTGCCGGCGCCGTCGCCACCGAACAACAGGTTGCCATCAGCGGCATCATCGAGAATGTATTCCGTCGTCTTGACCGTTACCGCGCCGGTGGAATCGCGGACAAAACCAGATACGACCGTCTTGGTGCCGGCATCGCCGGCGATCCAGTTCTCACCGCTGAAGCTTGCAGATTGCGAGACCGAACGGAGCTGCTCCTGGAGCTGGTCGATTTCTTCCTGGATCTTGGCCTTGTCGACACCCTCTTCGGTTGCCGCCACGACCTTGGCCTTGATTTCCTTGACGACTTCGATGGCGCTTTCCATCGCGGCGTAGGACGTATCAACCTTAGCGCCGCCGAGGCCGAGTGCATCCTGCACGGCCGAGAGTGCCATATTATCGGATCTCATGGTGGTCGCGATCGACCAATAGGCGGCGTTGTCGGACGCCGTGCCGACACGGAGACCAGACGATACGCGCGCCTGTGTGTCTTCCATGCTGGAATCAATAGTACGAAGGGTTTGGAGTGCAGTCATAGCTGCATTGTTTGTCAAAATGCTGGTCACTTGCGCGTCCCCTAAAAATGGCTAGTTTCTGGGACATCCCGGTCTGTCCGGGAACGATGGCCTTGCCTAATGCTATTAACCGCTTCTTCGTTTTGGTTAATCCATCGTTACTTGACCTTCATGTAAACCGGACATGGTTAATGCATGGTTAACGCAATTTGACGATGTAAAAAAAAGCCGCCCCGGAGGGCGGCTTTCCAAAATTGCGATCTTGCTATTGACCGGAAGCCTAGGCTTAACGGAAGAGCGAGAGGATGACTTCCGAAGAAGAATTGGCGATCGAGAGCGACTGGATAGCCAGCTGCTGCTGGGTCTGCAGAGCCTTCAGGCGGGTCGATTCTTCGTTCATGTCAGCGTCGACCAGACGGCCGATACCGCTATCGAGCGAGTCCGAGAGAGAACCGACAAAATCTTCCTGCAGTTCGATGCGGGTGGAGATCGAACCGAGTTCCGCAGCAGCGCTCGTCATGGAAGCCAGGGCTTCATCAACAAGCGTCAGGGCTTCAGCCATTTCGGTGCCGTCGAACGTGCTGATGTCGAGTTCGTATACCGATACACCGATCGTCGCGCCGCCGGCAGTGCCGAGAACACCAGTCGTGTCGTCGATGCCGCCTGCGCCGTCGCCACCAAACAGCAGCGTGCCGTCAGCTGCGTCGTCAAGCGTGTAGGTGGTGGTCTTTACGGAAACCGCATTGTTGGCATCACGGACGAAACCGGAAACGACGGTCACGTCTGCAGCGTCGCCGGCAATCCAGTTCTCGCCGCTGAATGCAGCCGATTCAGCGATCGACATCAGCTGTTCCTGCAGCTGCGAGATCTCTTCCTGAACCTTGGCCTTGTCGACGCCTTCTTCAGTCGCCGTTACCAGCTTGGCCTTGATTTCCTTCACGACGTCGATGGCAGCGTCCATACCGGCATAGGCGGTATCGACCTTGGATGCGCCGAGGCCGAGGGCGTCGGAGACAGCCGAGAGGGCCATGTTGTCGGATTTCATGGTCGTTGCGATCGACCAGTAAGCTGCGTTGTCAGACGCTTCGCCGACGCGCTCGCCGGAGGAAACGCGCGACTGGGTTTCTTCCATGCCGCTGCTGATGCTGCGCAGAGTGCTGAGTGCCGACATTGCGGCGACGTTTGTCAAAATGCTCGTCATAGGTGTGTGCCCCTTAATGGCTGAATAGGAAGGGCATTCCGGTATCACCGGTAGAAGCGCACAGCGTCATGCCTGCTAACCGGCTGAATTTGAATGGTTAGCTCGCCCCTTCGATGCGTTCAGATAAACGCATGTTGGTTAACGAAGGCCTAAGGCAATTCGAAGAGATGCCCGATCGCTATAAAAACTTGCAATCTTCGCGTGCACGCGCGCGTAACAAAAAATGCTTAATAAAACGAAAAGGTCGCGTCTGTTTCCAGACGCGACCTCCGCAGCCACTTACCCGGTTCAGCCTCCGGGTGTTGAAGCTTTCCCTTCGCGCGCCTCTGGTCAGCCACCAAGGCATATCGGCGTCGGGATAGTTTAGCCGGCCCTCACGGGCCGGCCCGTTCTTGCGATTAACGGAAGAGCGACAGGATGTTCTGCGAGTCGCTGTTGGCGATCGACAGAGCCTGGATCGCCAGCTGCTGCTGGGTCTGCAGGGCCTTGAGGCGGGTCGATTCTTCGTTCATGTCGGCGTCGACGAGACGGCCGATGCCGGTTTCGATGGCGTCGGAAAGCTTGTCTGCAAACTCGGACTGCAGATCGATACGGCTGGACAGCGAGCCGAGCGTTGCGCCGGCGCTGACCATGCTGGTCAGAGCGGTTTCAACGTCGGTAAGCAGGTTGTCGAGCGTAGCGGAGTCGGTGTCGTTGTCGATTTCGAAGCCGACGATGCTCGACGACGAGGCCGTGCCGTTGGCACCCAGGATGCCGGTTGCTTCGTCGATAACGCCAGCTGCGTCAGCGCTGAACAGCATGTTGGTGTCGTCCAGCGTGATCGTGCTCGACTTGACGGTGACCGTGTTGTCGGCAGCGCGGACAAAGCCGGTGATGACTGTCACGTCGCCACCTTCATTCGCCAGCCAATTCTGGCCGTTGAACGAAGCGGATTCGGCGATCGAAGTCAGCTGATCCTGAAGCTGCGAGATTTCTTCCTGGATCTTTTCCTTGTCGACACCCTGTTCCTTGGCGGCGACGAGCTTGGCCTTGATTTCGGTTACGACGTCGATGGCGGCGTCCATACCGGCATAGGCCGTGTCAACCTTGGCAGCGCCGAGGCCGAGCGCGTCGGAGACTGCGCCGAGAGCCATGTTGTCGGACTTCATCGTGGTCGAGATCGACCAGTACGCAGCGTTGTCCGAAGCAGATGCAACGCTCTTGCCCGTGGAGATCGCGTTCTGGGTGGATTCCATGTTGGCGGAGATCGAACGCAGCGTCGAAAGTGCAGACATAGCGTTGGTGTTGGTCAGAATGCTGGCCATGTTTTTTGTCCCTTAAAACAAGATACTAATGGGGACATACCGGACTGGAAATTACCGGCTACGACAGTTCGGCATCATGCCATTCGGTAGCGATTTTTTCGTCTACCAGACCCTTCGTGTGAGGACCAAACTGACCGCCAAGTATTGCCAACACCTTAACAAATTAGGGATCGATAAAGCTGGATAAATCCTTGGTAAACAACGCCGCAAGGGAAGTGGTAAACAATTTTTTAAGGGTCAGACGAAGGAGCGCACCAGGCTGCCGACCAGCAGGTTCCAACCATCGATTAGGACGAAAAACAGGATCTTGAAAGGCAGCGAAATCGAGGTCGGGGGCAGCATCATCATGCCCATGGCCATGGTGATCGTGGCGACCACCATATCGATGACGAGGAAGGGCAAAACGATCAGAAAGCCGATCTCAAAGCCACGACGGATTTCCGACAGCATGAAGGCCGGAACGAGCACGCGGTAGTCGACCTTGTCGCCGGTGACCGTGGCCTGGCCGCGTTCATTGGCGATATCGACGAACAGCCGCAGATCCTTGTCACGCGTATTTGCCGTCATGAAAGTGCGGAAGGGCTCGGCAATCAGCGCCACCGCCTCGGCCTCGTTGATCTGGTTAGCCAACAGCGGCTGGACGCCGGTTCGCCAAGACTGATCCATGGTCGGCGCCATGACATAGAAGGTCATGAACAGCGCCATGCTGGTGAGGATCATGTTGGAGGGTGTTGTCGCAAGACCCATGCCCGAGCGCAGGATCGAAAAGGCGATCAGGAAACGCGGGAAGCTGGTGACCATGATCAGGATGCCAGGGGCAACCGACAGGATGGTCAACAGACCAAAGGTACGGATAATCCAGGCCGCCACCGATCCATCGATCGGCGTATTGAAGATCTCCGTCGGAAACTGCTGCGCATGCGCAATTTCCGGCGCCATCATCATGACAGCGGCAACAAGAAAAAATCGAATCATTCGATCACAAACGTCCTGAACATCACCTTCGATACGCGCCCTTCGGAGCGTAGGTCAACACGCTCCTGGATGTCATCCTTGAGATATTGGAAGCCGCGCGGCCCTTCGACCTGTTGTAACGAGACGGTTCTGAGATAGGCCATGATGTCCTGATGCACGTCTTCGGCAATCTTGACGTCGGGCGCGCCGTTGAACATCAGCGCAAGTTCCAGCCGGATCCAGTTTTCCGACGGGTATGCGAGATTTGTCGTGATCGGCTCCAGCTGGACGATGCCATTGGCTTCGGTGGCAATCTTGGGAAGTCCCTCTTCCTTCTTTGCATCGCCATGGCCGGCGGCCGGCGCTGCCTCGGCTGCCTTCGCGGCATCTTCCGACAGCTTCACCTGTGGTGCCAACATATTGCCGATAACCCAGCCGCCGCCGCCGCCTGCGACGGTCAGCACGACCAGCGGCACGAGCAGTGTCATGAGGCCGGATTTCTTCTTGCCTGTGGGCTCTTCGTTTTGTTCCATCGGACCTTGCCGTTCCTGCTCTGTCTTGCTTTCCCGCCGTCAGAACGGCGAGAACAGATCGACCACCTGCTGGCCGACGGGCGGCTGCTGCACTTCGGTCAGGCGGCCGCGGCCACCGTAGGAGATGCGCGCCTCGGCGATGCGCTCGTAGGAAATCGTGTTGTCGGCATCGACATCCTGCGGTCGCACGATACCGGCGACGTTGAGAATGCGGATCTCGTGATTGACGCGCACTTCCTGCGAGCCGCTGATCAGCAGATTGCCGTTTTCAAGGATGCCGGTGACGACGGCTGCAACCAGCAGGGTCAGCTTTTCCGAGCGTTCCGTCGTACCCTTGCCCTGGGTGCTGGTGTCGGAACCGGAGCTCAGGTCGCCGGTGGTTGCCGGGATCTCGTTGCCGAACAGATCAACGGCCGTCGACCAGCTCAGACCGCTCGAATTGGTGCGGCTGCGATCGGTTTCGTTTTCGAACGATGCCTTGTCGTTGATCTGGATGTTTACCGTCAGGATGTCGCCGACGTTGAGGGCGCGGGCATCCTTGAACAGGGCCGACTGGCTGTCGCTCCAC
Organism: Rhizobium sp. PDO1-076; assembly: GCF_000247475.1. Lineage (GTDB taxonomy): Bacteria > Pseudomonadota > Alphaproteobacteria > Rhizobiales > Rhizobiaceae > Allorhizobium. Next base: position 5,025 of record NZ_AHZC01000022.1, on the reverse strand, counting down.
AGCGAATAGCCGCTGGCGGTGGCCTGCGGTTGCTTGGGATACAAGGCCATCTGCGGCGTCTGGCTGAAACGCAGGCCGGATCCGATCGGGCTCATCGCAGGTGCGTTGCCGATTTCCTTGACGGTCTGGCTCTGGCAGCCGGCAAGAAACAGAACAGCCAGCAATGCCGGGGAACGCTTGTTCATGATGGATCCTTCGACGTAGTGGAATCACCGGCACTCGACATGATCGCGGCGACCTTGGCGGCCTTGTCCGGCTGCATTTCAGTAAGGATGAGGCTCGACTGGCGCGGCGGCAGCTTCATGATGATCGCAGCAGCAAGGATGACATTCGTCTCCTCGAGCTGCGGTGCTGCCGCATCCGGCGCCATCTTCTTGTAGATCTCGATCAGCTGGCCTTCGGCCTGCTTCATGAATTCGTTGCGGCGCGACAGCCAGTCTTCGTATTCGGCCCGTCGGGTTTCGAGAACCGCGATGCGGCTGTCGACATCGGCCTGCAGCTTTTCCAGTTCCTGCTTCTGCAACAGATAGCGCTGGTCGCGCGCGGCATCGGCGATCCCGGTGCAGAACTGCTGGATCTCGGCGTCGCTCGGGTTCACCGGCTGCTGGCCGACGGCGTTGTCGGCAAAAACGGGCAGCACGGCGATCGCACAAACGATCAGGCCGTTGCGCAGGATCGGAGGCAGCGAGAGAAAATGCCTGGACTGTGTCATTGCAGGACAAGCTCCGCTTGTAGGGCGCCGGCGGACTTGATGCCCTGGAGGATGGCGATAATGCCGTCCGGCTTGACGCCGATGCTGTTAAGGCCGCTGACAAGGGTTCTCAGGTCAGGCCCGTCGACGATCACCACCTTGTCGCCGGTCTTCTGCGTGATGATGTCCGTCTGTTCCTGCACCGCGGTCTCGCCGCGTGAAAACGGCTCGGGCTGGATGACCTGTGGCGTCTCCGTCACCTGGACCGTCAGCGTTCCGTAGCTCACGGCAACACGCGAGACACGAACCTCGGCGCCGATGACGATCGTGCCCGTGCGCTCGTTGATTACGACCTTGGCCGGAGAATCGGTCGCGACCACGAGATTTTCGACATCCGCCATCAGGCGGGCGAGATCGGCCGTGCGCGGTTTCTGGACCACCACTTCCTGGCTGTCGCGGGCCTCGGCGATCGGTGCGCCGTAGTTGGCGGCGGCATAGGCGTTGATCGTGTCGGCAATGCGCAAGGAGGTGGTGAAGTCGGGATTACGTAGCTGCAGCACCAGGTTGACCGAATCCTTGAACTTGGATGGCAGCTCGCGCTCGATGATCGCACCACCGGGGACGCGTCCGGAGGTGGTGATGCCTTCCTGCACGGAGGCCGCATCGCCTTGCGCATTGAAGCCGGACACGATGACCGAGCCCTGGGCGACGGCATAGATCTGGCCGTCGGCGCCTGTCAGCGACGTCATGATCAGCGTGCCGCCGCGCAGCGAGGTCGAATCGCCGAGCGAGCTGACATTCGCATCGATGCGGCTGCCGGGGCTGGAAAAGGGCGGCAGGTTTGCCGTGACCATGACGGCAGCAACGTTCTTGGCGTTGGACTGGCCGCCCTGGGTCGAGATGCCGAGGTTCTGCAGCATGGCGCGCATCGACTGATCGGTAAACGGCGACGAGCGCAGGCTGTCGCCAGTGCCCTGCAGGCCGACGATCAGGCCGTAGCCGATCAGCTGATTGTCCCGTCCCGACTGCAGGGATGCGATATCCTTGATGCGCGAATTGGCGGCAATGGCAGACTCAAACGGCGTCAGCACCAGAGCCAGCACACACAGGGCGATCCGTGATGATGCAAACAACTTCATTTCGCCATCACCTGTACTGTCCCATCGGCCATGACCGTGCCTGTGACGATCGTGCCGGAATCAATGTTGCGCACCTTGATGACCTCGCCGACCGTGGCATCGACCATGGGCGTGCCGGCGGCGCTGATCACCATGTTGCCAATGGCGAAAGTCAGACGAACGCTGGCACCGCGCTTGATGGCGAAGGCTTCGCGCAGGCCGCTGGTCGGAATGGTGCGGCCCGGCAGAAGCGTGCGCTTCGATACCATGCCGACAACTTCCGCCTTGGTGCGTGCATAACCGCCGGTCAGGTTGGGGTTGGTTACCTCGACCTCGTTGACCTGCGCGGCCGAGATGGTCTCGCCGGGATAGATGATCTGGGTGGGGACGACAGCGGTTCCCTGCGCAAGCGCCGCGCCGATGCCCATGACGGATGCTGTGACAAGCGCCACAGCCCGAATTGCATTCCCGATTTTCCGGCGAAACTTCATGTTTGCCTCCAGTTGCCTTACTTCAGGTTCTTGCTGACGATCTGAGCCATCTCGTCGGCGGTCTGGATGACCTTGGAATTCATCTCATAGGCACGCTGTGCCGAGATCATGTCCGTGATTTCCTTGACGGAATCGACGTTCGACGATTCCAGATAGCCCTGCTTGATATAGCCAAAGCCCGGATCTTCCGGCACGCCGACAATCGCTTCGCCCGACGCTGCCGTCTCGGCCACTAGGTTGTCGCCAAGCGGCTTCAGGCCGGCTTCGTTGACAAAGTTTGCGATCGTCAGCTGACCGAGATCGGTATAGTCGGAATCGTTGCCTATGCGTGCCTGGACCTGACCGGTGCGGCTGATGACAACTTCGCTGGCATCCTGCGGAATGGTGATCTGCGGGGTGACGAGATAGCCGTCGATGGTGACCAGCTGACCCTCGGCGTTCATGTTGAATGCGCCCGAGCGGCTGTAGAGGGTCGTGCCATCCGGCGATTCGACCTGGAACCAGCCACGACCGACCAGCGACATGTCGAGTTCGTTGCCAGTCTGAGTCAGTTCGCCCTGCGTATGAATGTTGCGGACGGCGGCCGTCTGCACGCCAAGACCGATATTGGCGCCTTCCGGCACGATCGCCTGGTTGGCGCGGTTCGGCACGCCCTGGGCGCGTTCGGTCTGGTACAGCAGGTCGGTAAATTCAGCACGCGCCCGCTTGAAGCCGGTGGTGTTGATGTTGGCGATGTTGTTGGCGATGACTTCCAGATTCGTCTGCTGGGCGTCCATACCTGTCGCTGCGATGGCAAGAGCTCTCATGTGTCCGTTCCCTGCTTACTAAATCTGCATCTTCGTGATTTCGAGATAGGCGCTGACGATCTTGTCGCGGAAGGCGATCGCCGTCTGCAGCGATTGCTCGGCCGACATCACGGCGTCGACAACCTCGCGGGTGTTCGCCTTGCCGGTCATGCCATCGAACGAGGTCTGCTCGGCCTGCTTCAGGTTGCCGACGGCTTCGGTGGCCATGCTGTTGAGGGTCGAAAGAAATGTCTCGCCGGCCGACATGCCGGGCGTCAGGCCAGCTGTCGCAACACCCTGGGTCGACATGTCGAAGGTGGAGAGTTCGGTGGTCAGCGAATCAAGACCCATCGACTTGGAAAATGCGCTTACGCCGGAAATGGAATCAATCATTGCGAAGCCTTCAGCAGTGAGATGGTCTGGGAAATCATGTCGCGCGTCTGCTTGATGGTCTGCAGATTGGCTTCATAGGTTCGGTTGGTCTCGCGCATGTCACCCATTTCGATGAGCACGTTGACGTTCGGCATCTTGACGACGCCGCGTTCATCGGCGGCCGGATTGCCCGGATCGTATTCCTCGATGAAATCGGACTTGTCGAAGCCAAGCTTCTCGACCTCGATCACCTGCGCGCCGGACACCTTGTCGAGCTCGCTGCCGAAGGTGATGGTCTTGCGGCGGTAAGGATCGGCGCCGGGGGTGTCGCCGGTCGAACGCGCGTTGGCGATGTTTTCCGAGACGATGCGCATGCGGGTGGACTGGGCTTCCAGACCACTGCCGGCAATTTTCAGGGCTGCACTTAAAGGATCGGTCATCAGCGTTTCACCGTCATCAACATCATGCGATGGAAGGAACTCATCAGCGAGGTGTTCAGCTCATGCTGACGCTTGATCTCGCCGGTCTTGGACAATTCTTCAGAGATAGCGACGGAGTTGCCCGATTCCTGGATGCCGATCTCGTCGTTGAGCTCTGACTCCTCGATGTCGATATTGTCGGCGCTGATATCGTTCGACGCCATATGACCGGGCTGGGTCACGGCCATGTGCTGTACCATCGCCGTATTGTCCAGCACTGCGCTGAACGGGGTGATGTCCTTAGCCAGATATTTGGGGGTGCTGGCGTTGGCGATATTGCCTGCCACAACCTGCTGACGCACCGAAAGCCATTCGGCCTGTCGGGAAGCCAGCTCGAACAACTGGATTGGGTTCATGGGCGTTACTCCGTCTTTTTACCACTCGGAGCCTAGGCCAGTAATCTTGCGTGGGACTTGCCCCACCCACACAAGTTTAGTTGTTCTGATATATATCGCCCTTGGAGGTCACGATGACCCATTTGCCGTCACGTTGCTCCAGCGTCGCGACGCGGCTGTTGTCGGGCAGAATCGAACCGACACGTACCATGAACATCGTGCCGCCGTCCTCGATCAGCGCACGGCCGTTGGCGACATGCAGCAGGCGGAAACCGCTCTGACCGGGAAACGGCTGGGCGGCAGGCACGTCCAGCCCCTGCGGACGTTCCTTGCCAAGCGTCGGCACGGTTGCCGTGACGATCTGATCGACAGCCGGGGGATTGCTGCCCTCGCCGGCATTTTCGTCGTCATTGTCGACCAAGGCCAGCGGCGAGACACTGAACACGTTACGGCCAGGCCCTTCCGGCAGGTCACGCGTGCTTTGCCAGTCGGCAACGCGAACTCCGAACTTCTCCTCGTTGAAAAAGACATACCAGGGGAAGAAGGCAGCCGCGCAGGCCAGCGCCACACCGGTCGCCGCCAGTACCCGGTCAACAGACGAAACACGTCGGCGAATGGGCGCCGGCCTGATCGGTGCAACGGGTTCATCGGCATCAAAATCGGTCATGGTCATCCCCTCTGCCTCGCTCCGCCCTGCGCCCCTCCGGCTGCCGCTTTCAATGCACCGGCGAGATCCGCATAGGCATCGTTGGAG
>NZ_AHZC01000023.1 GCF_000247475.1 Rhizobium sp. PDO1-076 | reverse complement strand
CTTGCCAGATAGTCNCGGGTGGGGATCTCGACCATCAGGCCGGGATCGAGCATGCCGTCGAAGACATGCGGCCGGGCGGCGATGATTTCGGCAAGCCTCGGCGCCGAGGACATGATGTTGACCAGGAGGTCGAGCAGGGCCGGATTGTTGCCGAGCAGGGAAAACAGCTGGATGCCGGCCGGAAGCCCGGCCAGGAAACTGTCGAAGCGCAACAGCGCCTCATCGGCACGCCGGCTTTCGCCGAAGGCTTTCAACAGGTCCGGCGTCAGTTCGGTCAGGCGCTCACGAGCTTCGACGGATTGCGTGGCGCGGTAGCGGCCATAGTGCCAGGTGCGGATGACGCGGGAAATATCTTCCGGCCGCTCGAAGCCAAGGCCTTTCAACGTCTTCAGCGTGTCGGGATCGTCCTTCTGACCGGTAAAGACCAGGTTGCCGGTCGCGCTCGACAGGCCCTCCTCCTTCTCGAACAGCCGCGCATAACGGCGCTCCACCGTCTTCAGTACGGTTTCGAGCTTTGTCGAAAAGGCCGTGGTGTCGATGAAGCCCAGCATGAAGGCGATGCGCTTCAGCTCGGCCTCGGTATCGGGCAGGACATGGGTCTGCTCGTCATGCACCATCTGGATGCGGTGCTCGACATCGCGCAGAAACCAGTAGCAGCCGGTCAGTTCCTCCGCCGTCACCGGATCGATCCAGTGGGCACCGGCGAGCGCGTTTAGCGCCGCCTCGGTCGGACGCAGCCGCAGGTCCGGCATGCGGCCGCCGGCGATCAGCTGCTGGGTCTGGGCGAAGAACTCGATCTCGCGAATGCCGCCGCGGCCGAGCTTGACGTTATGGCCCTTCACCGCGATCGCGCCATGGCCCTTGTGCACATGGATCTGCCGCTTGATCGAATGAATGTCGGCGATCGCCGCATAGTCGAGATATTTGCGGAAGACGAAGGGCGTCAGTTCACGCAGGAAGCCCTCGCCGGCCTTCAGGTCGCCGGCGACCGGCCGCGCCTTGATATAGGCGGCACGTTCCCAGTTCTGGCCGCGGCCCTCGTAATAGATCAGGGCCGCCTCGACGGGCACGGCGAGCGGCGTCGAGCCCGGATCGGGCCTGAGCCTGAGGTCGGTGCGGAAGACATAGCCGTCGGCCGTGCGCTCCTGCAGGATGCGCACCAGCCGGCGCATCATCCGGCCATAGGTTTCGGTCGCGTCATCGGGACTTTTCAGGATGCCTGCATCCGGATCGAAGAAGACGACGAGATCGATATCGGAGGAATAGTTGAGTTCACAGGCGCCAAGCTTGCCCATGCCGAGCACGATCAGGCCGCTGCCCGCAGCCGGCGCGCCCATGTCCCGCAGCGTCAGCTTGCCGGCCTGATGCCCGGCCAGCAGCAGATGATCAATGGCGGCGGCCACTGTTGCATCGGCCACAGCACTCAGCCAGGCCGTCGTGTTGCGTGCGTCAAAGATTCGGGCGAGATCGGCCAGTGCGGTCAGGAAGGAAACCCGACGCTTGGCATTGCGCAGCCGCGTCATCACCTCGGCTTCGGTCGGAACGATGCCGTCTGCGCTGGGAACCCAGGCCGCCCTTGCCTCGGCGACGGCCGTCGCAAGCAGCGGTTCCAGCGGCTGACTGATCGCCTCCGCCATAAGCGCCGGCTTGAGATTGGCGATATCGCGCAGGTAGGGAGACAGCGTCAGTGCATTGGCGATAAAGGTCCGCAGCGCTGTCTCGCCGGCCATCAGCTCGGCAATCACCGGCTCCTGCCTGGCGAGATCCTTCAGCGTCGCGGTGGCAGCCTTCAGTTCCGTCTGATTGAATGGCCGAATGACCCCGTCCGATACATCGACCAGTCGCCTTGCCGCCTGCTTCGCCCCAGTTTGCTGCACCCCAGTTTGCTGCACCATCGCATGAGCCTCCCTTCCCTTGCGCCGGAGATCTCGCCGAATCTCTCAAGCGCAGGCAGGTTATGGCTTCATGCCGGGAAAGACCATGGTGGCCGTCAGGCCGGGCGCGGCTTCGTCGCCGCTGCGCGTATCGGACAGCACAAGCTGGCCGCCATGCAGGGCCATGATCGCCTCGACCAGCGACAGACCAAGGCCCGTGCCCGGCTTGGAACGGCTCTTGTCGAGCCGGACGAAGCGCTTGACCACCTCGGCCCGCTTGTCTGCCGGTACGCCCGGCCCCTGGTCGGAAACGGAAATCTCGACGCCTGACGCACCTCGCGCAACCCTGACCGTGATTGCCGGGGGTGGCTCAACCACGCCGTCAGACTGCGCCGCTTCCGAGTCGCTCGCCTCGGACTTGCTCGCCTCAGGCTTGATCGCGCCATACTTGATGGCATTGTCGATCAGGTTGGAGATCGCCTGGCCGATCAGCTCGCGGTTGCCACGCACGGAAAGCCCGGGCGCGATGTCGCAGACCATCTGCTGTCCGGCCTCTTCGACCACCGGCTCGTAGAGTTCGGCGCTGTCGGCGGCAATCGCGGAAAGATCAATATCCGTCAGTTCGGCGGCAATCGAGCCGGCCTCGACGCGTGAAATCATCAGCAATGCGTTGAAGGTGCGGATCAACTGGTCGGATTCGACGATGATCGCTTCCAGCGCGGCATGTTTGGCGCTCTCGTCCACGGCCGACAGTGCATCGGACGCCTTGTTGCGCAGCCGCGTCAGGGGAGTCTTCAGGTCATGGGCAATATTGTCGGAGACCTGGCGCAACCCCTCGTTCAACTGCTCGATACGGCCCAGCATGCCGTTCAGCGACGAGGACAGCCGGTCGAATTCGTCGCCCGAGCCGGAAACCGGCAGACGCTGCGACAAGTCGCCCGCGGTGATCTTCTGGCTTGCGGCCGAAACGCGGTCGATGCGTTTCAGCGCATTGCGGCCGATGGCAAACCAGATCACCACGGCTCCGATGCCCATGATCAGCAGGGCCACCATCAGGGCCTGGCGCACCAATAGCCGAAGTTTGCTCGGTTCGCCGAGATCACGCCCGACCAGCACGCGAAAGCCGTTGTCGAGGAAAAACACATGCGCGGTCGCCAGATGGCGCTTCACGCCGCCGCTGTCGTCGTAGCGCTCGTAGCGGAAGGGAAATCCCGTCCAGCCCTCTTCGTCGAAGACGCCCGGCTGGACGGAGGCGACATTGCCGGCAACGATCTCGCCGTTCGGCCCGGCGATGACATAAAGATTTGCGCCCGGCTGGCGGGCGCGCCGTTCCATGGTGCGCAGAAGCTGGGTGACCCCGCCCCGCTCATAGGCCTTCTCGATCTCCTGCACTTCCTCTTTCAGACTTTCGCGGGTCTGGTTGTTGAGGATGCGCTCGGAAAGGCCCGTCACGTAAAACACGAGGAATGCCGCACAGAGGGCAAAGAGCAGGATGTAGAGCGCAGACAGCCTGACGGCCGTCGACTTGAACAACACGCCCAAACGGCTTTTCACCGGCATGTCAGCCTTCGTCCTTGATCATGTAGCCGGCACCGCGCACTGTTTTCAGCAACGGCCGGTCGAAATCCTTCTCGATCTTCGAGCGCAGGCGCGACACATGCACGTCGATGACATTGGTCTGCGGATCGAAGTGGTAATCCCAGACATTTTCGAGCAGCATGGTGCGGGTCACCACCTGTCCCGCGTTTTTCATCAGATATTCGAGCAGGCGGAATTCGCGCGGCTGCAGCAGCACGTCCTTGCCGGCGCGCTTCACTTCGTGGGAGAGCCGGTCGAGTTCCAGATCGCCGACGCGGTAGACCATGTCCTGTTCGGGCTTGCCCTTGCGGCGGCCAAGAACCTCGACACGGGCGAGCAGTTCGGAAAAGGCATAAGGCTTGGGCAGATAATCGTCGCCGCCGGCGCGAAGCCCGGTGACGCGGTCGTCGACCTGGCCAAGCGCCGACAAGATCAGCACCGGCGTGTCGACGCCGCGCTTGCGCAGTTCGGTGATCACGGACAAGCCATCGCGGCGCGGCAGCATGCGGTCGACCACCATCACGTCATAGGTATTCTCCGATCCCATGAACAGACCGCTTTCGCCGTCGCTCGCATGATCGGCGACGATGCCGGCCTCGCGGAAAGCCTTCGTCATATAGGCCGCAGCCTCGAGATCGTCTTCAATCACCAGTATTTTCATGTGGGCGACATTAGCGCCGGCTGTCGCATCCGTCCAACCGGTTTCACCACTTTGCACGGCTGTCGTTTCGTCGGTGATCATGCTGTGTATCCCTGTCCTTCGTCCCGGCTGTCTCGCCGGGTCTGTGGCCATGTATCTGGCCCAATCGTGGGTCCAGTCCTTGGCCCAATCACTGGCCCCGTCCTTGGCTAAGCCAGGCGCGTGACCAAGGTCCCGGTCATGCCGGAATAGAAAAGGGCGCCGCCCGGTTAAGATACCGTCGGCGCCCTCGACACATAGGCCGCGTGATCAGCCCTGGTTGATCGGCAGTGCGACGAAGCGGCTGCCGCTTTCCGACTGAACCTGGAACAGGGCGCGGGTGCGTCCGTCCTTCTTCGCCTGGTCGACGACCTTCTGGACGTCGGCAACCGAGGAGACTTCCTGGTTGTTGACCGAGGTGATCGTCTCGCCGGCCTTCATACCCTTGTCGGCAGCGTCGCTGTCCGGATCGACATCGACGATGGCGAGGCCCTTGCCGTCTTCAGACGGGCGAACGGAAAGGCCGAGATTGGCCAGTTCCTGCTCGACGGCCGGCGCCGGTGCGGCATCTTCTTCGGTGCCTTCGGTAGCCGAGGCCTGTTCGGTCGGTAGTTCGCCGAGCTTGACCTTGACCTCGGTTGCCTTGCCTTCGCGCCACAGAGCGACATCGACGGTGGTGTCAGGGGCAAAGGCTGCGATGCGACGGGCGAGATCGCGCGGATCCTTGACCGGCTCGCCGTTGACGGCAGTCACCACGTCACCCTGCTTGATACCGGCCTTTTCACCTGGCGAACCCGCCTGCGGCGACACGACCAGCGCACCCGATGCTTCCGACAGGCCGAGCGAGTCGGCGATATCGTCGGTCACCGGCTGGATCTGTACACCGAGCCAACCGCGTTCGACGGTGCCGCCATCCTTCAGCTTTTCGATGACATCCTTGGCAACGGAAGCCGGGATGGCAAAGGCGATGCCGACATTGCCGCCGGACGGCGAGAAGATCGCGGTGTTGATGCCGACGACTTCGCCGCTCAGGTTGAAGTCAGGGCCACCGGAATTGCCGCGGTTCACCGCAGCGTCGATCTGCAGGTAGTCGTCATAGGGGCCGGAGCCGATGTCGCGGCCACGGGCCGAGATGATACCGGCGGTGACCGTGCCGCCAAGGCCGAACGGGTTGCCGACAGCCACGACCCAGTCACCGACGCGGGACTTCTCGTCATCGGCGAACTTCACATAGGTGAACTTCTGCTTCGGGTTCTCGATCTTGAGCAAGGCGAGATCGGTGCGGCTGTCCTTGCCGACCAGCTTGGCATCGAGCTCCTTGCCATCGTTCATCACGATGGTGAAGGCAGCACCCTCGTCGACGACGTGGTTGTTGGTGACGATATAGCCGTCCTCAGAGATGAAGAAGCCGGAGCCCTGGGAGGTCGGACGCAGGCGACCCTCGTGACGGCCGTGACCCTTGGGACCGCGCGGCGGACGCGCTTCCTCATTCGGGCCACCCGGGCCGCCCGGACCGCCGAATTCTTTGAAGAAGCGCTTCAGCGGATGATCGTCCGGCAGGTCGTTGAAATCACGACCACCGAAGTTGAAGGAGAAATTGCTTTCGTCGTTGGACGTGTTCTGGATGTTCGACTGGACACGGACCGACACGACGGCCGGCTGCACCGCAGCCACGACATCACTGAAGCTCGGAACCTGCGGCGCGGTCACGGTGACTGGCTCGGCATAGGCATTGAGCACAACAAGCGGAACTGCACCGACCATCATCGCGACGGCCAGGCCGGCAACGGTCGAATTCTTCAGGATCTTCTTGAAGTTTGAACGATCTTTAGTCTCGGTCATGGATCTTACCTTCATCATTTCTTCCGACTGGAGCCGCCGGCTATCGGCGGTTTTGAAGCGGTGGATGAAGAAAGATATAGGGGCTGCCACCTTACTGCGAACTGTACGGCAGATGAATTCTTCGTAATCTTGGCTGAAAGTTTCCTGCGAACTTTGGCCTAATCCCCGTCCATCAACCTGCCAAGCCGCGCCTCTTCCTCGGCCGACAGCTTCTCCGCCGGATCACGATCATTGGCCCGGCGGCGGGCGTAAAAGACGGCAACGATCAGGGCGACGAGTGCGAGCGCGGCCGGCGCACCCCACAAGATCAGCGTCTTGGCACTCAGCCGCGGCTTCAACAGCACGAATTCACCGTATCGCGACACGACATAATCAAGAACCTGCTCATCGCTATCGCCATTGACCAGCCGCTCGCGCACGACAAGCCGCAGATCGCGGGCAAGCTCGGCATTGGAATCGTCGATCGACTGGTTCTGGCAGACCATGCAGCGCAATTCCGACGACAGGGTCCGCGCCCGATGTTCCAAGGCGGGATCGGCCAGCACCTCATCGGGATTGACGGCGAAGGCATGGATGGGGGCGAACAGAAGGACGAGGAGGAGGAAGATCCGCTGCAGTGCCAGACGTCTTTGCCCCTCACCCTGACCCTCTCCCCGCAAGCGGGGAGAGGGGATCGCGGGCGTCAACGGGTTCGCCCTTCTCCCCGCTTGCGGGGAGAAGGTGGCAGCAGCCGGATGAGGGGCAATCTTCTGAAACCAGGCCTTCATTCCGCCGCCTCCGCCACCTGTCCCGGCACCGGTGCTACGACCTTGGCGCGCCGCTTCGGCACGCCGACACGCAGCCGCCGATCCGACAGCGACACGACACCGCCGGCCATCATCACCACGGTGCCGAGCCAGATGCACAGGATCCACGGCTTCCACCAGATGCGCACGACCAGGCCGCCATCGGCCATCGGGTCGCCGAGCGAGACATAGAGCTGGCTGAGCCCGAAGGTGACGATGCCGGCTTCGGTCGTCGGCATGCGCCGCGCGGTATAAAGCCGCTTGGAGGACCAGACATCGGCAACCGCGACGCCAGCCTTGCGGATGGTGAAATGGCCGCGGTCCTCGGTATAGTTCGGCCCCTGGCCAGCCCGCATGCCGTCAAATGTTAACACGAACCCACCGGCCTCGGCGGTCATGCCCGGCTTCATCTCGACCACGGTTTCCGTCTCGAAGGTCGTGACCGCAACGATGCCAAGCACGGTGATGCCGAGCCCCATATGGGCAAGCGAGGTGCCGAAGGCCGAGCGCGGCAGGCCCTTCAGCCGGCTCCAGGCGATCGACGCCGTCTGCTTGCCGAATCCCGCACGAAACCAGAGATCGGCGAGCGCCCCAAAAATCAGGAAGAAGGCCATGGCGAGACCGACAACGGCCAGAACCGGGCCGCCGTTTTCGGCATAAAACAGAACAAGTCCCGCCACCAGCGCCAGTCCGGCCGCCAGATACAGCCGCTGCAGGGCCGCCAGCAGGTCGCCGCGCTTCCAGGCGAGCATCGGCCCGAAGGGCACTGCCAGCAGCAGCGGCGCCATCAGGAAGCCGAAGGTCAGGTTGAAGAAAGGCGGGCCGACCGAGATCTTCTCGTCGGTCAGCGTTTCGAGCAGCAGCGGATAGAGCGTGCCGATCAGGACGGTCGCGGCCGAGACGGTCAGGATCAGGTTGTTGAGGACCAGTGCTCCTTCGCGCGAAATCGGCTGGAACAGGCCACCGGCCTTCAGTGTCGGTGCGCGCAGGGCAAACAGGGTGAGCGCGCCGCCGATGAAGATGATCAGGATGCAGAGAATGAAGATGCCGCGGGTGGGATCCGTGGCAAACGCATGCACCGAGGTCAGGACGCCCGAGCGCACCAGGAAAGTGCCGAGCAGCGACAGCGAAAAGGCGATGATGGCGAGCAGCACCGTCCAGATCTTCAGCGCGTCGCGTTTTTCCATGACCAGCGCCGAATGCAGCAGTGCCGTGCCGGCAAGCCAGGGCATGAAGGAGGCGTTTTCGACCGGATCCCAGAACCACCAGCCGCCCCAGCCGAGTTCGTAATAGGCCCAGTAGGAGCCCATCGAGATACCGGCGGTCAGGAAGGTCCAGGCGGTCAGCGTCCAGGGCCGGACCCAGCGCGCCCAGGCAGCATCGATGCGGCCGTCGATCAATGCTGCGATGGCAAACGAGAAACACACGGAGAAGCCGACATAGCCGAGATAGAGCAGCGGCGGATGGATGGCGAGGCCGATATCCTGCAGCACCGGATTGAGGTCCTGGCCTTCGGCCGGCACCGGCGACAGGCGCACGAACGGGTTCGATGTCAGGAGGATGAACAGCGTGAACGCCGTCGTGATCCAAGCCTGCACCGAAAGCACATTGGCCTTCAGGCGATCCGGCAGATTGGTGCCGAAAAAGGCGACCATCGCCGAAAACAGCGTCAGGATCAGCACCCAGAGCATCATCGAGCCCTCGTGATTGCCCCAGACACCGGAGATCTTGTAGATCATCGGCTTCATCGAATGGGAGTTTTCGTAGACGTTCTGCACCGAGAAGTCGGAGACCACATAACCCCAGGTCAGCACCCCGAAGGAAAAGGCGACAAGGCCAAACAGCGCATAGGTGCCGGTGGTCGCGACCGCCATCAGGGCCGCGTCTCCGCGCCGTGCGCCGATCACCGGCAGCACCGAGATCACCAGACAGGTGGCAAGCGCCAGAACCAGGGCATAGTGGCCAAGCTCAATGATCATTGGGTCTTTTCCCCGCCCTGCCAGACGCCGTCCTGTTTCAGGCGGTCGGCAACTTCCTTCGGCATGTAGTTCTCGTCATGCTTGGCCAGCACGGTATCGGCGACAAACACCTGGCTTCCGGCGGTAAACATGCCTTCGGTCACCACCCCCTGCCCCTCGCGGAACAGGTCGGGCAGGATGCCGGTATACATTACCGGCACGGTACCATTGCCGTCGGTGACCGAAAATTTCACCGTCGATCCCTCGCTGCGCACCACCGAGCCCTCGGCGACCAGACCGCCGAGGCGGATGCGGGTATCAGGGCCGACGCCCTTGGTGGCGATGTCGGACGGCATGTAGAAATAGGCGATCGACTGGCCAAAGGCGAACATCACCAGAAGCACCGCCGTCAGGATGAAGCCCATGCCGCCGGCGATCACGGCGAGACGCTTCTGCTTGCGGGTCATTGTACGATCTCCTCGACAGAAAGGCCGAGATCGCGCGCAGCCGCGATCAGTTGCTGGCCTTCAGCGCCCGAAGCCGGGAAGGTTTTCAGGCCCTCCTTCAGTGCTTCAACGGCGCGGTCCGGTTGCTTGAGCATGGCATGAGAACGGACCAGCCGCATCCAGCCTTCGAAATTGTTCGGATCCTCTTTCAGCTTGGCGTCGAGACTGTCGACCATGCCGCGGATCATCTGGGACCGGTCGCCTTCGGACATGGCTTGAGCGGCCGTCACATCCTCTGCCGTCGGTGCACCGAGCGGCTTGGCGCTGCCCACTTCGGCCACCGGTGCTGCCGGCGCATCGGCAAGCGGCATGCCGGAACTGTTGACTTCGATATGCCGGTTGATCAGGTCCACCCACGGGGCCGTCGGCGGCGATGCCTTGGCGATGTTCTGGAATGCGACCAGAGCATCTTCCTTGCGGCCGGCCTGCTCCAAAGCGAGCGCCAGATAATAATCGGCGCGCGGGTTGTCTGGCTGGAGTTTGACCGATGCCTCAAAGGCCTGGCGTGCATTCTCGGTGACGATGCCGTCATTGAGCGTGACCAGCGTTTCGGCAAGCCCGTTCATGCGGTCGGCGCCTGGTCCGAGCAGCCGGATGGCATTGCGATAGGCAAGCTCGGCATCGGCCAGGCGCCCTACCCGCACATAGACCGGTGCCAAGACGTCCCAGCCGGCGCCGTCTTCGGGACTGGTCGCCAGATGCCGCTCGACCTTGGCGATCAAAAGCGTCACGTCGTCGCCGGGGTTCTCGATGCGCGCCGCCAGCGGCGCTGCCGGCGTGCCCGGACTGCCGGTCAGCAGATAGACATAGAGCCCGATGGCGGGAAGACAGAGGATAATGAAGGCCTGCGACAGGGCATAGGCCTTGCGCCTCGCCGGGGCGGCGGTCGGCTCCGGTCCAGCACCGTCCGTCTCTGCGGCATTCTCCACCGCAGAGACAGCCAGAAGCCGGCGTCCGATTTCCGCGCGGGCATAGGCGGCATCCTCGGTCGAGATCAGCCCGCCTGCCTTGTCGCTCTCGAGTTCGCGCAGCTGGTCGCGGTAGACAGCGGCCTCGCCTTCGTCGTCACCATGGGTACGGGCTCCCGCGCGCATCAGCGGCAGCAGGAGCAGGACAGCGACGGCAACCGTCAACAAGGCGGATAGGATCCAGAACAGCATGAGGCCCAATTACTGCAACGCAGGTCGCATTCCAACAGACAAACGGCCAATGACACAAAGTTGAGGCGTTTGGCCGCAAGAGCGATCTATAGGCGAGCGATTGCGGGCCAACTTTGACCTAGCGCAATTCCACACGCGGTTTTCGTCGCCTGCGAAGCCGCCATCAGCCTGAACTCGGGCCTGTGTGATGCCAGCGGTGTCAGGTCCGCGTCAGCTCAGCGGCGTCCATGTGCCGTTGGCATTGCGACAGGCAACGCCGCGGGCCTGGATCTCGCGTCCACCGTCGTTCAGCTTGTGGGTAAACTGGCGGCAATTCTGCTTGCCAACCTGATAGGGAGCCGCCGCCACCACCTGGCCGCTGACGCTGCTGCCTGCCCAGATCACCGGCTGACCGCCGGCTGACGCCTCCAGAGCTCGGTATTCGGCCTCAAGTGCCCGCTGCGTTTCACTCTTCGACAGTTTGACACCGGTGCGCGAGACGATGCCACCCTGAAGGGCTGCAATATACACGGCGGAATCAGTCTTTGCCGAAGCCCCCTCCTTGCCACCCGTCGTGGTGCAAGCCGAAAGCGCCATCATCGCCACGACGGCGACTGCTGCGGACCCAAATCGCGAAACACCCATCACACCAGTCCAAGTCTCATCGAAACGTTCAAGCATTACCACGGTATCCGCTTTGCTGTGTCAAACACATCGCATCTTTACGGCCCACCGCCATAATTTCATAGCTCTATGTAATCTCATAGGAAAATTGATCACGCAGTGTCCTTTGTCACAGCCGGAAGGGTCACTTGTGCGCGAAGTCCGCCGATCTCGGCGCGCGACAGGCCAAAACTGCCCTGATATTCGCCGGAAATCTCCTTGACGATCGACAGACCGAGTCCGGTTCCCGGCTTGCTCTCGTCGAGCCTACGGCCGCGCTTTAGCGCCTCGCCGATCTGTTCGGGCAACAACCCCGGTCCATCATCCTCGACCGTCACCTCGGCCCAGCTGCGTCGTCCGTCCTGCGCGCCTTCGGCGGGCGGCGTTGCGGTAATGCGGGTCACCACACGGGTCTTTGCAAAGCGCGAGGCGTTTTCGAGCAGGTTGCCGACGACTTCCTCGACATCCTGCTGTTCCATGGCGAAGGTCAGATCGGGTGCGACCTCCAGGACAAAATCGATCTCGGCATTCAGCTTGCGCATCACCCGCACCAGGCGCTCCAGCACAGGCAGGGCGTCCGTCCTGGCCAGTACGCTGTCGCGCTGGGCGGCAATGCGCGCCCGGTTGAGATAGGAGCCGACCTGCGCCTGCATCGCTTCCGCCTGGCTGCTGATCACCTCGGCATGGGTCTTGTCGAGCGTGCGCGCCTCGTTGAGCAGCACGGCGATCGGCGTTTTCAGCGAATGGGCGAGATTGCCGACCTGCATGCGGGCGCGCTCGACTAGGCGCCGGTTGCTTTCGATCAGCGCGTTTATCTCGCTGGCCAACGGCTGGATCTCGCGGGGGAATTCACCCTCGATGCGCTCCGCTTCGCCGCGGCGGATGCGCTCCAGCGCCCGGCGGGCACGATCGAGCGGCTTCAGGCCGTAGAGAATGGCGAGACCATTGACGATCAGGCCACCGATGCCGACCACGGCGAGCGCCGCATAGAGCCGGTTGCTGAAGAAGGCGATTTCTTCCTCGATGACTTCCAGATTGCCGGAAACGCGAAACCGCGCCGCCCGCCCCTGGTCGTCGAGAACGACCTCGGTTTCGACGACGCGGATGCGGTTTCCGACGCTGTCGTCCATTTCATAGAAGCGCTCGTAATTCTCGTCGAACGGCGTCTCGTCGAGGCCCGGAACAGCGAGATTGGCCATGCCGAGCGACGCGGACGCCAGTGGCGCCGTCGCGTAGTTCCCCAGCGGCTCGACCAGCCAGTACCAGCCGGTCTCGGGCTGGGAAAACCGGAGATCGCCAAGCGCCGGACTGCCGGCAAGGCTGTCGCCGTCGCCGATAGAGACCGAATTGACGACGTTATAGAGCTGGGCGCGCAGGAGATTGTTGAAGCCGCGTTCGACACCCTCGCGGTAGAGGGTGGAAATCGCCACCGCGATCGTCACAAATGACAGCGCCGACCAGAGGGTGGCGAGCAGGAGGACGCGCGCGGTGAGCGAGCGGATCTTCATGCAGCAGGGGCTTGGATACGGTAGCCTAGGCCGCGCACGGTCTCGATCATGTCGATGCCGATCTTCTTGCGCAGACGGCCGACGAAAACCTCGATCGTGTTGCTGTCGCGGTCGAAATCCTGATCGTAGAGATGCTCGACCAGTTCGGTGCGCGACACGACCTCGCCCATGTGGTGCATGAGGTAGGACAGGAGCCGGTATTCGTGCGAGGTGAGCTTCAGCGTCACGCCGTTGACCACGGCCTTGGAACTCTTGGTGTCGAGGCGGACCGGGCCGCAAACGATTTCCGACGAGGCATGGCCGGCGGCGCGGCGGATCAGCGCGCGGATGCGGGCGAGCACTTCCTCGACATGGAAGGGCTTGGTGACATAGTCGTCGGCGCCCGCATCGATACCGGCAACCTTGTCCGACCAGCGGTCGCGGGCAGTCAAGATCAGCACCGGCATCACCCGGCCCGAGGCCCGCCATTTTTCCAGCAACGTAATGCCGTCCATCTCCGGCAGGCCGATATCGAGGATGACAGCATCATAGGGCTCGGTGTCGCCGAGGAAGTGGCCCTCTTCGCCATCAAAGGCCTTGTCGACAACGTAGCCCGCTTCATGCAAGGCCTCGACCAGCTGGCGATTGAGATTGATATCGTCCTCGACGACGAGAATGCGCATGAAGCCCTACCCCCAGTATTCCCATATGTATCGTAACTTGCATGCACCGGCTTATGTCTCGACCGCCCCACCGGACGGCCGGGTGCCGATCACCCGGCGACCCGCATGGTCACCTTGCGGGGACGCTCGCTGCCATTGCCCGGCACGAGCACAATGATCACGCATTCACCGCCCGATTCGCGCACCGAAAGCAACTGCCCGCCGATTTCTGCCACGACTCGCGCCGCCGCTGCGCGGCAATCGGCCGCGTTCTGCGCCACCATCTGACCGTCAACCCGCTGCGGCTTTATAGCCTCTTGCCCGAATGCAGGCAGGGGAGCCACGGCCGCAGACGCGACCAACGGTACGGCCCCAGACACGGCTATGGCGAACGCCAATCCCGTGATTTTCATGAATAATGCCATTGCTGCTTCTTCTTGGTGAGGTCCACTCTCATGAATTTATGTACCGTAAGCCTTCTGAATGGCAAATGAATGCTTGTCCATGTGGTGTGGATGAGCGTGATCCGGCTCCCATTTCGACCCTCAGCCGCCCACGCCCTTCGTCGCCGTCAACCGGCCATAGAGCGCAAGCAGGCCGCCGAACGTGCCGGCCAGCGTGACCAGCGCATCGGCAAGCGCTGCCTGATCGCTGCCTCCGAGATCGAGCCCCGCGCCGCGCAGCAGCGGCGCCGCCATGGCGATCAGGGCGCCCCAGACGGTCTTCGACTGGTACCAGGGTTTCATATCCAGCATGATGTC
>NZ_AHZC01000024.1 GCF_000247475.1 Rhizobium sp. PDO1-076 | reverse complement strand
CGAGAGGCGCCGGTGTGCCGGTATAGATCGATAGCTCCGTCAACGACGCGATCCGCGCGAGCTGTTCGGTATCGGTTGGCCACTCCTGTGAATGTATGATCCGCTGAGGTTGGACGCTGGACAGAAGCTCAAGGTTTGGTTGGTGCAATGAACCAATGTCGAAGACCGAGGCTGGAAGGCGCGGCTCCTCGACATACCGTGCGTATCGCCAGCGCTCCGCCATGCCGAATGTCTCGATGCCAAGTGCCAGGAGCGACTGTGCATGGGCGAAATCCAGCACGACAAGGGGATGGGAGGGCGCTGCTCGCGCAGTGCGCCCTTGAAAGCCCGGCATGAGGCTCAAACCGGTAGCGATACCGGTTTGCAGGAGATGTCGGCGTGTCGGTCGAAGAACCGTTGGCCCGGCTTTCATGTTCAGAAATCCACAGTCGCCGACAGCTTGAACGTGCGGGGCGTGCCCGTCGTTGCCCAGCCACCGTCTACACCTGCCCAGTAATTTTTGTCGAACACGTTCTCCACCGACGCGCGCAAGACGAGCGGATTGCCGAATGACTCCGTCTTGTACTGAGCGCCAATATCGAACCTGGTCCAACTTGACAGTTTCTGGGTGTTAGCCTGGTCGATGAATTGGGAACTGGTCGATATCATTCGGCCGGACAGCGTCAGGCCTTCCGCGAACTGCGGATCCCACTCGATGCCCAGATTGGATTGCCAGCGGGGTACGCCGATAGCGGTATTTCCGTCATAGAGGCCATCATCCGTGTTGGTCAGCGTGCCTTGCGTATAGGCAACGCCCCCCAGCAGGCGCAGATTTTCTGCGGCCTCGCCGAAGACGTTGAACTCGACGCCGCGGTTCCGTTGTTCTCCATTGACACTGAATACCGAGTTGCCGAAGGCATCGGTGGTGATGCTGCTGCCCGGCTTGGTAATCTGAAAGACGCTGGCGGTCGCGGTGAACGTCCCGAAATCATATTTGAACCCGGCTTCGTATTGCTGCGTCAGGATAGGCGGGAAGATCTGGCCCGCGTTTGATGTCCCGGCCCAAGCCGTCGGTCCCTGCTGGAGACCCTCGATATAGTTGGCATAGATTGACAGGTTGTCTATCGGCTTCACGACCAGACCGAAGGCCGGCGTCAGCGCGTGCTTGTCATATACCTGGGACATGCTGCCATCCGGATTGAACACATCGACGCCGATCTGCTGGTGGCGCACTCCGGCGGTTAACAGCACATGATCATCCAGGAATGACATGGTGTCGGCAAGCGTCACGGCAGGAGCGTTGACATTCCAGTATCTCGGCGGACTATCGCTGAAACCAGAGGTCGAGGGGCGAGCGACGGTCGGCGCGTTGTATATGTTCGTATCGAATGCCGCGAAGCCGTAATAATTGCTTTGCTGATTGAGCGCCTGAAAAAGATAAGAGCCGTTCAGGTTGACGTTGTGGCTGATCGGGCCTGTGTCGAATTCCCCTTTGATCCCGGCCTGTGCAGAGGCCGAATGTCCGTGGATCGGGCTGAAATATGCCGTCGCCGTCGCATTGCCCAAGGTGTCGTTGACGAAGATGTCGGTGGAAAGAGATTCCTGGGAAAAGTCTCGGTAGCCGGCGCCGCCATAGAAGGTCCATGACGAATTCAGGTCATATTCGAATTTTCCAAGCACATAGGCACTCTTGGTGTTGGAGTATTCCCAGTCCTGATAGATCCGCTTGCTTAGATCAGGTGCAGCAGGATTGCGTATGTCGGAAGAAAATCCGAAGCCGGCAGCGCCGGTCGGTACATCCGTTTGCTGATCGACATAGCCAGTGTCGAGACTAGCCCTGAAGTCATCGCCACGATAGTCCAGTGCGAGGGTGCCGACGCCGAGCTGAGCGGATTGCCCGTCGATTGCGGTATTGCCGCCTCGAAAGATGCCGTTGGCCCGGACGCCCCATTCCTCGTTTTCGCCGAACCGTCGGCCGAAATCGAGATGGGTTCCGAACTGACTGTCCGACGCGTAGCTTGTCGTGATGCGTGTAACGGGCTCATCCGTGGCCCTTTTCGGGACGACGTTTATCGATCCTCCAAGAGAACCATACTGGGAATATCCGTTCAGAAGCGCATTCGGTCCCTTGAGGATTTCGACGCTTTCCATGGTTTCGACTGGAATGATGCGGTCGGGTGCAATGCCGCCGTAGCCGTCGATCAGGACGCTATATGTGCCAACTGAAAAGCCGCGAATGTAGAAACTGTCTCCGACGCCGGCGGACGATCCCATGCCACTTGTATAGACCCGGACGGAGGGATCATTGGCCACCACATCGGCGATGGTAACAGCCTGCTGATCCTGGATCGTCTTCGACGTGTAGCTGGCCACATTGAAGGGTGCATCCATGATGCTTGTATTGCCCAGCATGCCGAGCTTTGCACCCGATGCGACCTGGCCGCCTGCATAGCTGGGCGGGGCTTCCCAGGAATCGATACCCTCGCCAGCGACGGTAATTGTTTGCAGGACGGTTGAGCCGTCAGTCGTGATCGCGCTGTCGGTGAAAGGCGCCGTTACCAGGGCAGCCGTCGATGGGCCGGAGATCCGGGCACCGACGCCGGTGCCGGTCAACAGAACTTGCAGTGCTTGGGCTGGTGTCATGGAGCCGTTGACTGACGATGACTGCTTTCCGGCAACCGCTTGTGAGGCAAAGCCGACTTCCCAGCCGCTTGCGCGGATGAATGCGTTGATCGCCGAGGCAAGGGGCTGTGCCGGGATATTGAAGCTGACGGCCTGTCCGGTGATCTGCTGCTGCGCTTTCGCGACCGTGGGAAGAATGAGACTTACACCACCAAGAACACTCGATGTGATAAGCAGGGCTGTCAGATGGCGCCTGCCGCAAAGTGGCCCGTTCCTGCCAGTTTCACCCCTTGCTTTAGCTCGCAAAATCAGCCCCATGTCGTCCCTCTTAATCCTGATCCAAGGGCCGATACGCATCATGCTTTTCCGGCCCATACACACCTGACAATCGGGCTCGGTAAATCTCACAAAAAAAGTTGATTATTTAACGAAGGATTATAATTCCGCCTGGAAGCCGTGTCACAGTCGCGCCCGCAGCGGTGGCCAGTGAGTGGATGACCCGCTCGGGATTATCGAGGCGGTAGCTACCATTGACCCTTATGCTTGAGAGTCTGGTATTCGCCACCAGTATTGAGTGGCCGTAGTATCTTTCGACTTCATCCAGAACCTGACCGAACGGTTGGTCCGTGAAGACGAGCCGTCCCTGAAGCCATGCAAGATAGGTCGAGGTGTCTGACTTCCTGACAACAGACAGATTGTTGGAGGAGGCAGTGATGCTTTCCCCCTGTTCGAGCGATGCCACATCTTTGCGGTCCTGGAGAAGCGAAACATCGATATGGCCCCGTTCCAACACCACTGTGTCTTCCGCATTGTCGGTGCGGACTGAAAAAGCCGTACCTTTGACCTCCACCTCTGAGAAACTGCCCGCCACCGTAAACGGCCGGGCCGCGTCATGGACCACATCGAAATATGCTTCGCCCTTAAGAAGAGTCACCGAACGCCTTGCCCCCTGGAAATTCACCGACACCGCCGATGCGGTGTTCAGGATCATCCGTGATCCGTCGGGCAGCGAGACCTCTTCATGCTGACCCGTGGGCGTCGCATAGTCAGCCCGCCAGCGCAAAATGACGGCCGGATATTGCTGTATGCCTATGGCCAGAAGCACCGTCGCCGCGGCCGCCATCGCGATCCGGGGCCACAGTCCTCGTCTTGCTCCGGGATGGCGAGGAGCAACAGCCTCGCGGAAAGCAATTACGTGTTCGGATCGGGCCGCGATCTCGTTGGCCACCTTGTCCATTTCGGGAAATTCCCATGCGCCGGCGGCGAGCTCGAAGGCTCGCGAATGCGCGGGATCAAGCCGGAGCCAGTCGTCCAACCTAGCGCGAAGGTTGGCATCGTCAGGCGAGGCTTGCAGCGTGAATAGCCAGTTCAGTGCAGCGTCCATTGCTGGATCCGGATGCACGAATTGCTGCTCTTCATTGTCGCGCCTAGGCGTGTTGCGTTCCACTCAGCCCATCCCTATCCGGCAGTCGCCAGATCGGGCCGCCTTATACCTGAGACACTTCACAAACCGGAATCTCCCAAAAATCCTCTTCGCCGGAGGCGATATGGCAGCGCTACCCGTTCCCATTGGTAAGCAGCCGGGCAATGGGACGAATTCAGCCACGGTCGATCTTTTCCAGGGCATCGAGGCAATGGGCATGGGCGAGCTTCAGATCATTGAAAACCGTATTGGGTGACACGCCTAGGTGTTCGGCGATCCGCGGATACGACCATTTCTCAATGCGGCTCAGCGTCCAGACAGTCTGTGCACGTTGCGGCAGTTTCGCAATCGCTTCAGTCAGGAGTTCCAGCCGTTGGCGATGAATCAAATCGGCTTCCTGAGAAGGCAATGGCGAAGCGATATTCTCGACATCGGTGTCGTATAGGTCGTTGCGTTCCACGCTGCCGCGCATGTCCTGGTGCCGCTTGTGGTTGATAGCGAGATTGCGGGCCGTTTGATAGAGGAACGCCTCGATGTGTTCGATCGGGCCGTTCTCGATCGCCTTTCTGGCCCGGACATATGTCTCCTGGGCTACATCCTCTGCTGTTTGTGGATCGCGAACGATCCGCATGACGCTCCAGATGAGCGATCTGCGTTTGCTTAGAAAGATGTCGGTCAGCCTTGCAGTCACTTCGCGGGCCCGTGAACACGAGCCAACGGCAGGATGTCCGCAACTGCAACGACGTAGCCCGGAGAACACGTCGGCGCCTCTATTTGGGATGGCTTGCGGCGGTCGTTTCCCAAAGAAGCGCGTCCATTCGGTTGCGGATTAACAATGCTGACAAAAGATCGAATTTGTACAACAGACGAAATTTTAGCTGAAACTGCAAGGAATTAGAACGAACACGCTGTGCGGACGCCTAATTCTCGTGCTGGAGACCCTAATCAATCCGGGACATATCGGACAGCCTTGAGTGGTTTGCGTATTACGCTGGTGTGAATTTGGGATCAAGTCGCCCGCCTCGTCCTATGAGGATCTGATCCTTTGCTCTGCCCGGCCTCGCGATGTCCCTCGTTGCCATGGATTTCGGGTCAGGCTGAAGTCGCTGCCTGCTGCCAGACGGTGCCACTCTGCGGTGCGTGATGTGGATTAATGACACTGATCTCTGACGATTTGATTTCAGAATCAAAGCTGTGACTTTGACGGTCGCCGCTGTGGATTTTTCTGTCACCGGAAATATGGGTTGGCGGTTCGATTCCGTTCAAGAGCTGAGGCTATGGCGGCCTAGCGCCGTCAAATCGGTCATAGCGACTGCAGCGGGGTCTGCCCGTAAGCGGACGTCGCTCCTACCGCGCTCCGACGGCAGCAAACGACGAATGGCGACCAAAAGTCAGGTCTATGATGCGCCAATATCAGCCATAGTTGTTCGTCCCTTTCGCCTCGAAATTCAGTCGGACCGGGAGTTTGATTTGTTCTGCTTCCGGCCCCGCGTCGCCGGCTTCTCGGGCACGGTCCTGCCATACTCTTCCCACCAGGCCGTCAAGGCTTCCATGGTAGGCGCAAGTCCTAAGGCCTTGCGCGTCATTTCATATTCGACGCGTGGCGGCACCTCCGCGTAAACCGTCCGCGAGACCAGACCGTCCGCCTCCAGCTCACGGAGCTGCGCGGTCAACATATGCTGGGTTATGCCCGGGATCGCCTTGCGCAGTTCCCCGAAGCGATGGACCCGCTGGTGCAGTAGCCACATGATCTCGAGCTTCCATTTGCCCGAGAGCATCGCGAAGGCGCGCCGCATTTCATCCTGCATGGTGAAGTCATTCTCTGACATTGGTCTGGTTTTCCATACTTAGTGTCAGGAATTCATCCTACTTGCGTATTTCGATCCTGCACGCCAATTTCAATACAAGCTCCGCAGGCGCGATGCAATGCGTCAGCGAACGAGCACCAATTTCAACACGTCTCGCTGCAGGCCCGGCGAGCGAGGAAGGCATCATGGCTACCATCTATACCTATTGGGTCAGCACAGCGCTGTTGTCGTTGCTGTATCTGTCCTCTGCCACTCTCTACATATTGAAAAAGGACTTCGTCGTTAAGGCGCAAGCCGATCTCGGTTACCATGTGCCGCATCTCGTGCCGCTGTTGATCGTGGTGAAGATCCTCGGCCCCCTCGCGATCCTCTCGCGCATCAGCGTGCCGCTCAGCGACCTCGCTTATGCCGGCATGTTCTATCACCTGATCCTGTCCGCCCTCGCGCATCTGGGCGTGCGGAGCGTCAAAGGCGCATTGCCGGCCATCATCGGCCTTGTGCTGCTGGCCGCGTCCTTCGCCACCCAGAACACCGCACGCGACGTGCCGTCGCCCTACGCGCCGACGATCGCGGCGCAGCACAACTAATCGGAAGGAAATCATCATGGGCCGACTTGACGAAAAAGTAGCGATCATCACCGGGGCGGGGCGCGGCATCGGTCGCGCAACCGCAAAGCTCTTCGCCGCCGAAGGCGCGAAGGTCGCCATTGTCTCGCTGTCGCCGGCCAACATCGAGGCGGTCGTAACCGATATCGAGGCCACCGGCGGCACCGCCCTGGGTGTGCCGACCGACATCAGCGACGCCGCCCAGATCAAGGCCGCGATAGACACGGTCGTCGCGAACTGGGGCGGTATCGACATATTGGTCAACTGCGCCTTCGACAGCTCGGTCGTGTTCTCGCCGGTCCTCGACCTCTCGATCGAACAGCTCCAGCGCAATTTCGACACGGGACCGATCGCATTCCTGCGCACCATGCAGGCGGCCTATCCCTACCTCAAGGCCAGCGGTGACGGCCGCGTCATCAATCTCGGATCAGCGGGCGGCGTGCTCGGCATGGTCAACTATGCGCCCTACGGCATCGCCAAGGCGGCGGTCCATGCGCTGACGCGCACGGCGGCGCGGGAGTGGGGCGCGGACGGGATCACCGTCAACAACATCATGCCGATCGCAGACACCTTCGGCAGCGACAGGCCGCCGCTGCCCAATGTGTTCGACCGCAATGGCATCCCGGAAAGCGACATCGCGCCTGCCATCCTCTTCCTGGCCAGCAAGGACGCGCAGTTCATCACCGGGTCAAGCATCACGCCCGACGGCGGGATGATGATAGACGCGGCGCGTTGAGACGTCGCTTTCCCCCTCGCATACTGTTAACTAGAAGGATTGAAATCATGGGTCGTCTCAACGGAAAGGTCGCCATCGTTACCGGCGCTGGCCGCGCCACCGCCAAGCTGTTCGCTGCGGAGGGCGCCAAGGTCGCCGTCCTCTCGCTTACGCCCGCCAATGTCGAGGCGGTCGTGGCCGACATCGAGGCCGATGGCGGCACGGCGCTGGGCATAGCAACCGATGTCAGCGACGCCGATCAGATCAAGGCGGCGATCGAGCAGGTCGCGGCGACCTGGGGCGGCATCGACATCCTCGTCAACAACGCCTTCGACCCCTCGGTCGTGCAGTCGCCTGTGATCGAGCTGTCGGTCGAGCAGCTCCAGCGCAATTTCGATACGGGGCCCATTGCCTTCCTGCGCACGATGCAGGCTGCCTATCCGCACCTCAAGGCCAGCGGCGAGGGCCGGATCATCAACTTCGCCTCGCTCGCGGGAGTTGCCGGTCTACCGCCTTATGCCCCCTACAATATGGCCAAAGAGGCTGCGCGCGCCCTGACCCGCGTCGCCGCGCGCGAGTGGGGGGTAGACAAGATCACGGTCAACAACGTCCTGCCCGTCGCAGACACCTGGGGCGCGAAAGCGAACAGCATCCCCGCACCCGACACGCCGCTTGGTCGCTTCGGCTCTCCGGAGGAGGACATCGCGCCCGTTGTGCTGTTCCTCGCCACCAAGGATGCGCAGTTCATCACCGGCTACAGCCTTACCCCCGATGGCGGGGCCATCATTGACGCTGCTCGCTGAGCAACCGGGCGGCACGCGGTGCTCCGAGCAAGCACCAACCGGAATCATCCTGACGCCGCCATGCGCCTTCTCGCGAGGCGTGACAGCACATCCACCCCAACCAAAAGGAAGACACCAAATGAAGACACATGGCCTCACTATTGACACTGCCAATCCTCAAGCCTTGGCGGCCTGGTGGGCCGGCGCTCTCGGGGTTGAGATCGGCACCGACTTCGGCGTCCTCGTGACACTGGCGACCCCTCCCGAACTGCTCCCGCTACAGTTCTTCAAGTCTGAAACGATCGCCGAAGGCCGCAATCGTGTGCATCCCGATTTCAAGACGTCCGACCTCGATGCAGAGACAGAGCGCCTGGTCGCGCTGGGCGCGACTGTCGTGCAGAAGAACGAGCTCCCGCAAATCCGCTACACCACCCTGATTGATCCCGACGGAAACAACTTCGATCTGGTTCAAGCATAGCGGCTGTATCGACGTGGCAGGGTATGGGCGAGCCGTGCCCCGCCCATACATCAACGAGGCTGGTACTGGCAGCAGCATGCCAGTTTTATCCGTCTACTCAACGCGATCCGTGTTTCCCACACGACGAGCCTACAGCAACCTTCTGTGAAACACGGTGGTCTCGCCCCTTCCATTTTTTGCGTTCCGGAAGCAGTTAGACCGCAGACGGCCCCGTACTCTTCAGCAAGCGAGAGCGGTAATTATTTCTGCTTCGCGCCTTCATTCCAGACACTAAGACGCGCAGCAACACTACCAAAAGCAGACATTCGAGATTGAGGTTTCCCATATCATCGCCGCCCAGCGGGCTACACCTCGACCCACATCCCGCCTTCAGCGGACCGTGCGGCCGCGTGCACTGTGCGCTCTATCTGAAGGCCACGTTCGAAGTCGATGACATAGGCGTCGTGTTCGCCGGAGATCGCCTGTAGTAGCTCATGGCATTCAGTCACCTTGAGTTCGTTGAACCCCAAACCGTGACCCGGTGCGGGGATAAACTGGCGATAGGGTGCATGCTCTGGTGCCGCTAGTATCGTTCGGTAGCCCTGAAGGGCAGCCGGATCTTCGGTCGAATAGAGCTGCAACTCGTTCATCCGCTCCTGGTCGAAGAGAATGGACCCCCTCGAACCAAAGATCTGCAGCGCAATTCGACCTTTCCTCCCCCACGCTGAACGATTGACCATCAGTACACCCGAAGCGCCCATCTCAGTCCTGAACAGAGCCTGGGCGATGTCGTGGTTTTCGACCGTGCGACGGCCACCATCATTCGTCGGCCTCTCCTCGTAGGGCTTGGCCATGTCGGCGACCAAGGAGGTGATGCGGCCGTGAAGAGCCGACAGTATCGAAAGCGGGTGAACCGCAAAGTCATCCAGTGCGCCGTATCCCGATCCCTTTTCGCTTTTCCAATAGAAGGGCTCGGCAGGGTCCGCCATATAATCTTCATCCATCTCGAGCCGGATGTGATTGACGGCGCCGATCCTGCCTTCGTTGATGATTGCGCGGGCGAGACGGATCATCGGGTTCTGAATGTAGTTGTAGCCGAGGATTGCCGTTCGGCCCGATTGCCTCGCCGCATCCCGCATGCGCGTGGCATCCTCCAGGGACGTGGCCATGGGCTTTTCACACCAGATGTGCTTGCCCGCTTCCAGAGCCGCTACAGCCATTTCCGCGTGGAACTGGTTGGGGGCTGCGATCGAGATCACATCGA
Source organism: Rhizobium sp. PDO1-076 (assembly GCF_000247475.1). Classification (GTDB taxonomy): domain Bacteria; phylum Pseudomonadota; class Alphaproteobacteria; order Rhizobiales; family Rhizobiaceae; genus Allorhizobium. The sequence continues at coordinate 4,200 of NZ_AHZC01000024.1, read as the reverse complement.
TCGCCGGATCGGCCATGAGATCGCGCCAGTCTCCCGTGCCTCTGCCGAAACCGAAGGCCTGCGACTGCTGTTGCGCGAGCTCCGGCGTCGCATCGGCGAGCGCGACAAGCCGTGGTCTCTCCACATCCGGAAAAACCGTTGCCACGGAGGTCCAGGCCAGGGTATGGCACTTGCCCATATAGCCAGAACCGATCAGCCCCACACCCAGTCCCATCGCGCCCTCCTCGAGGCTAAGGTTTTAATTGCACGCTATCAGAAGCTCGGCGCCGCGACACCGGCCCTGCGATGGGCGGCAATGACGGTATTCGCCATCAGCATGGCAATCGTCATCGGCCCGACACCGCCCGGAACCGGCGAGATGGCTTTCGCGACCGGCTTGCACTCGGCAAAGGCGACGTCGCCCACCAGCTTGAACTTGCCCTCGCCCTTCTCGGGCGCTGCCACACGGTTGATGCCGACGTCGATGACGGTCGAACCCGGCTTCAGCCAGTCGGCCTTCACCATTTCCGCCCGACCGACGGCGGCGACCAGGATATCCGCCTGACGCGCGAGTTCCGGCAGATCGCGGCTTCGCGAATGGCCGATGGTCACGGTGGCATTGGCATTGAGAAGAAGCTGCGCCATCGGCTTTCCGAAGAGGTTGGAGCGGCCGATGACGAGTGCGTTGAGGCCCGAGAGGTCCTTGCCGTGGACTTGCCGCACCAGGATCATGGCGCCGGCTGGCGTGCAGGACAGCAGTCCGGTCTTCAGGTCGCCGGTCGCGAGTTTGCCGGCATTGACGATGTGCAGGCCGTCGACATCCTTCTCCGGCAGGATCGACTGGATGACCGTGTCGCTGTCGAGGTGCTTGGGAAGCGGGAGTTGAACAAGGATGCCGTCGATGTCGGGGGCGGCGTTCAGCGATGCGACCAGTGCCATCAGATCGCCTTGAGAGGTCTCTTCCGGAAGCGTGTGCTGGATCGAGTTGAAACCGCATTGCTTTGCCATCCGGCTTTTTGCGCCGACATAGGCGTGGCTTGCCGGATCATTGCCAACAATGACGACGGCGAGACCCGGCTTGCGATGGCCGGAGGTCTCCAGCCCGGTTGCCGCTGAGGTTACCGCATCGATCACCGAAGCGGCGGCTGCCTTTCCATCGATGATGATCGACATGCGTCACCCCATGCGCTCGGAGGCATAGGAGCCCGGGCTTGCGGGGAAGACGACGGTACGGTTGCCGTTGATGAAGGTGCGGTGGTGAATGTGGGCGTGGATCGCACGCGCCAGCACCTGGCTTTCAACGTCACGGCCGATCGAGACATAGTCGTCTGCCGACTGCGCATGGGTGATGCGGGCGACGTCCTGCTCGATGATCGGGCCTTCGTCGAGGTCGGCGGTGACGTAATGGGCGGTCGCCCCGATCAGCTTCACGCCGCGCTCGAAAGCCTGCTTGTAGGGATTGGCGCCCTTGAAGGACGGCAGGAACGAGTGGTGGATGTTGATGATCTTGCCCGACATCTTCTGGCACATATGGTCGGAGAGGATCTGCATGTAGCGGGCGAGCACGATGAGCTCGGTACCGGTCTGCTCGACGAGATCCATGATGCGGGCCTCGGCCTCAAGCTTGTTGGCCTTGGTCACCGGGATATGGTGGAAGGGGATGTCGTGGTTCACGACGACCTTCTGGTAATCGAAATGATTTGAGACGACGCCGACGATCTCGATCGGCAGCGCTCCGATCTTCCAGCGGTAGAGCAGATCGTTCAGGCAATGGCCGAAACGCGAAACCATCAGCAGGACCTTTTCGCGCTTGGCGGCGTCGTAGAAGTTCCAGTTCATGCCGAACTTTTCGGCGACGGGCAGGAAACTCTTTTCAAGCTTGGCTTCATTGGCGCCTTCCTCCGAGATGAAGGAGATGCGCATGAAGAACTGGCCGGTTTGGAGGTCGTCGAACTGGGATGAGTCTACGATGTTGCAGCCCTGCTCGGCCAGGTAGCCGGAGATCGCTGCCACGATGCCGCGGGTCGACTGGCAGGATACGGTGAGCACATAGGTCTTCATGGGAGGCGAATTCTCCGAATGTCCGTCTGGAAGTGGGTCACGTTAAAAAGGGAGGCGATGCGGATCTTTTCATCCCCGCATCGCCTCAGGTCGCCCGGGAGGTTCAGGCGCGGGATTTCTTCTTCTGGCGGTGTACGTCGATGACGACGGCCGCGACTATGATCGCACCCTTGACGATCTCCTGATAGTAAGCGCCGACCTTGAGGAAGGTGAACCCGGAGGTGACAACGCCCAGAATGATGGTGCCGATAACCGTGCCCGTGATGCGCCCGATGCCACCCGTCAGTGAGGTACCCCCGATGACGGCTGCCGCGATTGCGTCGAGCTCGAACGACACACCCATGTTGGGCTGGCCGGACTGCGCTCGTGCCGCCAGCATCACGCCGGCGAGACCCGACAGCAGGCCCGCAACCGCGTAGACCTTGATGAGGTGCTTGCCGATATCGATGCCGGAGACACGCGCGGCCTGCGGGTTGGCGCCAATGGCATAGGTGAACTTGCCGTAGCGCGTGTAGGAGAGGGCAATGTGACAGATGATGGCCACGATGAAGAAGACAATCACCGTGCGTGGCACCGGGAAGCCCCAGAGGTTGAAACTCTGTCCGAGCCAGGTGAAGTTCTCGTTGAGCAGGGCGACAGGCTGCCCCTCAGTGTACCATTTGGCGAGGCCGCGTGCAGACACCATCATGCCGAGCGTGGCGATGAAGGGCGGAATGCCAGTCTTTGCAATGATCAGACCGTTGATGTAGCCGAGCAACGCGCCCAGCAGGATACCGGCCAAAAGAGGCCAAAGCAGGCTGGAGTCTATGAACCAGTCCATGCCAAAGGCGGCGTATTCGGGTTGCAGAAACACGGCTCGCGCGTTCATCGATGTTTGGGCGAAGCTGGCTACGACCATGGCGATAAAACCCACCATCGATCCTGACGACAGATCGATGCCGCCTGTGATGATCACCTGGGTGACCCCCACGGCGATGATGCCGGTGACCGCGACCTGCAGCACGATGATCGACAGGCGCTGCTTGTTGCCTAGGAAGCTCTCGCCGACAACATACCAGCCGATGACTTCGAAAACGAGGGCGATCCCGATCAGGACGGCCAGAATCGAGACTTCAGGTGGCAGCCGTCGGACCTTCTTGAGGCCCGTCTTGGACGTCTCGCCGAGTTCGTTGGTGGCATCTGACATGATTTCCTCCCCGCCGGTCGTCAACGCGACGCCAGCTCCATTATCTTGACTTGATCGGCTTCCGCCCGGTCCAGGATCCCCGTGACCCGGCCCTCATGCAGCACGACGATACGGTCGCTCATCCCGAGCACTTCCGGCATTTCCGATGAGATCATGATGATCGCCACACCCTGGCCTGCGAGCTGTGAGATCAGGCGATGGATTTCCGCCTTTGCACCTACATCGATGCCGCGGGTCGGTTCATCAAGGATCAGGATCTTGGGATTGGTCATCAGCCACCGACAGATCAAAACCTTCTGCTGGTTACCGCCGGAGAGATTGATGATCGGCTCGTTCATATCCGGCGTGCGCACGCGCAGCCTGTTGGCCATCTCTGCCGCCGCCTTGTTGAGCTTCTCCTGCTGGACGAAACCGAGATTGACGTAGCGCTGTTGAAGGACCGCCATCTGGGCGTTTTCCTGGATATCGAGCAACAGGAAACACCCGGTTTCCTTCCGGTCTTCAGTCAGGAAAGCCATGCCGTGAGCCATCGCAATGGATGGTGAAGAGACGTCTACGTGCTTCCCGAACAGCTCGATTGTGCCTGCATCGGCCGGCGTGACCCCGAAGACGGTTTCCGCCACATTCGAGCGGCCTGAACCGACCAGTCCTGCAAAGCCGAGGATTTCGCCCGCGCGCAGGTCGAACGACACGTCGCGGAAGACGCCGTTCAATGTCAGGCCTTTTGCGGACAGGACGACATCCCCGATCTGGGCGGGCTCCTTTGGGAACATCTGGGTGATCTCGCGTCCCACCATCATCCGGATGATGTCGTCGCGCGTCACGTCAGCGGAATTGCAGGTCGAAATGTATTTGCCGTCACGAAACACGGAGAACTCGTCGGCGATCTCGAAGAGCTCGTTCATCTTGTGGGTAATGTATATGATGCCCTTCCCATCCTCGCGCAGCGAACGAATGATCCGGAAGAGGTGATC
>NZ_AHZC01000025.1 GCF_000247475.1 Rhizobium sp. PDO1-076 | reverse complement strand
CTTTTTTGCAATGGAATGTGGTCGCTTGATCAGCTGGCGACGCGCGTGCGGGCAAGGCCCTGCTTGGCCGGGTCGTATTTCGGATCGAGTTGCAGCGCGTGCGAGTAGGACTTTGCAGCACGGGCTTTGTCGCCGCGACGCTCGTAGATCAGCGCCTGGTTGGCCCAGCTCTCGGCCAGCTTGTTGTTCAACTCGATCGCCAGGTTGAAATCTGCGAAAGCGTTTTCGTCATTGTTCTGCGCGACATAGGAAACGCCTCGGCCATTGTACGGCTCAGGCGCGCGGGGCGACATCGATATGGCCTTGGAGAAGTCATCGATCGCCTTGGCGTGGTCGCCACGCAGCTGGTAGATCAGGCCGCGATTGTGATAGGCGCGACCATCGGTCGTGTCGAGCTGGATAGCGCGGTTGAAATCGCCGAAGGCTTCATCGACGCGGCCAGCCTGACGGTAGATGTTACCGCGGCCGATGTAAGCGACGTCGTAATTCGGATTGATCTTCAGCGCTGCATTGTAGTCGGCTGCGGCTTCGACCGGCTTGCCCATGTTGCGATAGACGAGGGCGCGGTTGGCATAGGCCTGATAGAAGCTCGGGTTGAGCTGCAGGGCAGTGTTGAAATCGTCGATGGCGCGCTTAAAGTCACCGGAGCGACCATAGGCGGACCCACGGACGTTGTAGCCTTCCGGATCGCGCGGATTGGACTGGATGACGCTGGACAGCGACGCAATGTTTTCCTCGGAGCCCTGCGCTCGGTCGAGCGTGATCACGTCGGTCGATTCGTTGGTCGTCGCGCACCCTGCCAGGGACAGAAGTGCAATCACGGCTGCTGCGGAAACATAGCGTCTCTTACGGTCGGCGGTGAGGGCGGTCGAAAAGACGGTCGTTTCGGTCATGATTGCTAGTCGTCCAGCCGCTGGGCGCAGGCGAACCTGACGGGCAGCGTTAAGTTGAGTTACATATCAAAAGAGCGGCGGCGATTGTTCGCCCCCGCCCTCATTTCACAGGAAAACGTCTAAATCGGGGCCGTTTAGCGAGCCGCCGGACGAGCCGCAGCAGCCGGGCGAGCCGGAGCCGCGATCAGGCCTTCGCGCTGCATGCGCTTGCGGGCCAGCTTGCGAACGCGGCGAACGGCTTCAGCCTTCTCGCGAGCACGCTTCTGCGACGGCTTCTCGTAGAAGTCGCGCATCTTCATTTCACGGAAGATGCCTTCGCGCTGCATTTTCTTCTTGAGAGCGCGGAGCGCCTGATCAACGTTGTTGTCGCGGACAAGTACCTGCACGTCTATCCCGTTCCTTTGGTTCTTTGAGTTGTCATTCCGTCGACAGAAGATCCGCAGACGGAAAAAGCAATGAGTTCCGCGGGCCCTTGAGCCCGGCGATTAGCGAGGGCAATTAACAGATCGCTTCACCGAAGTCCATATGGTGCAAGCGTTCCGGCCAATATATTTTGGTGCACCGCTGGGCATTGCCGGGCGTGTCGAAAGCTGAGCCTCTATGCGTCGCAAAACGGACGTCATGACGCATATTGATTTGCGACAGCTATCGGCCTACCCAGATGCCTGAACCACAGGAGTTTAAGGCGAATGCGCAAATATTCGGTCTTTGCCGTTGTCCGCGAGGCAATGCGTGCCCACAAGGGATGGGAGGCTCAATGGACCTCTCCCGAGCCCCGGCAATCCTACGACGTGATCATCATCGGTGCCGGCGGCCACGGCCTCGGCGCGGCCTATTACCTAGCCAAGGAGCATGGCATCACCAATGTGGCGGTGATCGAGAAGGGTTGGCTGGGCGGCGGCAATACCGGCCGCAACACGACGATCATCCGGTCCAACTATCTCTATGAAGAGAGCATGGACATTTACGAGCATTCGCTAAAGCTCTGGGAGGGCCTCAGCCAGGATCTCAACTACAATGTCATGTATTCGCCGCGCGGCGTGATGATGCTGTCGCACAATGTGCATGACCAGCAGTCGTTCAAGCGCCACGTGAATGCCAACAATCTCTATGGCATCGACAATGAGTGGCTGACGCCGGAACAGGCCAAGGCCTTCTGCCCGCCGCTCGATATCTCCAAGACTGCGCGTTATGCGATCAACGGCGCTGCCCTGCAGCGTCGCGGCGGTACAGCCCGCCATGATGCGGTCGCCTGGGGCTTTGCTCGTGCGGCATCGGATCGCGGTGTGCATATCATTCAGAACTGCGAAGTCACCGGCATCCGCCGTGGTCCGGGTGGCGAAGTCACCGGTGTCGACACGACTAAGGGCTTTATCGGTGCAAAGAAGGTCGGCGTTTCGGCAGCCGGTCATTCCTCCGTCGTCATGGGCATGGCAGGCGTGCGCCTGCCGGTGCATTCGACGCCGCTGCAGGCGTTGGTGTCAGAGCCGATGAAGCCGATCTTTCCCTGCGTGGTGATGTCCAACACGGTGCATGCCTATATCTCGCAGTCGGACAAGGGCGAACTGGTCATCGGTGCCGGTACCGACCAGTACAATTCTTACAGCCAGACCGGTGGCATGCAGATCATCACGCATACGCTGGATGCGATCTGCGAACTGTTCCCGATGTTCCGTCGTGTCAAGATGATGCGTCAATGGGGCGGGATCACCGACAACACGGCCGACCGTTCGCCGATCCAGAGCGTGACACCGGTTCAGAACCTGTTCGTGAATGCAGGCTGGGGAACCGGCGGCTTCAAGGCGACACCGGGGTCGGCCAATCTGTTCGCGCATTTGATCGCCAAGGGCGAGCCGCATCGTCTGGCCCAGGGCCTGACGCTCGATCGCTTCCGCACCGGCCGCCTGATCGACGAGGCAGCCGCCGCTGCCGTTGCTCACTGATTTCAAGGATCGATCAACATGCTGATCATCAAGTGCCCCTATTGCGAAGAAGAGCGCGCTGAGCTCGAGTTTCGCGCCGCCGGCGAAGCCCATATCGCCCGGCCTGCCAATATCTCGGCAATTTCCGACGAGGAGTTTGCCGACTATTTCTTCCTGCGTGACAACCCGAAGGGTCTGATCTTCGAACGCTGGCGCCATCTCAATGGCTGCGGCCGCTTCTTCAATGCGGCTCGCGACACCGTCAGTGACAAGATCCTGCTGACCTACAAGGCCGGCGAGCCGATGCCGGATCCGGCAACGCTTATCGCTTCTGCAGAGCCGAAGGGAGACAAGGCATGAGTGCTGCCAATCGTATTCCGGGCAAGGGTCGCCTGACGCCCGCCCGCACATCCCGTTTCACGCTCGATGGTCGCAGCCTGACGGCCTATGAAGGTGACACCGTCGCTTCGGCGATGCTCGCCAACGGCATGCATCTGGCCGGCCGTTCGTTCAAGTACCACCGTCCACGCGGCATCCTGACCGCAGGCCCCGAAGAGCCGAATGCACTGCTCGACATTTCGCGCGATGCCGCCCGTCGCCAGCCGAACGTGCGCGCCACGGTGCAGGAAGTGTTCGACGGCATGCGTGCCGAGACGCAGAACCGCTGGCCGTCGCTGTCCTTCGACATCAACGAGGTCAACAACCTGCTGGCGCCGTTTTTTGCTGCCGGCTTCTACTACAAGACCTTCATGTGGCCAAAGGCCGCCTGGCACCAGATCTATGAGCCCTTCATCCGCCGTGCCGCCGGTCTCGGCGTTGCGCCCAAGGAAGCCGATCCGGATCACTATGCCAATCGTTATGCCCATTGCGACGTTCTCGTTGCCGGTGGTGGTGCGGCGGGTCTGGCCGCAGCGCTTGCTGCAGCAAAGACCGGTGTTCGCGTCATCATCGTTGACGAACAGCCTGAAATGGGCGGTGCCTTCCACTATGACCTCGGCGCGACCGTCGATGGTCAGAATGGTTTTGAGTGGGCTCAGGCAACCGTCGCCAAGCTCAAGGCCATGGCGAATGTGACCGTTCTGACCCGCACGACGGCTTTCGGTTATCACAACCACAACTATGTCGCGCTGGTCGAGCGTGTCACCGACCATATCTCCAACCCGGGCAAGGCGCTGCCGCGCGAGCGGTTGTGGCAGGTGCGGGCCAAACGCGTCATCATCGCCAGCGGCGCGATCGAGCGTCACATGGTGTTCGCCAACAACGACCGCCCCGGCATCATGCTGGCATCGGCCGGCCGCACCTATCTCAACCATTTCGGCGTGGCTGTCGGTGCCAAGGTTGGCGTCTACACGGCGCATGATTCTGCATACGAAGCGGCGATCGACCTGAAGAAGGCCGGCGTGTCGGTTCCGGTCATCGTCGATGCCCGCGAAAAGCCGGGCGAGAAGGTGCTGGCGGAAGCGCGTGCGCTGGGTATCGAAGTGCTCACCGGTTCCGGCGTTGTCGATACGGCCGGCCGCCTGCGGGTGCGTTCGATCACCGTTCGTCGCAATGGCGGCGGCTCGAGCCGCAAGGTTGAAGTCGACGCTCTGCTGATCTCCGCTGGCTGGACCCCTTCGGTGCATTTGTTCTCGCAGTCGCGCGGCAAGCTGAAATTCGATGCGGCCAACGACCGCTTCCTGCCGGATGTCTATGTGCAGGACTGCATCTGCGTAGGCGCCTGCAACGGCACCGACGACCTGCAGGCCTTGCTCGACGAGGCGACCGCTGCCGGTGCCGCGATGGCGAAGGCGGCAGGTGCTGCCGATGTCCTGCCGGTGCAACTGTCGGGTTCGAATGCGCATGACTGGACCGGCGGTATGGTGGGTGCTGCCGAAGGCGCCGGGCGCGACACAACGGTCAAGGCCTTCGTCGACTTCCAGCACGATGTCTGCGCCAAGGATATTCGCCTCGCCGTTCGCGAAGGCATGCATTCGATCGAGCATATCAAGCGCTTCACCACCAACGGCATGGCGTCCGACCAGGGCAAGCTGTCGAACATGCATGGCCTTGCGATTGCTGCCGAGGTACTGGGCAAGGAAATCCCGCAGGTCGGTCTCACCACCTTCCGCGCGCCTTACACACCTGTCACCTTCGGTACGCTGATCAACCACTCGCGTGACGAATTGTTCGATCCGACGCGCAAGACGCCGATGCATGCCTATGAAGTCAGCCAAGGCGCCGAATACGAGGATGTCGGCAACTGGAAGCGTGCGTGGTATTACCCGAAGCCGGGCGAGGACATGCATGCGGCCGTCAACCGCGAATGCAAGACCGCTCGCGACGTTGCAGGCGTGTTCAACGCCTCGACGCTCGGCAAGATCGAGGTGGTCGGACCGGATGCGGCCGAGTTCCTCAATCTGATGTATACAAACGCCTGGGACACGCTGAAGCCGGGCAAGGCGCGTTACGGCATCATGACGCGCGAAGACGGGTTCATCTATGACGACGGCGTCGTCGGGCGTCTCGCCGAAGATCGCTTCCACGTGACCACGACCACGGGCGGTGCGCCGCGTGTGCTCAACCACATGGAAGACTACCTGCAGACGGAATTCCCGCATCTGAAGGTCTGGCTGACTTCGACCACCGAACAATGGGCGGTGATCGCCGTCCAGGGTCCGAAGGCGCGCGAGATCATTGCGCCCTTCGTCGAGGGCATCGACCTCTCCAACGAGGCCTTCCCGCATATGAGCGTGGCCGAGGGCACGTTCTGCGGCGTGCCGACGCGGCTGTTCCGCGTGTCGTTTACCGGTGAACTCGGCTTCGAAGTCAATGTGCCGGCCGATTACGGCGCTTCCGTCTTCCAGGCGATCTGGGAACGGGCGCAGTCGATGGGGGCTTGCCTCTACGGCACGGAAACCATGCACGTGCTGCGCGCCGAGAAGGGCTATATCATCGTCGGCCAGGACACCGACGGCACGCTGACTGCCGACGACGCCGGCCTCTCCTGGGCGGTGTCGAAGAAGAAGACGGACTTCGTCGGTATCCGCGGCATGAAGCGGCCGGATCTCGTCAAGGAAGGCCGCAAGCAGCTGGTCGGCCTTTTGACCAAGAACCCGAACGAGGTTCTGGAAGAGGGCGGCCAGATCGTTGCCGATCCGAACCAGCCGAAGCCGATGACCATGCTCGGGCATGTGACCTCGTCCTACTGGTCGGAAAACCTCGGACGTTCCATTGCCATCGCGGTGGTGGCCGGCGGCCGGGCGCGCATGGGCGAGACGCTCTATGTGCCGATGAAGGACAAGACCATCGCGGTCGAAGTGACCGACATGGTCTTCGTAGACAAGGAAGGAGGCCGGATCCATGGCTGAACCTGTGATTGCCGAACGTAAAACCGTACTTTCCGGCTACCAGGGCGGCAGCGCCAAGGTGCGGCTGACGCCAGCTCTGCCGGCCGGCCGCGTCGTGCTGCGCGCCCGCGCCGAAGATGTGGGCGCTCTGTCGACGTCGCTTGGCCTGAAACTGCCGGTCAAGCCGAGAGCTTCGGTCTTGTCTAAGGGCCGCACCGCATTCTGGATCGGTCCGGATGAATGGCTGCTGATCGACGAAAAGGGCGGCGACCTGATGGCCGATTGTGCGGCCTCGGGTGTCGCGCATTCGGCAACCGACGTTTCGCATCGCAACACCGCGATCATCGTGTCGGGCCCGGCATCGGCTGATGCGATCAATGCAGGCTCGGCGCTGGATCTTTCGCTTGCCGCATTCCCGGTCGGCGCCGTGACCCGCACCGTGTTCGGCAAGATCGAGATCGTGTTGTACCGCGTCGAGGCAGAAACTTTCCGTGTCGAATGCTGGCGATCCTTTGCCACCTATGCCTTCGGCATGCTGTCCGAAGGGGCGCAAGACGCCTCGCTCTGAGGGGCGGGACATCGGAATGGATTTGCAAGAGGCCGGGGTGACCCGGCCTTTTTGCCGTTGAGGTGTACCTCGCGCGCCTTTCGGTTGCGTGCTATGCTTCCGCCAAGGAGAGAATGATGACCGGTACATCCCGAACCACAATCACTTTGCGGAACGAAACGCTGGATGCTGTGCATGATCTCGTCGATGTCGGCGACTTTGCATCGGCGGACGATGCCGTTTTGGCGGCCATTGATGCCTGGCGTGAGACGCGTGAAGACCAAGGCCAGCGGCTTTAATTGATCCGGGAGAAAGTTCGCCACGCGATCGATGATCCACGACCCGACTTCAGCATCGATGAGATTGATGCAGCCCTCGACCTGATGATGCGGGAGGCCAAGTCGGAGGCGGGGCGTGCGGCGGGCTAAGGTCCGCTTTCGTGCGCAGGCGTTGGATGATCTCCGTGAGATCTTTCGCTTCGTGCTATCGCTCAGCCAGTCACCGGAAACCGCGAGACGATATGTCGGGCGCATTCGTGCCCGTTGCGAGAGCATCGGTGATGTGCCGCATGCAGGCGCGCCGAGGGATGATCTGGCGGTGGGTTTGCGCATGGTCGCCTTCGAGCGCAGCGCTATCATTCTCTATGAAGTCGAGGACGGCAAAGTCCTGATCACGAACATATTTTACGGCAGGAGGGACTACGCGGTTCTGTTCCGATCAAGCGGATAGGCTGCTGCTTCAGCTCCACCCCACCCATTTCACCCAGCGCCCGTGAAAATCGGCGCGGCCGATCTCGCGTGTCTCGCCGCTCGGCCACAGGGTGAGCAGGATCGCCGCGCCCTCCGGTTTGCCATCGGCTTCGAGCTGCAGGCGGGCAAGTGGGGCGTCTGACGTGGCGCGGGAACCGGCCTCCGCGATCAGGGTTTCGCCTTCGGCTTTCAGATCTGCCGGCAGATATTGCCAGGCGATGGTGTGGTAGATGACGTGAGTGATGCCAGGATGCGGTTGCGAGAGGCAGGTGCGTAGCCAGTCGATGGCGTCGGCTTTCTCGACCTTGATCCGGGTTTCGGCGGCGATGGAAAGGGCTGCTGCCGTTCTCTGCAGCCGATCCTCCTGATCGGCCCAGATGTAGGAGAAAAGCAGGAGCCGATCCGCTTCCGATGTCGGGTCGAGCGGGTTCAGGTCGCAGCCGGCGCGATCGATGATCTCGATTGGGGCGCTTGGTGGCGATGGGCCTTGCCATGCGGGCTGAAGCACGACGGTGGATGGACCGCCCCATTCGACCTCGCCCAGCGTATAGGCATATCGATCCCAGTGCAGGTTGAGACCGGCGCTGGCGCCGATTTCGGAAAGACGCAAAGGTTTTCCCGTCATCCTTGCGATTGTCAGGAAGCCTGGTAGGAGAGCCGACGATCGGCGGACCTCGTTGGTCTGCGGCGCCGATTTGAGGCGTTCAAGGATGAAGTCCTCATTGTGCTTCAGGGCCGTTTCTATGGCCGCCCAAAGCATCTCGTCTTCCGCGGCGTGCGGCGGGTAGACCGCAGCAAGTTCCGGGTTTTGGCCGCTGCGAACGAGGGCATGCAGCGTGCCGGCGAGCCGCAAAGCGAGCGCATCATGGGTGCCATCCGGATTGCCGGACCAGCCGAGGATTGTGGCGCCGACCGGTGTTTCGTCGGTCAGGCGTTCTGCTGCGAGCAGGCAGAGCCTGGCGGTAAACGGCGAGCCGAGATCGGTGCAGGCCTTGGCCTGGCGGCGGAAACTCTGGCGAATGGTCTCGGCGCGTTCGTTCGGCATAGTCCGCTTACACCCCTTCCGGACGATCCTTCGGGTCGAACTGCGATATGGTGATCCAGCTTGCCGTCAGGGCCGGCTTGCGTTCATCCTCGATCTCGACGGTCAGGTCATAGGTGTTCATCAGCATGCCGGCGCCGCGAAATCTTGCGGCCGCCAGCAGAAAGGAGCCGCGAATGCGTTTGTTGCATTTGACCGGCGACATGAAACGGACCTTGTCGAAGCCGTAGTTGATGCCCAGCGTCTGTTCGCGGATCTTGGGCAGGCAGTCATAGTTCATCGCCGAGAGTAGCGACAAGGTCAGGAAGCCATGGGCAATCGTGCCGCCATAAGGCGTCTCTGCTGCTGCACGGACGGGGTCGGTGTGGATGAACTGGTGGTCATTGGTCGCGCCGGCAAAGGCGTCGATCATGGTCTGGTCGACGGTGATCCAGTCGGAGACACCGACGACGGTTCCAAGCAGCCCCCGAACTTCGGACAGGGAAATCTCACGTGGCATGGAACCTCACTCTTTTGTCGATATTTTCCTATAGGTTATAGGTGGTTCCTGTCATGCGGAATAGCTGGACTGTCCATCCATGCAATAAATCATGCTTCGAGCCAGAATTCGACCGAGCGCGGTTTCAGATGAATTGCCGCAGCACCGCGCCCCGAGGACAGCTTCTTCCATTTTCGTCCCGTTTCGGGACTGAGGATCGCGTCGCGTGTCTCATGCGCACGGTTGAACAGGACGGCGATGCGGGCGGGCTTTCCGGTCTGGCGATCCAGCGTTTTCAACAGCATGGCGAAGACCCGCAGGTCCGGATCTTCCCAGTCGGCAACGGTCATGGCTTCACCGCTTGCTGAAAGCCATTCGACGTCGCCATTGCCATCGAGGAATTGCGTGTCGGAGAAGGCGGTAAAGCGCTGGCGCATGGCGGCAAGGCCTGCGGTCGTTTCCAGCAGCTCCGTGTCGCGGTTCTGCCAGTCCAGCCAGGTCAGGGCATTGTCCTGGCAATAGGCATTGTTGTTGCCACGCTGGGTGCGGCCGAATTCATCGCCGGCCGTCAGCATGATCGTGCCACGGCTGGCAAAGAGCGTGGCGAGCAGAGCTGCGACGTCCTGCCGTCGGTTGCGCAGGATCGTGCGGTCAGTGGTCTCGCCTTCGGCGCCGTTGTTCCAGGAATGGTTCTCGTTGTGGCCGTCGCGATTGTGCTCGCCATTGGCCTCATTGTGCTTGTGTTCGTGGGAGACGAGGTCGAGCAGGGTGAAGCCGTCATGGGCGGCGATGAAATTGACGCTGCGGGTTGCCCTGCCGCCGTGGTGGGCAAAGAGGTCGGCGGAGCCGGCAAGTGCCGTGGCGAGATCGCCTGTCAGGTGGCTGTCGCCGCGCCAGTAGCGGCGGAAGACATCGCGGGCGCGGTCGTTCCATTCGAGGAAGGGGGCCGGGAACTGGCCAAGCTGGTAGCCGCCGGGGCCGATGTCCCAGGGTTCGGCGATCATGATGCGGTCTTCGAGCACATCATCCTCGAGCATGGCCTTCAGCGTTGGCGCATCGCGGTGGAAGCCGTCCCAGTGGCGGCCGATCACCGGCGCGAGGTCGAAGCGGAAGCCATCGACACCGCCTTGAAGAACGAAGTGGCGCAGCGAATCGATGATCAGCCGGCGCAGCATCGGATGATCGCAGGCAAGCGTGTTGCCGCAGCCGGTGTCGTTGACCAATGTCGCCGGATTATTCGGCAGGTGGCGATAGAGCGATCGGTTGTCGATGCCGCGCATCGAGAGCGTCGTTCCCTGCACATCGCTTTCGCCGGTGTGGTTGAAGACGAGGTCGAGGATGACGCCGATGCCTTCATGATGCAGGGTGTCGACCGTTTCGCGCAGTTCCTTGACGCCGCCCGGCACGAGGCGCGGATCGAGCGCCATCAGGGCGATGGGATTGTAACCCCAGCTGTTGGACAAGCCCAGCGGCGGCAGGTGACGCTCGTCGAGCCATGCGGTGATCGGCATCAGTTCGACGGCATCGACGCCGATCTTCTTCAGATGGGCGATCACCGAGGGATGGACGAGGGCTGCCAGCGTACCGCGCTGCGCTTCCGGCACATCGGGATGCAGCATGGTGAAAGGCTTGACCGCGACTTCGTAGATGAAGCCGCCGCGCGGCAGGAGCGGCATCATCGCCTTGACCGGCACATCGCGCGTCACGATGGCTTTCGGCACGAGGTCGGCTGTGTCCGTGCCGAATTCTGCAAGCCGCGGATCATGGACGAAGGGGCGGTCGAGCTCCTTGGCGTATGGATCGACCAGCAGCTTGGAGGGATCGTACCAATGGCCCTCCGCCGGATCGTAGGGGCCATGGGCGCGAAAACCGTAGCGGGTCCCTTCGCCTGCGTTCCCGACGAAAAGCCGATGGATATCGTCGCCATCGCGCGTCATCGGCAGGCGGGCTGTTTCCGTGCGGCCATCGGCATCGAACAGGCAGAGTTCGATCAATGTGGCATGATGCGACCAGAGGGAAAAATCTGTGCCGGCGGGATGCAGCACGGCTCCGAGAGGATTTTGGCTCATGACGTCTTCCGCGGTTTGGGGTGGCGAATCTGTCTGTGTCACGCAGACAGGTTAGCAGTTGCTGAAGCGCGCGAAACGCTTGCCTGCCATATCCCTGTTGCTTTGTTCCATTTTCACCTGCCGGGACCGAAGAAAGTTCGCCATTGACAGCATACCAACTGGTTGGTTTAATAATTGCAAGAGGACAATGCCGACATGAACGAAATCATTCACCCGTCACGCATGAAACTGCTGGAGGCCACGCTCGGCCTGATCCGGGAGCAGGGTTATGCGGCGACGACGGTGGAGGATATCTGTCGACGGGCCGGCGTCAGCAAAGGCAGCTTCTTCCACCACTTCAAGAGCAAGGAAGAACTGATCCTCGGCGCGGTCGAGCATTGG
Source organism: Rhizobium sp. PDO1-076 (assembly GCF_000247475.1). Classification (GTDB taxonomy): domain Bacteria; phylum Pseudomonadota; class Alphaproteobacteria; order Rhizobiales; family Rhizobiaceae; genus Allorhizobium. The sequence continues at coordinate 2,393 of NZ_AHZC01000025.1, read as the reverse complement.
AACCAGTTCACCACCGAAGTCTTCGAGCAGGCGCCGTATCAAAGCCTCGCCGATCCGCGCGACCGCATTCTCGGCTATGTCGATTTCCGCATGGCCATCCTCGATTTCGAGGTGCCGGAATTCACCTGCCTGCTCGGTACGCTGGTGCAGGAGACCTATCAGTCGCATCCCTCGATCCGCGAAGCCTGCGACTTCGGCATGTCGTCGCATATCGGAAGGCTCGCCGCCGATCTCGAACAGGCCCGCGCCCACTATGCTCCGGATGCCGACTGGACCGCGGAAAGCGTCGGCTACTTCATTCAAGCGGTGCTGCAGGGGGCGTTCATCTTTGCCAAGGCCAAGCTGGCTGCAGAAACCGCGCGTGAGAATTTGCGGCATCTGCGTCGATACCTGGAAATGATCCTGCCTGCGGAATGCTGAATCCAGAAAAATCAGAAGAGGAGGAATGACAATGCCCCATACAATCCGACTGCACCGGGTGCTGAAAGCGTCGCCGGAGAAGGTCTATCGGGCCTTCATGGATGGCGATGCTCAATGCAAGTGGGTCCCGCCCTATGGCTTTGTCGCCAAGATGCATCACTTCGAACCGAAGGTGGGTGGCACATTCCGCATGTCGTTCACCAATTTCACCACGCAGCAATCGCACAGCTTCGGCGGCACCTATCTGGAACTCATTCCCGGCAAGCTGATCCGCTACAACGACGTGTTCGATGATCCCAACCTGCCGGGCGAGATGAATGTCACGGTGGAGCTGACGGAGGTTTTCTGCGGTACCGACATCAAGATCACGCAGGCCGGCGTGCCGGAAATGATCCCGGAAGCGGCATGTTATCTCGGGTGGCAGGAATCGCTGGCGCAACTGGCTCTGCTGGTGGAGCCGGATATCCAGCAAGACGGTTGAAACGCCAAGCCTGAAGCCAAAGGGCGGAGGTCGAACCTCCGCCCTTTCAGTTTTATCCTGCGGCTTCCACTCTTGCCTCAGGTGATCACGGTCGGTTCGTCGAAAGCCGTGCGGCTCTTGATCTCGGCCAGCGTTTCGGCAGCGGCGATCAGGTCGGCAAGCGCTGCCTGGGTTTCGATATCGTGGCGGGACGCATCCGGCTCGTAGCGCTCGATATAGACACGCAGGGTCGCTCCGGACGTGCCGGTGCCGGACAGGCGGAAGACGACGCGGCTGCCGCCTTCGAACAGGATGCGGATGCCCTGGTTGTTGGAGACCGAGTGGTCGACCGGATCATGATAGGAAAAATCGTCGGCGGCAGCGACGGTCAGATCGCCGACCTTGGTGCCGGGCAGCGTGGCGAGCTTGTCGCGCAGCATGGCGACGAGGCCGTTGGCGCGCTCGGTATCGACGCCCTCGTAGTCGTGACGCGAATAGTAATTGCGGCCGTAGGTCGCCCAATGCTGGTGGACGATGTCGGAGACGCTTTCACCGCGCACGGCGAGGATGTTGAGCCAGAGCAGGACGGCCCAGAGACCGTCCTTTTCGCGGACATGGCTGGAGCCGGTGCCGGCGCTTTCCTCGCCGCAGATCGTGACCTTGCCGGCGTCGAGCAGGTTGCCGAAGAACTTCCAGCCGGTCGGCGTCTCGTAGATGCCGATGCCGAGCTTTTCCGCGACGCGGTCAGCGGCCGCACTGGTCGGCATGGAGCGGGCGATGCCGGCGATGCCGCCGGAATAGCCGGGCGCCAGATGGGCATTGGCGGCAAGGATCGCCAGGCTATCGGAAGGGGTCACAAAGATGCCCTTGCCGATGATCAGGTTGCGGTCGCCATCGCCGTCGGAGGCGGCACCGAAATCGGGTGCGCCGGCACCGCTCATCATCTCGTCATAAAGGTCTTTGGCATGCACCAGGTTGGGGTCCGGGTGATGGCCACCGAAGTCGGGCAGCGGAATGAAATTGCGGACCGTGCCTTCCGGGGCGCCAAGGCGGCCTTCGATGATGTCCTTGGCATAGGGGCCGGTGACGGCGCTCATGGCGTCGAACACCATGCGGAAGCCAAGGCCGAACATGTTGCGGATGGCATTGAAGTCGAACAGGCTTTCCATCAGTTCGGCATAGTCGGCAACCGGGTCGATCACCGCGACCTTCATGCCGGCAAGCTCGAATGTGCCGACCTTGTCGAGATCGATATCGGCGGCATTGACGGTCTTGTAGGTGTCGATGACCTTGCTACGGGCATAGATCGCGTCGGTGATCTTTTCCGGGGCAGGGCCGCCATTGCCGATATTGTACTTGATGCCGAAGTCTTCGGTCGGGCCGCCGGGGTTGTGGCTGGCTGACAGCACGATGCCGCCGAAGGCCTTGTATTTGCGGATGACGTGCGATGCGGCAGGCGTCGAGAGAATGCCGCCCTGGCCGACCAGAACCTTGCCGAAGCCGTTGGCCGCGG
>NZ_AHZC01000026.1 GCF_000247475.1 Rhizobium sp. PDO1-076 | reverse complement strand
GGCTGCCAGCTCGCGGGTCAGGGCCGGATTGGAGCCGATATAGGCTTCATAAAAAAGCTCGTAATTGCGCGGAATGGGAGCGACTCCCATTGTGCGCATTGCGAAAGAGATCTGTGCCGCGACGTCAGTTGCCTGCGTTTTTGGCGGTGTCGCCGTCGTCATCGGCCAACTCCAGTAGATTGGTCGGACCTTCTAGTCCCAATAAATTGTTTATCGATAAAAACTTTGAAAATGTTTAATTGCATTGCACTGATAAATCTATGGTGCAATTTCGCACTGTCGCCGGATTTATGGCGCAAGTATTTGTTTTTATTTATTTTTCAGACGTGACGTGCCTCTCGCTCGTCACGTCTGATCGCGTTTTGGGCTAGCCGAGATTGAATTCCTGGAAGAAATCGTTGCCCTTGTCGTCGGTCACGATGAAGGCGGGGAAGTCTTCGACCTCGATCTTCCAGACGGCTTCCATGCCCAGTTCCGGATATTCCAGAACCTCGACCTTGCGGATGCAGTCCTGGGCGAGACGTGCGGCCGGACCGCCGATGGACCCCAGATAGAAGCCGCCATGGGTCTTGCAGGCCTCGCGCACTGCGCGCGAGCGATTGCCCTTGGCGAGCATAACCATCGATCCACCGAAGGACTGGAACTGGTCGACATAGCTGTCCATTCGGCCGGCCGTCGTCGGGCCGAAGGAACCGGAGGCAAAGCCGGTCGGGGTCTTTGCCGGGCCGGCGTAGTAGACTGGATGGTTCTTCATGTAGTCGGGCATGCCTTCGCCCTTTTCCAGCCGTTCGCGGATCTTCGAATGGGCAAGGTCGCGGGCGACGATGATGGTGCCGGTCAGCGACAGGCGGGTCTTCACTGGATGCCTGGAGAGTTCCGCGAGGATCGCACTCATCGGCTGGTTGAGGTCGATTTTGACCATCGAGGAGGAGAGGGCGGTCTCGTCGATCTCGGGCATGTATTTCGACGGGTCGGTTTCGAGCTGCTCGATATAGATGCCGTCACGGGTGATCTTGCCCTTCGCCTGGCGGTCGGCGGAACAGGAAACGCCGAGGCCGATCGGCAGCGACGCACCGTGGCGGGGCAGGCGGATGACGCGAACGTCATGGCAGAAGTACTTGCCGCCGAATTGCGCGCCGACGCCCATCTGCTGGGTCAACTTGTGGATTTCCTTCTCCATCTCGATATCCCGGAAGGCATGCCCGCTTTCGGAGCCCTCCGTGGGAAGACAGTCGAGATAACGCGCCGAAGCGAGCTTGACCGTTTTCAGCGTCATCTCGGCAGACAGGCCGCCGATGACGATCGCCAGGTGGTAGGGCGGACAGGCTGCCGTTCCCAGAGTGAGGATCTTCTCCTTGAGGAAGTCGATCATGCGGTCGTGGGTCAGAAGCGAGGGGGTGCCCTGATAGAGGAAGGTCTTGTTGGCCGAGCCACCACCCTTGGCCATGAACAGGAACTTGTAGACGTCCTCGCCCTCTTCATAGAGGTCGATCTGGGCCGGCAGATTGGTCTTGGTGTTCTTTTCCTCGAACATCCTGATCGGCGCGAGCTGCGAATAACGCAGATTGCGGCGTTCATAGGCATCGCGGATGCCTGCAGCCAGCGCCTCGTAATCGCCGCCATCAGTCCAGACGCGACGGCCCTTCTTGCCCATGACTATCGCCGTGCCGGTGTCCTGGCACATTGGTAGAACACCGCCGGCTGCAATATTGGCATTCTTCAGCAAGTCGTAGGCGACAAACCGATCGTTGTCGGTCGCTTCAGGATCCTCAAGGATCGAGGCCAACTGCTTCAGGTGACCTGGCCGCAGCAGGTGGTTGATATCGGAGAGGGCCGTTTCTGCCAGCAGTCGCAGACCTTCCGGCTCCACGGTCAGGATATCCTGGCCCTTGAAGGTGTCGATGGAGACGTAGTCGGAGGTCAGCTTTCGGTAAGGGGTCTTGTCTTCGCCAAGAGGAAATAGGTCATCAGCCATCAGTCAAGAGCCTTTCGGGCGCAGGGGGTCGGATGGCGGTGTTTACGGCGATGGGGGTTAAATTTCAATGATTCTAAAGAGGGAGATGTGGCGCCAGCTGTCGCTCATGCCAGCTCGCCCAATGTCCTCAGAAAGCTTGCAGCATTGACACTCTCGCCCCCCGTCTGGGTCATGCTGCTTTCATAGGCTTTCTTCAGTTCCAGCTCGAATTGGTGCTGGTTGAATGCCGTGAGCCAGAGCACCAATGCTTCCTGCACGATCTGGCTTGAATTTGCGAAGCGACCAGCACCAATCATCGTCTCGATCCGGGCAACGACGTCCGGATCGAGGTAGACCGTCAGTGACTGTTTGGCGACCTCCCGCATGGCTATTACTTTAGCACGTTTGCAAGTAGGGTGTAATTCACCTTGTGCAGCCGTGCACAGGTTTGTGTCGGTCGCCGAACTTGGTCAGTTTGGCGCGATCATCAGTTCTGGCCGCACATACTGGTCGAATTCCTCGTTGGTGAGGTAGCCGCCTCCGACAGTTTCTTCACGCAGGGTCGTGCCGTTCTTGTGTGCGGTCTTGGCGATCTTGGCACATGTGTCGTAGCCGAGCTTGCCGTTCAGCGCGGTCACCAGCATGAGCGAATTCTCGACGCCCTTGCGGATGTTGTCTTCGCGTGCCTCGATGCCGACAACGCAATTGTCGGTGAAGGAGACGGCAGCATCACCGAGGAGTTGAACCGACTGCAGGAAGTTGTAGGCCATCATCGGATTGAAGACATTCAGCTCAAAATGTCCCTGGCTCCCGGCGAAGGTGATCGCGGCGTTGTTGCCGAAGATATGGGCGCAGACCTGGGTGAGGGCCTCCGACTGGGTCGGATTGACTTTGCCCGGCATGATCGACGAGCCGGGCTCGTTTTCCGGCAGCGACAACTCGCCCAGACCGGCGCGCGGACCGGAACCGAGGAAGCGGATGTCGTTGGCGATTTTGAAAAGGGCGGCAGCGGCGGCATTGATTGCGCCATGGGCAAAGACCATCGCGTCGTGCGCAGCCAGCGCCTCAAACTTGTTGGGGGCGGTGACAAACGGTATCGAGGTGATCCTGGCGATTTCCTCTGCAACCTTCTCGGCAAAGCCAATCGGCGCGTTCAAGCCAGTACCGACCGCCGTGCCGCCCTGGGCCAGTTCGTAGAGACCGGGCAGGGTCAGTTCAATACGCTTGATAGACGAGGCGACCTGGGCGGCGTAGCCGGAGAATTCCTGGCCAAGTGTCAGCGGTGTTGCGTCCTGGGTATGGGTGCGGCCGATCTTGATGATATGGGCAAAGGCCTTGGCCTTGGCGTCGAGCGCTTCGTGCAGATGCTTGAGGCCGGGCAGCAGATGATGAATGACATATTCAGCCGCCGCAATATGCATTGCCGTCGGATAGGTATCGTTCGACGACTGGCTCATGTTGACATGGTCATTCGGGTGGACCGGTTTCTTCGAGCCCATGACGCCGCCGAGTATTTCAATCGCGCGATTGGAAATGACTTCGTTGGCGTTCATGTTGGACTGGGTGCCTGACCCCGTCTGCCAGACGACAAGCGGGAAATGCTCATTCAGCTTGCCGTCGATGACTTCCTGCGCGGCTTCAACGATCACATCGCCGATGGCAGGGTCGAGTTTGCCCAGTGCCATGTTGGCGCGGGCTGCCGCCTGTTTGACAATGCCAAGCGCCCGAACCACCGGAAGGGGCTGCTTCTCCCAACCGATCTTGAAATTGCCGAGAGAGCGCTCCGCCTGAGCGCCCCAATAGCGGTCAGAGGCAACGCTGATGGGGCCGAAGGTATCGGTTTCGGTACGGGTGGTCATGGTCGTCCTGCTTTCGCTCTCACGCTTTCGCGTCATCGGTGGATCGTCGAATTGCCGGTAAACAATATCTAGGTCCGATATCTCCCAGCGCAACCGCATAACAATAAGATGAGAATTTCTGTCAAGATGTCAGCTCTGGCAAATTTTCATTGTGTCCATCGTCGCGCAAGGCATGCGCCAGCTTTTTACCGTGTTGCCGGTGGTCGGTCCCCTATGGTGACCGTTGGCTCCTGCGATTGCCTTCGCCGGCACGGCGACGACACAGTCCGGCTGTTCGACGTTGTGTCATATTCGGCACGGATCACAACAATTTGTGCAAGGCAGCACCGCGTAACGCCTGTGCCACGGTTCTGCTCACATTTGGCGTCAATCAAAAATTAACGAATATTTCCATTTAGTTTGCTGTGTCTGCCGGGTGCTTCGTTCAGCCGATTCACACAAAGTTGAGACCCTCTTTTGGATCCAAGAGCGCGGGCGCAACTTTTCAAGCAAAAGCCGATCGGCTAGTGATCCGCAAACAGGCTGTCGATGCCACGAGTCCATGTGACTCGCATATTGAAATGAGAGCGAGAATGACGAGAAACAGCAAATTCGTGGTAACCGCGCTTCTGGCCGCGGCCACTGCACTTGGCGGTCTTCCTCACGAGGCCGGCGCGACGACGCTTCTCGATCTTCTTCGCGGCGGCCCGGGAAAACAGACGAAGCGGCAGGCTGCATCGGCAGCACTCGAACAGCAGGCGCAAGGCGGCCTCGAAATGGGCGACCCGGAGCCGCTGCCGAAGGTTTCCGGACCGCGCTACTATACCTACAAGCCTGAGGCCCAGCGCGCGATTCAGGTCAAGCTACCGGTTGCCTCCGAAGGAGTTGAGGCGCCGGAAGGCCAGGTTGTTGGGGCTCGTCGCTTCCTGACGGAAGCGTCCGTGCGCGCGACCGACGACGTCGCCAAGATCGTTGAGGGCTATTATGGCAATCCGAACAAGCCGCTGATCTGGGTGACAGATGCAGCGCTTACGGAACGCGCGCATCAGATGATCGATGCGCTTTCCCATGCTGCAGACGCTGGTCTTTCGCCGGAAGATTATGCGGTCGTCACTCCAGCAGATTCTGGCGATCCGGCTGACCCGGAAAAGCGCCAGCGGGAGTTGATGGCTTTCGAGCTTGCGCTGTCAGCCAAGGTTCTGACCTATGTCAACGATACCACTCGCGGTCGCGTCGATCCCAACAAGATTTCCGGCTATCACGATTTCAAGCGCAAGGGTGTCAATCTCGCGCCCGTGCTGGACATGCTGCGACTGAGCCCGGATGTCGGCGCCTATTTGCGCAACCGTGATCCGCGCAATGCCGAATATGCCGCTCTGCGGACTGAACTTCTCCGCTTGCGGGCGGAAGACAGCAAATCTGCACCCGTTATAAAGGTTGCTCCGGGGACGCTGTTGAAGCCCGGCCAGTCCAATCCCGAGCTTGCCAATGTCATCGGCCTGTTGAAACAGGTCGGCTCCGATACCCTCAAGAGCCAGCATGCGGCGGTACTGGCTGCCTATGCAGGCGCGCCTGAATATTCACCTGAATTGGTCGCTTTGGTTGAAGCGTTCCAGCAGGAAAAAGGCCTGAAAGCCGACGGTGTCGTCGGTCCTGCAACCGTCCGGGCAATGACCGGGCACAGCAATGCCGATAAAATCCAGAAGCTGATCGTTGCCATGGAGCAGATCCGTTGGCTGCCGGCCGATCTCGGTCAGCGCTATGTCTTCATCAATCAGCCGGCCTACACCGCCTATTACATCAACGATGGCCGCGAACAGCTCAACATGCGTGTCGTTGTCGGCTCGCGTTCGAACCAGACCTATTTCTTCCAGGACCAGATCGAGACGGTGGAGTTCAACCCATACTGGGGCGTGCCGAAGTCGATCATCATCAATGAGATGCTGCCGAAGCTGCGGTCGGACCCAAGCTATCTCGACCGGCTGGGCTATGAGGTGAGCTATGGCGGGCGGAAGGTCGCGTCCAGCCAGATCGATTGGTACACGACGCATTCCGTCGATGTGCGCCAGCCGCCGGGTGGCGACAACGCGCTCGGTGAACTGAAAATCCTGTTCCCGAATGACCATGCCATCTATATGCATGACACGCCATCGAAGAGCTTCTTCAAGCGCGACATGCGGGCGTTGAGCCACGGTTGCGTGCGTCTGGCCGAGCCGCGTGTCATGGCCGCCGCCGTCATGGGCACCACCGTCGAGGAAATCGGCAAGCAGATCGCGTCTGGCCAGAACCGTGCCGTGCAGGTTCCGCAGAAGATCCCGGTCTATGTGTCTTATTTCACCGCCTGGCCGAACAAGGACGGCGTCGTCCAGTTCTTTGACGATGTCTACGGCCGCGACGAAGCGGTTGGCAAAGCCTTCGCGACCACCACGGATGCCCGTACGCCTGGGGCCTGAACGAAGATCTCGCGGTAGCGGTCTACAAGTTTGAACTGGCGGGCCTTGGCCCGCCATTTTTCATTGGGCGTGTCGCAATCGGTTCAGGCGTGTTCTACCAGTTCATGGACCAGGGCGACTGTCAGCTCATCGAAGTGGTTGATGATACGGCTCGCGCCGAGGGATTCGATCGGGGTATCGGAATAGCCGAAGGGGACCGCGACCGACGGGATGCCGGCATTGCGGGCAGCCAGGATGTCGTTGACGCTGTCGCCGATCATCAATGCGCGCCTGGGGTTTCCGCCGGCTTTTTCGATGGTGCCGGTGAGGTGTCCGGCATCCGGCTTGCGGACCGCAAATGTGTCTCCACCGGTGATCGCGGCGAAGTGATGTGTCAGACCGAGCTTTTCAATTAGCGGACGCGCGAGTTCTTCCATCTTGTTGGTGCAGACAGCCAGGGTGAAACCCTCTGCTGCAAGACGCTCCAGTGCTGCGACAAGTCCGGGGTAGGGGCGGCTTTCACCCGGCATGCCGGACTTGTAATGATTGATGAACCGCTCGAGCAAGGCCGGCAGTTGCGCATCATCGAGCGGCACTCCCCGGAGCGCGAAAGCCCGTGCGATCATCACGCGGGCGCCCTGACCGACGAGGTGGGTGAGGTCGCCGTAACCGACCGGCGCAAGGTCGTGGATCGCGATCGTGTGGTTCAGGCTGGCGACGAGGTCCGGTGCGGTGTCGACAAGTGTGCCGTCGAGATCGAAGACGATGGTCGTTTGTGTCACGCGGAGGCTCCATTCGCTTGGGCGGCAAGGTCTGTTCGGCGTTAGGGGAAATCCTCCGAAAAGGCAACGGCGGCGGTATGGTGAGGGCTTTCGTTTGTTGGAGGAGGCGTGTAAACAGCTTCCGACGAAACGGATGGGAGCTTTTGGCGCATGGACGCCCGCGAAATGAAGATCAAGGCCGCAGCCGCGGCTCTGGAGCATGTCGAAGACGGCATGCGCCTTGGTATCGGCACCGGTTCAACCGCGGAAGAGTTCGTTCGCCTGCTTGCGGAAAAAGTGGCGGGCGGCATCAAGGTTCAGGGTGTGCCGACATCCGAGCGGACTGCGCGTCTTTGTGTCGAGCTGGGCGTGCCGCTGAAATCGCTCGACGAACTGCCGGAGCTTGATCTGACCATCGATGGTGCTGACGAAATCGATCAGCGCCTGACCCTGATCAAGGGCGGTGGCGGCGCTTTGCTGCGCGAAAAGATCGTCGCCGCAGCGTCTCAGCGAATGATCGTGATTGCCGACGAGAGCAAAGTGGTGGACACACTTGGTCAGTACCCATTGCCGATCGAAATCAATCCTTTCGGTCAGGTGTCCACGCGTGTCGCGATCGAAAAGCTCGCATCGCGCCTTGGTCTGAGCGGCGCGCTGACACTGCGGGCCAGAGGCGACGACGGTGTCTTCATGACCGACGGCGGACATCTCATTCTCGACGCATCTTTTGGCCGTATTCCTGATGCAGACGCATTGGCTAGCCAGCTCAATGCCATTCCCGGAGTTGTGGAACACGGCCTATTCATCAACTTGGCCTCTCTCGCCATCATCGCCGGTCCGGCGGGTGCGCGGGTGATGGAGCCGAAGAACTAAACAGGAGCACTGAATTTCATGATCAGCTTTTCGGGTATGAGCCGTTTCGCATCGGTCGCCGTTATTGTCGGCAGCGTGATGCTGGGCGCGATCTCCGCCAAGGCGCAGGATGTTGCGCCGGAGCACATTCAGGCCGCGCGCGCGGCGATCGCGTCACTTGGCGTGACCGACCGCTTTGACGCCATCCTGCCGAATGTCATGAACCGCCTGACAGGCCAGCTGATTCTGGCTTACCCTAATCTGCAGGACATCATTTCCGCCAAGGTGGAGGAAGAAGCGTTGAAGCTTGCGCCGCGCCGCGCTGATCTTGAGCAGGAATCGGCCCTGGTCTATGCCAAGGCTTTCTCCGTCGAAGAACTGCAGGCGATCACCGCATTCTACAGCAGCGATGCCGGCAAGAAGCTTCTCAAGGACGGCCCGATCGCCACCCGCGAACTGTTGAAGGCTGCCGACATTTGGACGTCGGGCATCGCCCGCGACCTGGAAAAGCAGGCCAATGAAGCGTTGCTCAAGGAAGTTGGCGCAACGCAGCCTGCTGTGGCGCCGGCTACGGATGCGCCCAAGCCTTAATCTGATGAATTCCAGCGAATAGATGAAGCCCGGGCCCTGGTCCGGGCTTTTCTTTTGGGCTCCACCCACCCTATATCAGGGCCGTCCCGTGCGTTGGGGCGGCAAGGAGAGAAAATGTCCAGTTTCGACTATGACCTGTTTGTGATTGGTGGTGGGTCCGGTGGCGTGCGCAGTGCGCGTCTGGCGGCATCGCTTGGCAAAAAGGTTGCGATTGCGGAAGAATATCGCTTCGGTGGCACCTGCGTCATTCGTGGCTGCGTGCCGAAAAAGCTGTTCGTCTATGCCTCGCAGTTCCACGAGCATTTCGAGGATGCGGCCGGTTATGGCTGGACAGTGGGCGAAAGCACATTCGACTGGACGAAACTGATTGCCGCAAAGGACCTGGAGATTGCCCGCCTCGAAGGCCTGTACCGCAAAGGCCTGGACAATGCCGGCGCCGAGATCATCGAGTCGCGCGCCGAACTTGTCGGCCCGAACAGCGTGCTGATCAAGAAAACTGGCAAGGTGGTAACTGCCGAGAAGATCGTGATCGCAGTCGGCGGTGGTGCGAACCCGCATGCAGCCCTGCCAGGCCACGAACTCTGCATCACCTCGAACGAGGCTTTTCATCTGGAAACGCTTCCACGTTCGATCCTGATCGCAGGCGGTGGCTATATCGCGGTGGAATTCGCCAATATCTTTCATGGTCTCGGTGTCGAGACGACATTGATCTATCGCGGTGCCGAAATCCTCAGCCGCTTCGACCATGATATGCGCCGTGGCCTGCATGAGGCGATGGAAGCCAAGGGGATCCGGATCCTGTGCCATGATCATATCCAGTCCGTGGCCAAGACTGCGAATGGTGGTCTCGAAGTCGAGACGATGAACAATGGCAAGCTTGCCGTCGATCAGGTCATGCTGGCACTCGGACGCGATCCCTATACCAAGGGCCTCGGACTTGAAGCGGCCGGCGTTGCCACCAACGAGCGTGGTGCGATTGTCGTGGATGCTTATTCTCGCACCAATGTGACCGGCATCTTCGCACTCGGCGACGTGACCGACCGCGTGCAATTGACACCGGTCGCTATCCATGAGGCGATGTGTTTCATCGAGACGGAATACCGGAACAATTCGACTTCGCCGGACCACGAGATGATTGCGACCGCTGTATTTTCTCAGCCGGAGATCGGGACTGTCGGCATGTCGGAAGACGAGGCGGCGAAACGTTTCGATGAGATCGAAGTCTATCGCGCGCAGTTCCGTCCGATGAAGGCAACGCTGTCCGGTCGGGCTGAAAAGATGATCATGAAGCTGATCGTCAACGCGGCCGACCGAAAGGTCGTCGGGGCGCATATCCTCGGTCATGACGCAGGCGAAATGGCCCAGCTCCTCGGCATTACGTTGAAGGCCGGTTGCACGAAGGACGATTTCGACCGGACCATGGCGGTACATCCGACGGCGGCGGAAGAACTGGTGACGATGTATAGCCCTAGCTATCGCATCAAGAACGGCGAACGGGTTTAATCTAGTGAAGATCTGCGCCACGCTGATGGCGGCGCGCGGTCTGGTTGAAGACAAAGAGGCGCGGCAATGCCGCGCCTCTTTGTGATTGAACTCTGTTCAAGCTTCGTCTGTCCGGCCCGATGGTTTCAAGCCCATGCCAGCACCGGTGCTGCAAGAACGGCGAGCCCCAGGACAGAGAGCGCGATCAACCGCATGCGGTTTCTTCTACGCGTAAGGGCACCATTCCAGTCATACGCCATAACACGATCCTCATGATCTACGCAGGAAACCGAAGTTTCCAATACAGTTCGCAATACCCCCGCCTGTCGGGGTAGTCAGCGGGACTTGCGTGAGGCTGACCAGGGGAGGGCAATCGCGATGTCATATTGGTCAAGTGTTGATTACAGATCTCGAATGTGCGACGGCCGTGGTCGTCTGACAAGCCCGCGCGAATGTGTCGGCCTGTTACAGACTGTGAATAATGTGTGTAACTCTTGTGCAGTGCCGCATTTCAGCGGCGGAGGCTGAGCCAGTCTATTGCTGGCGCCCAGAGTGAATCTCTGAATGTCTGGCGGAAAAAGCCCAGATGGCCGATTTTTCCACCCGCTTCCCCCGGTGCGTGCCACCGCGTCTCGATCTGTGCATTCGTGTAGTGCTTGAGCAATGCCTGTTGGGCACGCGGTGTGCCCCAGGGGTCGTCTGTCATGCCGAGAGCAAGGATCGTCGTCGTGACCTCACCGAAGCGATGAATGGCATTCATGGACGGATCGGCAAAGAAATATTCGGGATGACGCCCCCAACGGCTCCATTCCCGAAAAACCGTCCCCGGCAGCGTTTCCCCCAGGCCGATCCATCCCGGTACATTTCCCGTTAACATCGCGATGGGTACGCCGATCAGGTTCATCAGGGCGAAGACTTTCCACGGTTCGTTGGTATTGGCCCAATGGCCCGTCATCGGCGCAACCATCAGGTAACGGTCGAAACGATCAGCGCGGCCACCCAGCGCCAGAACTTGGCTGCCGAATGATTGTCCGATGCCAACCATGGCATGGCCCGGTGCCTCGCGCTCAAGTGCGTCGACGGCTGCGGGCATATCGAAAAGTGCCCAGTCGCGCATCAGCAGTGGTCGCCGCCAGCCCGGTTGAACGGGTGATCTGGCGACTCCGCGATAATCGTAGGTGAGTGCCGCACGGTAACCGTGATCGGCAACCAGATGTTCGGCGAAGCGGGTATAGATCGTGCGCGGAACCGCTGCTGCCGACGAGATCAGGGCGAGGGGACCATTACCGTTGCCGCTGAAGAGCGTGCCGGTCAGCGGGAATTGATCCGCGGTGTTGAATCTGATTTCCCGACTGGTGATCGCGTAACGAGTGTCCATGGCAGCGTTCTTCCTCTACATGGCGTCGAAATTACGTTTACGTGAACGTCTATTATTGTTCATCGGGATCGGAATGACAACGTTCTGCGCGCGCGACCTCCATGCTCGAAACGGATCGGTTTCGGATTGGTATTCGGGGACTGTCGACATTGTTTTTTCCGTTCGAAAGCCCTTAAACTTCGACTTTGCAAGCCACATATAACGGTTTATAAGCCCCCATCCGACGCGGCCGGGAGGAGGCCGTTTTTCTATTTCAGGACAGGTGACGACCATGGCGCAGAATTGGACCCCGAACAGCTGGAGGCAGAAGCCTATCAAGCAGGTTCCGGCCTATCCGGATCAGGAAGCTTTGAAGGCTGCCGAGCTGCAGCTTGCATCCTACCCGCCGCTCGTTTTTGCCGGTGAGGCGCGCCGCCTGAAGAAGGCGCTCGGCAATGTTGCCGAAGGCAACGGCTTCCTGTTGCAGGGTGGCGATTGCGCCGAGAGCTTTGCCGAACATGGCGCGGACAATATCCGCGACTTCTTCCGCGCCTTCCTGCAGATGGCTGTCGTTCTGACATTTGGCGCGCAACTGCCGGTGGTCAAGATCGGCCGTATCGCCGGCCAGTTCGCCAAGCCGCGCTCGTCGGATATGGAGAAGATCGGCGACGTCGAGCTTCCGAGCTACCGCGGTGATATCATCAACGGCATCGAGTTCACCGAGGATGCACGTATCCCGAACCCGGACCGTCAGCTGATGGCCTACCGCCAGTCTGCTGCAACGCTGAACCTGCTGCGTGCCTTTGCCATGGGTGGCTATGCCAACCTTGAGAATGTACACCAGTGGATGCTTGGCTTCGTCAAGGATAGCCCACAGGCCGAGCGCTACCGCAAGCTTGCCGACCGTATTTCCGAAACCATGGACTTCATGAAGGCTGTGGGCATTACGTCGGAAAACAATCCGAGCCTGCGCGAAACCGATTTCTTCACCAGCCACGAAGCGCTGCTTCTCGGCTATGAAGAAGCATTGACCCGCGTCGATTCGACGTCCGGTGACTGGTATGCCACGTCCGGTCACATGATCTGGATCGGTGACCGCACGCGCCAGGCAGACCACGCGCATCTGGAATATTGCCGCGGCATCAAGAACCCGATTGGCCTCAAGTGCGGCCCGTCGCTGCAGGCTGACGATTTGTTGAACCTGATCGACATCCTCAACCCACAGAACGAAGCCGGTCGTCTGACGCTGATCTGCCGCTTCGGTCATGACAAGGTTGCCGAGCACCTGCCGCGCCTTATCCGCGCGGTCGAACGAGAAGGCCGCAAGGTCGTTTGGTCGTGCGATCCGATGCATGGCAACACGATCACGCTCAACAACTACAAGACCCGTCCGTTCGAACGCGTCCTGTCGGAAGTCGAGAGCTTCTTCCAGATCCACCGTGCGGAAGGTTCGCATCCGGGCGGCATCCATATCGAGATGACCGGCAAGGACGTGACCGAATGCACCGGTGGTGCGCGTGCTGTTTCGGCGGAAGACCTGCAGGACCGCTACCACACCCATTGCGACCCGCGCCTCAACGCCGATCAGGCGCTCGAACTGGCCTTCCTGCTGGCCGAGCGCATGAAGGGTGGCCGCGACGAAAAGCGCATGATGGTTGCCAACGGCTAAGCTGTCCGATCGATAGAAATGATATGCAAAGGCCGATGCGAAAGCATCGGCCTTTTTCATTTCCCGGCGCTGAACTGCTGCCTATTGAACGAGAACCGACTGCATGCATCGCGCGTCGGTGACCCTGATATCGGTTTCGCCCACCCTGATGCCGAGTGTCAGCAACGTGTTGTAGAGGATCTTGTCGAGCGGGACAGTGAGCGCCGAAAGCGTATCGGACAGAGCCATCTGGATGGCTTTTGGACTGCTGATGCTCAAGGGGCCGAGCCGCACGTCAAGATCAAGGTTCTTCAACAACGATGCCTGCAGGGATGTCAGAGTATCGCTCGTCGATATCGTTTTGATCACGTCTGATCTGATGTCACTGGCGGTGAAGGTCAGGGTTTTCGGCTGCATGTTGCTCGCGTTGACATAGGCGAGTGCGTCAATACCCAGTAGCGGCGCTGCGACAAGGGTTGCTTTGCTGACACGCGGCGTGGTGCCGAAGTTGGCAAACGCCTTGGTGTTGACCTCGCCGAGGGCCAATTCGACGACGCCCGGCACTGCTTCCACCTGTACATTGCCTTCATTGCTGGCACCCTGGCAACGAATACTGGCCAATTTTGCTTCCGCGTGGGCCACTTCGAGGTAGATCGGTACTCTGACCTTTATCCCGGCGAGTGCCAACATGCCCTCGCTGCTGATTTCGATCGCCAGCCTTGTTTGCGCAGTACGGATGATCGTTCCGGGCGTACCGACGGCGGCTTTGGGCGAGACGATTGCCGGCTCGCCGATGGCAAGGCTTAGTTTGGCGGATGCCAGGCCCGGTACCTTTACGCCAAGATCAAGATCGATTTGCGACTGCTCATTTGCGGCGCTGG
>NZ_AHZC01000027.1 GCF_000247475.1 Rhizobium sp. PDO1-076 | reverse complement strand
AGGGCGGATGAGGAGCTTTGGGAAGCGCAGCTTCCTTTGAGTTCTTTGCAAGGCAATTCAAGCGCACAATGCTATTGTGGCGCCATAGGCGCTCTGAGCCCACACCAATTGATTTCGGAGACATGATGTCCGGCCTCGTCCTCAATTCCGTCACCAAGCAATTCGGCCCCTTTACCGCCGTCGATCAGGTGCAACTGACCGTGCCGCATGGCACCTTTGTCTGTATGCTCGGACCCTCCGGCTGCGGCAAGACTACGCTGCTCAGGATGATCGCCGGGCTCGACCTGCCGACCGGTGGTGAAATCGTGCTCGACGGGGAAGACATCACCCGCATGCCGACGCACAAGCGCAATCTCGGCATGGTCTTCCAGTCGCTGGCGTTGTTTCCGCATCTGACCGTCGGTGAAAACATCGCCTATCCGCTGCGCATCCGCGGTGTCGGTCGCGAGGAGCAGGTCAGCCGAGTGCAGGAACTGCTCGCGATGATCCATCTGACGGGTTATGCCGACCGTCCGGTCAACAAGTTGTCCGGTGGACAGCGACAGCGCGTGGCGATTGCCCGGGCACTGGCCATCTCGCCGAAACTCTTCCTGCTCGACGAGCCGCTCTCGGCGCTCGACGCCAAGCTGCGCGAGGCCATGCAGGTCGAGTTGCGCAAGCTGCAGCAGCAGCTCGGCATCACCACGATCGTGGTGACACATGATCAGCGCGAGGCCATGACCATGGCCGACACCGTTGTCGTGATGAATGGCGGCAAGATCCGCCAGGCGGCAAGCCCGATCGAAATCTATCGCAAGCCGGCAGACCGGTTCGTTGCGGACTTCATCGGCTCGACCAATCTGTTGCCGCTGAGCGTGCAGGGCAGCCAGACGCTGGTCCTCGGCCAGTCGGTTTCCGGCATTGCGCCGCCCGCAGGCCAGTCGTCCTGCAGCCTGTCGGTGCGACCGGAGGACATCAGGCTTTCGGCGCCTGGCGAAGGCCGGTTGACCGGAAGGGTCACCTTCATCCGCGATCTCGGCGGCACGATCGAGACCTTCCTTGATGTCGCCGGCACCGAGGTGGTTGCGGTCTCGACGCCACGTGAGCGACCTGTCGTCTCGGTCGGCCAGGAGGTCGGCTTGGTGATCGATCCGGAAACCGCCGTGGTGCTTGCAGCATGAGACGCGAACCGCCCAAGACAGCGCTCGACTACGCGCCGCTCGCCTTTCCGGCGGGCATGCTGATCCTGTTCTTCGTCGTGCCGTTTGCGACGATGATTGCCGTGTCCTTCTTCAAGCGGGACCCTGCCGGCTTCTATTCGACCGCCTTCGTCTTCGACAATTATGCCCGCTTCATCTCCACCTTCTTTGCGGGCGTGCTCGGCTTTTCGCTGATGCTGGCGATTGCCGTGGCGGTCGTCTGCGTTTCACTGGGCCTGCCGTTTACCTATCTGCTTGCCCGGATGTCGCGCAAAGCACAGATCTTATGGCTGGTGGCGCTGCTCTCCATTCTCTCCCTGTCGGAAGTCATCATCGGCTTTGCCTGGTCGACGCTGTTTTCGCGCACGGCCGGTATCACCAATCTCCTGGTGATGATCGGGCTGATGGAAAAACCAGTCGCCCTGATGCCGAATTTCGGTGCGGTGCTCACCGGCATGGTTTATCAGGCGCTGCCCTATACGGTGCTGGTTCTCTATCCGGCTCTGGTGCGGCTTGACCCGACGCTGACGGAAGCGGCCCGCACGCTCGGTGCTTCCCCGATCAAGGCCTTCTTCACCGTCGTCGTGCCGGCCTTGCGCAACACGCTGATCGCCACGCTGATCATGGTCTTCATCTTCGCGCTCGGCTCCTATCTGCTGCCGCAGATCCTTGGTCGGCCGCAGCACTGGACGTTGTCGGTGCTGATTACCGACCAGGCGATCTACCAGTCCAACATGCCGTTCGCGGCTGCCATGGCCGTCTTCCTGGTGCTTGTGACGCTCGGCATGGTGGCGTTGACGCTTCTTGTCGGTCGCAAGGGAGAAGCCGCATGAACAAGGTTCTCACCCGCGTCTATTTCACCCTGATCGCGATCTTTCTCGCCGCGCCCATCGTCGTCGTAGCCGGCGTCTCGGTCAACGAGAAGCAAAGCCTGAACTTTCCGCCACAGGGTTTCTCGCTTTCCTGGTATGGGGCGATCTTCACCGATGCCGGCTGGCGTTCGGCGCTGTTTGCGTCGCTGATCCTGGCGCTGACGGCCGCAGCCCTCGCGGTTGCCATCGCGCTTCCACTCGCCTGGTTCCTGTGGCGCAGGTTGGCACCCTGGGCGCAGGTCTTCCAGTTGCTCGGGATTGCGCCTTTCACCCTGCCGCCGGTGATCACCGCGCTTGGGCTCCTGACCTTCTGGGCAACGACGGGTTTCTACGGTCAGCCGTGGACGGCGGTGATCAGTCACGCGATCTTCTTCGTCACGCTGCCGCTGGTGACGCTGTCGCTGGGGTTCTCGGCGATCGACCGCTCGCTGGTCGAGGCCGCCTCGACCATGGGCGCCGATGACAGGACGATCTTCCGCACGGTCGTGTTGCCGCTGATCATGCCCTATCTCGTCTCCGGCTATGCCTTCGCCTTCGTGCTGTCGCTCAACGAATATATTGTTGCCTACATGACCGTCGGCTTCACCATGGAGACGCTGCCGATCAAGATCTTCAACGCGCTACGTTATGGTTACACGCCGGTGATGGCCTCGGTGACGGTCCTGTTTGTCGTCATGGCGGCGCTGATCTTCGGCCTGGTGGCGCGCTTCGGCGACCTGCCGAAGCTGCTTGGTGCGAATGCTGCCGACGACAAGTAGGTGGGCTAAGATCAGCTGTTCTTGAGCCTGCCCTCCAGCAGATCAAGAACCGCGCGGGCCGCATCCATGACATTGGTGCCGGGTCCGAAGACGGCGGAGACGCCGTGTTCGATGAGGAAGTCATAATCCTGGCGGGGGATGACGCCGCCGACCACGACGATGATGTGGCCGGCGCCTCTGGCCTTCAGCGCCTCGACCAGTTGCGGGGCGAGCGTCTTGTGGCCGGCCGCGAGCGACGACATGCCGACGATATTGACCTTCTGCGCGATGGCGAGATCCGCGGCCTCGTCCGGGGTCTGGAAGAGCGGGCCCGCCACGACATCAAAACCGATGTCGCCAAAAGCCGAGGCAATCACCTTGGCGCCGCGGTCATGGCCGTCCTGACCGAGTTTGGCGACCAGCACACGCGGCTTGCCGGATGCCTTGCTGTAGTCGTTGAGCCGGCCGGACAGGATCTCCATCTCGGGGTCGCCTTCATAGGCCTTGCCGTATATATCATGCACCACTTCCGGCGTTGCGGCATGGTCGCCGAAGACAATGCGCATGGCGTCGGAGATTTCGCCGACAGTGGCGCGGGCGCGGGCGGCTTCCACGGCTGCTGCGAGCAGGTTTCCCTGTCCGGTACTCGCGACCTCTGTCAGCCGGGCAAGTGCATTTTCCACCACTTGCGGATCGCGCTGGCGCTTCGTTTGTTCCAGGCGCTTGACCTGCGAGACCCGCACGGCGGAATTGTCGATCTGCAGGATGTCGATCGGTGCCTCGTTTTCGAGCCTGTATTTGTTGACCCCGACGATCACTTCCTCGGCGCGATCGACGGCAGCCTGCCGGCGGGTGGCGGCTTCCTCGATCAGGCGCTTCGGCAACCCGTCATCGACGGCCTTGGTCATGCCGCCCAGCCGCTCGATCTCCTCGATCAGGGCCCAGGCCTTTTCCGCCATGTCGTTTGTCAGGCTCTCGACATAGTAAGAGCCGGCCAGTGGATCGACGACTTTGGTCACGCCGGTCTCGTGCTGGAGGATCAGCTGCGTGTTGCGGGCGATGCGGGCGGAAAATTCCGTCGGCAGGGCAATCGCCTCGTCAAACGAATTTGTGTGCAGCGACTGGGTGCCACCGAGCACGGCGGACATGGCTTCAAACGCCGTGCGCACGATATTGTTGTAGGGGTCCTGTTCGGCCAGCGACACGCCCGAGGTCTGGCAATGGGTGCGCAGCATAAGGCTCGACTCTTTCTTCGGCTCGAATTCCTGCATGATGCGGGTCCAGAGCAGGCGTGCGGCGCGCAGCTTGGCGGCCTCCATGAAGAAGTTCATGCCGATGGCGAAGAAGAACGACAGGCGGCCGGCGAACTCGTCGACCGGTAGACCCTTGGCAATCGCGGCGCGGACATATTCGCGCCCGTCGGCGAGTTTGAAGGCGAGCTCCTGCACCAGCGTCGCACCGGCCTCCTGCATGTGGTAGCCGGAGATCGAGATGGAGTTGAACTTCGGCATCTCCTTCGCCGTGTATTCGATGATGTCGGCGATGATCCGCATCGAGGGCTCGGGCGGGTAGATATAGGTGTTGCGGACCATGAACTCCTTGAGGATGTCGTTCTGGATCGTGCCACTGAGCTTGTCGCGAGAGACGCCCTGTTCCTCGCCGGTGACGATGAAATTGGCCAGAATCGGGATGACCGCGCCGTTCATGGTCATCGAGACGGAGATTGCTTCGAGCGGAATGCCGTCGAACAGGATCTTCATGTCCTCGACCGAGTCGATCGCAACCCCAGCCTTGCCAACGTCGCCCTCAACGCGCGGATGATCCGAGTCGTAGCCGCGATGGGTAGCAAGGTCGAAGGCGACAGAGACGCCCTGCTGACCGGCGAGAAGCGCCTTGCGGTAGAAGGCATTGCTTTCTTCCGCCGTCGAGAAGCCGGCATATTGCCGGATGGTCCAGGGCCGGCCGGCATACATGGTGGCGCGTGGACCGCGGGCGAAGGGGGCAAAACCCGGCAGGCTGTCGAGATGACCGATGCCGGCAATGTCGTCCTTTGTGTAGAGCGGCTTGACGTCGATGCCCTCCGGCGTATGCCAGGTGAGCGCGTCTGCCGGTCGCTTCAGTTCCTTCTCGGCAAGCGCCTGCCAGTCGGCGATGGTTTTCTTGGTCATCTGGTCTTCTCCCTGCTCCGCATGGACTGCGGGCCGACGACTAGTATTCCTGTTTGCCCCTCACCCTGCCCTCTCCCCGCAAGCGGGGAGAGGGAGGCGCAAGTGGCGCCATCTCGGCCTTCTCCCCGTTCACGGGGAGAAGGTGCCGGCAGGCGGATGAGGGGATTTCCCTTCAAAGGAAAGCGCTACCCCTCGAACTCCATGATCAGCTCGTCGACCGCCAGGCTTTGCCCCGGCTTGACGACAATCGCCTTTACCGTGCCACGGCGTTCGGCTTTGAGGACATTTTCCATCTTCATCGCCTCGACGGTTGCCAAGGGCTGACCCGCCTCCACGGTTTCCCCCTCCCTGACCGCCACGCCGGTGATCACACCGGGCATCGGGCAGAGCAGCAGCTTGGAGGTATCGGGCGGCAGCTTTTCCGGCATCAGCCTGGCGAGCGCGGCAACACGGGGCGAGCGGACGCGGGCGGTGACATCGATACCGCGCCAGCGCAGGCGGATCGCCGGGCCCTTGAGGTCGATCTTGACGACGATGGTCTCGCCGCCGATGTCGAAATTTGCCAGTGTCTGGCCTGGCGTCCAGGTGCTGCCAACCACAAGTTCGCCGCCTTCCGCGAAGGCCACGCGCGTATTGCCCGAGCCTTCCGAGAGGGTCAACGCGTGATCGCTGCCGGCAAGGTTCACCACCCAGTCTGTGCTGATGATGCGGGCGTGGTTGTCGATCGTGCCGGAAATCTGCGTGGCGCGGGCTTGCAGGCGGTGGTTGACGACAGCGGCGACGGCTGCAAGCTTTTCTGCGGAGGCCGCATCCGGCGCAACGCCGGTGAAACCTTCCCTGAATTCCTCGGCGATATAGGCCGTGGTGATCTGGCCTGAGCGAAAACGGTCCTGGTTCATGACGGCGGACAGGAAGGGCAGGTTGTGGCCAATGCCTTCGACTTCGAAACTGTCGAGTGCTTCCGACATCGCATCGATCGCCTGCAGCCGGTCTGGCGCCCAGGTGCAGAGCTTGGCGATCATCGGGTCGTAATACATCGATATCTCGCCACCTTCGAAGACGCCAGTGTCGTTGCGGATCACGGTGCCGTCAGCCGTCCGTCCCTCTAGCGGCGGGCCGTAGCGGGACAGGCGACCGATCGAGGGCAGGAAGTTGCGATAGGGGTCTTCGGCATAAAGCCGGCTTTCGATCGCCCAGCCATTCAGCTTAACGTCGTCCTGGCCGAAGGACAGTTTTTCGCCCGAGGCAACCCGGATCATCTGTTCGACGAGATCGAGGCCGGTCACGAGCTCCGTCACCGGATGCTCTACCTGCAGGCGGGTGTTCATCTCGAGGAAGTAGAACGTGTTCTGCTTGCCATCGACAATGAACTCAACCGTGCCTGCCGAGTGGTAGCCGACGGCTTTCGCCAGCGCCACGGCCTGTTCGCCCATAGCTTTGCGGGTGGCAGGATCGAGGAAAGGCGAGGGGGCCTCTTCGATGACCTTCTGGTTGCGCCGCTGGATCGAGCATTCGCGCTCGCCGAGATAGAGCACGGTTCCGTGCTTGTCGCCAAGCACCTGGATCTCGATATGGCGTGGCTCAGTGACGAATTTCTCGATGAAGATGCGGTCGTCGCCGAAGGAATTTTTTGCCTCGTTCTTCGACGACTGGAAGCCTTCACGGGCCTCTTCGTCGTTCCAGGCGATGCGCATGCCCTTGCCGCCGCCGCCTGCAGAGGCCTTGATCATGACGGGATAGCCGATCTCGCCGGAAATCTTCACCGCCTCGTCGGCGTCGGCGATCAGGCCCATATGGCCGGGCACGGTGGAAACACCGGCCTCGGCTGCGAGCTTCTTCGAGGTGATCTTGTCGCCCATGGCCTGGATCGCGCCGACCGGCGGGCCGATGAAGGTGACGCCTTCCTTTTCCAGCGCTTCGGCAAAGGCGGCATTTTCCGACAGGAAGCCATAGCCTGGATGCACCGCATCGGCGCCGGTCTTTCGGATTGCGTCGAGGATCCTGTCGATGACGATATAGGACTGGTTCGACGGGGCCGGGCCGATATGCACCGCCTCGTCGGCCATTTCGACATGCAGCGCATCGCGGTCGGCATCGGAATAGACGGCAACCGTCTTGATGCCCATTTTCTTCGCGGTCTTAATGACGCGGCAGGCGATTTCGCCGCGATTGGCGATGAGGATTTTCTGGATCATGGTTGCACTGCCCTTCTCCGCGGCGTCTTCGACCGGCAAGATTGCGCGATAAGCTGATTGTTACCGGCTTGGTTTGCTGACGCCCTTCGCCACGCTCTGCTCGTTCTTCACCTCGCCAAAAGCGTCGGGAAAGTTTTTGCGGGCGAGTGGCTCGTTCAACTTCAGTTTGGCAAAATAGGATTGCGGATCGAAGCCGCGTTCGGCGGCGATGATTTCCCGGCCGAACAACCGGCAGAGGCGTTCGCCGTCGAGATTGCCGCGCTCAAAGGGCTCCGTGCCGAAATACTGCCAGAGTGCATGGACGAAGCCGAGATCGGCCAGCGCCACGGACGGGTCCATGGTCCGGTGACGGGGCCAGTTGGTCAGCGGGGTCACCTTGGGGTTCGGGCGGCGCAGGGTGTATTGCCACTGTGTTCCGGGCAGGCCCGGCGGGAAACCTTGGTGCTTGGGCATAAGCGATTCTTTGGCCATGGCGTCAAACCTCGAACACGTCTTCAAAGGCATCCGGAAAACTCTTGCGGCCGACCTTTTCGTCGATCCTAAGCAGGGCTTCGTAGGATGTCGGGTCGAAAGGCGTTTCCGCCGGCACGACTTCGCGGCCGAACAGCAGGTTCAACCGGCCGGCATCGAGATTGCCACGCTCGAAGGGCTGGTCGCCGAAATGATGCCACAGCGCATGCAGGAAGGCCGCGTCAACCTTCTGCTCGATGGTGTTCGGACGGGCGAGACGCTGAAGGATCTTCAGCGGGGTTGCCCCCTTTTCGTTCGCCCGGCGGATGGTGAAGTGATGGCCATGGCCCGGCAGGCCGGAGGGAAAGCCCCTGTGCTTGGTCATTTCGGGTGGTCTGGCCATCCTGGTCTCCTTTATGCCGTCTTCTCGGTGGACTGGGCAATCTTGTCTTGGGTGTTTGTCTCGAAGTCGGAAGCGTCGTGGCGCTCATGCAACTGTTCCGACAGTTCGCCCGAGGTCTTGTTGACAATGCTGCCGCGCTTGACAGCCGGACGCGCGCCAATCTCGTTGGTCCAGCGCACCACGTTCTCGTAGCTTGCGGCATCGAGGAAGGTTCCGGCGTCGCCATAGGCCTGGCTGAGCACGATCTTGCCATACCAGGGCCAGATGGCCATGTCGGCAATCGTATAGTCGGCGCCCGCCATGAACTGGTTGTCGGCAAGATGCCGGTCGAGCACGTCGAGCTGGCGCTTCACTTCCATTGCATAACGGTCGATCGCGTACTGGATCTTGATCGGCGCATAGGCATAGAAATGGCCGAAACCGCCGCCGAGGAAGGGCGCCGAGCCCATCTGCCAGAACAGCCAGTTCAGGGTTTCGGCGCGGGCGCGGGTTTCCGACGGCAGGAAGGCGCCGAATTTGTCCGCCAGATAGGTCATGATCGAAGCGGATTCGAACAGCCGGATCGGTTGGCCGCCATCCTTCGGCGCATGGTCCATAAGGGCCGGGATCTTGGAGTTCGGATTGATATCGACGAAGCCCGAGCCGAACTGATCGCCCTTGCCGATGTTGATCAGCCAGGCGTCATATTCCGCGCCCGTGTGGCCGGCGGCCAGCAGTTCCTCGAGCAGGATCGTGACTTTCTGGCCGTTCGGCGTGGCCAGCGAATAGAGTTGCAGCGGGTGTTTGCCGACCGGCAGTGGCTTTTCGGTCTGGGCGCCTGATGTCGGACGATTAATGCTGGCAAAGGCGCCGCCATTGCCAGGCTCCCAGGTCCAGACCTTCGGGGGCACATAGCCGGTTGGAAAATTGTTTGCGGGCGGAAATTTTTCGTCAGTCATGAAAACCTCTGTTTTTCGGGTCAAGAAATGCAACGAAGACGAACCGGCTTATTGCTTTGTGAGCGTCTGATGATGATCCGCCTTCTGATCGTCACCGAGGATCCTGTATGTCTTCGCAAGCATGAGGTGAGCATGTCGATCGTCTGCGTCAAGATCCAGCACCGAGTTAAAGAAGACGGCTGCTTGTCGATAATCGCCGTCGATGGCAAGATTCGTGCCGATCATTATTAACGCCATCTTCTGTTTGGTGCTTCTCTCGATGGCGGCCTTCAGGCAGAACTGTTTCTTGTCCGATTTCATCGTCAGGCGATAGATGTCAACGAATCCGAGGTACGGATATGGGCTCCGCGGATCGAGTACGGCAGCCTCGCTGAAGCTTTGCGATGCGGACGCCATGTCCAATTCATCCAATGCCCTGAAACCTTTAGCAGCAGCAGCTCCCGCGGCCTTCACCAAGTTCCCGCTGAACTTCGTAGACGCATCAGAGCGCAATTTTTCTTCCCATGCCTTGGTTTCACCATTTGCGGGTCTCTCCCAAGGAGGAGTTTCCAGGGTTTGAATCTGGCTAGGATTTATCTGAATGATTTCCGATTGGCTGCCTTCTGCCAAAGAAGGCTGTGCAGATAGGGAGGTCATTGTTCCTGCGAGCGTGAGGCGGACAACAGCGTAAATTCTGGCGATACTCATTAGTGGGCCTCACAGCGGCATCGTGTCGTGTTTCTTCCAATGCGTGCCGACCTGCTTGTTCCTCAAACTCGCAAACGCCCGCGCAATCCGGCGGCGCGACGAATGCGGCATGATCACCTCGTCGATGAAACCGCGTTCGGCGGCCTTGAACGGGTTGGCGAAGTTGATCTCGTATTCCTTCGTGCGCGCCGCGATCTTCTCCGGGTCGCCGAGTTCCGAGCGGTAGAGGATCTCGGTCGCGCCCTTGGCGCCCATGACGGCAATTTCGGCGGTCGGCCAGGCATAGTTGATGTCGGCGCCGATATGTTTGGAGGCCATCACGTCATAGGCGCCGCCATAGGCCTTGCGGGTGATCAGCGTCACCATCGGCACGGTCGCCTGGCTATAGGCGAACAAGAGTTTCGCGCCGTGCTTGATGACCCCGCCATATTCCTGGGCGGTGCCGGGCAGGAAGCCGGGCACATCGACCAGCGTCAGGATCGGGATCGAGAAGGCATCGCAGAAGCGGACGAAGCGGGCGGCCTTGCGTGACGCGTCGATATCGAGGCAGCCGGCCAGCACCATCGGCTGGTTGGCGACGACGCCGACGGTTTGGCCTTCGATGCGGATATAGCCGGTGACGATGTTCTTGGCGAAGGCTTCCTGGATCTCGAAGAAGTCGCCTTCGTCGGCCAGTGCCAGGATCAGTTCCTTCATGTCGTAGGGCTTGTTGGAACTGTCGGGGATCAGCGTATCGAGGCGCATCTCGATGCGGGCCGGATCGTCATGGAACGGACGGACCGGCGGTTTTTCGCGGTTGTTGAGCGGCAGGAAGTCGAACAGCAGGCGCACATGCTCCAGCGTCTCGATGTCGTTCTCATAGGCGCCGTCGGCGACCGAGGATTTCTTCGTGTGGGTGGAGGCGCCGCCGAGCTCTTCCGCCGTGACGATCTCATTGGTCACGGTCTTCACCACATCGGGGCCGGTGACGAACATGTAGGATGAATCCCGCACCATGAAGATGAAGTCGGTCATGGCGGGCGAATAGACCGCACCGCCGGCGCAGGGGCCCATGATCACGGAGATCTGCGGGATGACGCCGGAGGCATCGACATTGCGCTTGAAGACATCGGCATAGCCGGCCAGCGATGCAACGCCTTCCTGGATACGGGCGCCGCCCGAGTCGTTCAGGCCGATGACGGGCGCACCGTTCTTCACCGCCATGTCCATGATCTTGCAGATCTTCTGGGCATGGGTTTCCGACAGCGAGCCGCCGAGCACGGTAAAGTCCTGGGAGAAGACGTAGACCTGCCGGCCATTGATCGTGCCCCAGCCGGTGACGACGCCATCGCCGGCGACCTTCTGCTCGGCCATGCCGAAATCGACGGCGCGGTGGGTGATGTACATGTCGTATTCTTCAAACGAGCCCTCATCCAGGAGCACGTCGATGCGCTCGCGGGCGGTCAGCTTGCCTTTCGCATGCTGGGCCGCAATGCGCTTCTCGCCGCCGCCGAGACGGGCTTCCGCGCGGCGGGCTTCGAGCTGGTCCAGGATTGAGTGCATGTATCCCCCCGATGAAGAACTCTTGCTTTTGAAGAACTCTGGCTTTGCGCCTGATATCTGAGCCTTAAACTGCATCGCTTGCAAAGAAAATGATTGAACAGGTGCAATTGCGGATTTATGAATTTGCAAACTGAATATTGCGAATTTGCGAAATGGCCATCGGGAAACTTTTCATCGGCCGCAAGGTCCGCGAAATCCGCCAGGCAAGCAGCACCACGCAGGCGCAGTTTGCCGACATGATCGGCATTTCGACCAGTTATCTCAACCAGATCGAAAACAACCAGCGGCCGGTCTCGGCGACCGTACTTTTGTCGCTGGCGGAAAAATTCGGCATCGACATCACCGAACTGTCGTCCGGCCAGAACGACCGGCTGCTGTCCGCCTTGACCGAGGCGCTGTCCGATCCACTGTTCGAGACCTATAGTCCCGGCCTGCAGGAACTGAAGCTGATCACGCAGAACGCGCCGGGCATGGCGCATGCCCTGATCGCGGCACACCAGGCCTACCGCCGTGGCAACGAGCAGCTGGCGAGTTTCGACGACCGGCTGGGATCGGCGCCGGCCCAGGAAGCCACGCCCTATGACGAAGTGCGCGACTTCTTCCATTTCGTCGACAACTACATTCACGAGCTGGACGTGGCCGCCGAAGCGCTGGCGATCGAATTGAAGCTGGGCGAGGGGGAAAACCATGCGGCGCTGACCGGCTGTCTCGAAGGCCGGCATGGCGTGCGCGTGGTGCGCGGCGAGGCAGGCGACGAGGCGATCCGCCGTTTTGATCCTGTCGGGCGCATCCTGACGGTCAGCCGCTACGCGTCTGCGCCGACCCGAGATTTCCACATTGCCGTCCAGATTGCCCAACTGCACGCCGCCGAAAAGATTGACGCCGTGTTGAAACAGGCAAGTTTTCGATCCGATGAAGCGATTGAGATCTGTCGCATGGGCCTGCACAACTACTTCGCAGGGGCGCTGATCCTGCCTTATCGCAACTTCCATCAGGCGGCGCGCGAATTGCGCCACGATATCGAGTTGATCGCCGCACGGTTCGGCGCCTCGCTGGAGCAGGTCTGTCACCGGCTCTCGACGCTGCAGCGACCGGGCCTGAAGGGTGTGCCGATCTTCTTTGCCCGGATCGACCGGGCCGGCAATATCACCAAGCGCCACAGCGCGGCGCGGCTGCAATTCGCCCGTTTCGGCGCCGCCTGTCCGCTGTGGAATGCGCATCAGGCCTTCGAGATGCCGGGCCGGATCAATCGCCAGCTCGCCGAGACGCCGGACGGCGTGCGCTATCTCTGCATCGCCACCCAGGTATCAAAAGGCTCGGTCGGCTTTCGCGCCGCCCAGCCGCGCTACGCCTTGGCGTTCGGCTGCGAGATTTCCTATGCCGACCAGTTCGTCTATGCCGATGATCTCGATCTGAGCAACCGCGCCGCCTACGATCCGATCGGCATTTCCTGCCGCATCTGCGAACGCGTCACCTGCACCAGCCGCGCCGTGCCGCCGCTGAAGCGGAAGCTGGTGGTCGATCACCGGGTGAGGAACCCGATGCCGTATGAGATTGAGTAGGTGGATTGCTCTGACGCAGCCTATCGGTTTCTTAATCACAGATGGCCCACCGCGGCCTGGACGCTAGGATACATGTGGAAGCTTTGGCACAAAGGCTTGCTAGCCAGCAGCGGCGACCAACACCTTGATCGAAGAGGGAAATGTCAATGGCTATTGGAGCAATAACGATACCATCCGTGCAGGGTGACCTACCGCTCACTCTGGAGGCTGGCAAATCTGTCGTCTTCATCGGCGCGAATGGTGCTGGCAAAACACGTTTGGGAGTTATGATCGAATCTCGGTTTCAGGGGCAAGCCGAGGTTCACCGTATTGCCGCGCATCGTTCGCTGCAGATGAACACCGCCGTTCAGCCGCCGAGCTTGGATCGCGCACTGAAACAGTTGCGGTATGGAACCGCAGAAGGTGGCGATAGCCGCAAACACGGGTTTCGGTGGAAAAGTAAACCAGCAATTGCCATGCTATCAGATTTCGATCATCTCATTGCTGCTCTTTACGCAGAAGAGAACGACGTATCCGTCAAATTTAGGCAGGATGCGAGAGCGAATCCAGCAACACCAGTAGCCACGACAAAACTCGACATCTTGAGGGAAATTTGGCAAGAATTGTTGCCGCATCGGAACCTGATTGTAGAAGCGTCGAACGTAAAGACGGCTCCAGCTGGTCAAATCTATGCCTCCTACAACGCGGCAGAGATGAGTGATGGCGAGAGGGTGATTTTCTATCTGCTCGGTCAGGCGCTACTTCTTCAGTCGAAGACAATTCTGATAATTGACGAGCCGGAGCTTCACATCAATAAATCCGTTTTGTCAAAGCTCTTCGACAAGATTGAAAGTAGCAGGCCAGACTGTTCGATAGTCTACATCACTCATGATGTAGAGTTTGCCGCATCTCGCCATGCAGCCACTAAGTTTGTAATCCGTACGTATCAAAAG
>NZ_AHZC01000028.1 GCF_000247475.1 Rhizobium sp. PDO1-076 | reverse complement strand
GATCTCCGACGCTGCTACGGCGCAGCGCTTATGACAAGATCAATGGTCGTGAAATCAATTGGCGATACAAACGGCTAGCTGCATCGGTGTGCTGCTGCAGTCCGAAGTCGGCGGCAAGGCCGCATCAGGTTCGGCACATATTTGAGTGCATCCATCGCTTTGGCGATAGTCTCGCATGCTGAAGCAACTACCGTATCCGGTTTGCGAAAAAAGAACGAGACGATGGAGGGTGATGTTTTCGCCATAGTAAGTTTTGCGGATGGCGTGAGTTGAACACGAGTGCATTGCGCCGGTTGCAGTGATCGCATATTGCTTCGTCACGGTAAGCCGATGCGGCTTTGTTGTGAGAGGGGCGAGGTTGGCAAAGAGTTTTGTAACGTCGATCGATGTTGCCCTCTAAGCGGGTGTGTCACGGTCCGCGGTGTCGCGTACCTTTACACCCGGCGCCAGCGTCTCCAATGAAGTGCGAGAAAAAGTCTTGACCTTGGCACTCAAGTTTGAGGGAGCATGCGCATGCTTTGTTTATGGCGCCCGGGCGGGGATCCACTGAAAAGGCTCAGCGCGCGCCAAAAAGACCGCGCGTGCGCTTCGACCCGAACGACAACGGGCAGCCTTTTACGGCTGCCCGTTCCGACGTTTGACTGTGCCGTTTACTTGCCGAGCGAGGCCTTGATCTCGGACACCTCCTCGGATGGCATTTCGCCGACTGTCGTCACCTCACCATCGGTAATCTTCCACAGGCGGAAGGGACCGGTGATGTCACCATACTGATCAAAGCTCACCGGTCCGATGACGCCTTCATATTTGATCGGCTTGCCTTCCTTAAGCAGAGCCAGCGCCTTTTCGAATTCCGCCTTGCCGGCATGGATTGGCGTGCCGCCAGGAGCCGTCACTTCGGAGATAGCCGCCTTGATGGCATCCTTTTCAGGCTTGCCCGCCTTGGCGATAGCAAGCGCCACGATGGCGCCGGCATCATAGGAACGGTCGGCTGCCGGTGCGGATGGGGCAATGCCGCCGGAGAATTGTTCGTAGTTGGCGTTGAAATACTCAGTCGAGGCCGTCGGCGTCGTGCCGGACGAGGTACCATAGGCGTCGTTGAGATACTGTGCGCCGACGCTTGCGATGAAATCCTTGGAGTTCATGCCATCGTTGAACAGGAATTTCTGCGCGCCGCC
The DNA here is from genome assembly GCF_000247475.1 of Rhizobium sp. PDO1-076. GTDB lineage: Bacteria > Pseudomonadota > Alphaproteobacteria > Rhizobiales > Rhizobiaceae > Allorhizobium. The sequence continues at coordinate 12,446 of NZ_AHZC01000028.1, read as the reverse complement.
GCCGGAGATCCAGGCGCGGGCGATGGTGGCACCGTCGACCGGAGTTGATACGAGGTAGAGCGCATCCGGTTCGCCGGTCATGGCGACGGATGCTTCAGAAGAATAACTCGCCTGCTTTTCATTGTAGGGCGTGGTCGAGGTGATCGTGCCGCCGAGCTTGGTATAAGCGGCGGTAAACTCGTTCATCAGATTGTTGCCGAAGTCGTTGTTGACGTGAATGATGGCAATCTTCTTCATGCCCTGGTCGAGCGCGTATTTCGCCGCTGCGGTCCCCTGCAGCGCATCCGAGGTGATGGTGCGGAAGAACACGCCATTGGTCTTGCCATCGCGACCGAGTGCCGTCAGCGTCGGCGAAGACGAGGCTGGCGAAACCTGCACGACGCCGGCCGGCGCTGTGACGGAGGTGAGGATCGGGATCGATACCGACGAAATGATGCCGCCGATGATGACCGGCACCTTCTTGATGTTGACGAGCTGGGTCGCCTGATCGACGGCGACATTGCCCTGGCTCTGGCTGTCTCGCGTGTCCATAACGAGCTTGCAGCCGCCAACGCCGCCCGCATCGTTGAAGTCGCGGAATGCCATTTCGACGGACTTTGCGCCTGCCTTGCCATATTCTCCGGCAGGGCCGGTCAGTTCCATCACGACGCCGACGGTGATGTCGCAGTCCTGCGACAGTGCCGGCGCTGCGCTGAACGCGATGCCTGTGAGTATGGTGGAGGCGAGTATCAGTCGTTTCATGTTGTTCCCCTTGTTCATGTCATTCCCCTTTGTTGAGATTGTATTTCATGATGCTGCCGTGGCGCCCCGTGCGGTCGCGCTCGAGCGTATAGACGTCGCCCTTGAGTTCCCGCGCGCCGACCAGGGCGGCGTCGATCTCGGCAAGATCGGCATCCGACAGGGTGACGCTTGCGATGGCGAGATTGGATGAGAGATGGTCACGGTTGCGTGCGCCGACGATGACCGCAGATACTCCAGGCCGGCGCAGCATGGCGGCACTTGCGATCGTGGCAATATCGGTGGCATGTCGGTCGGCGATCTTGCGCAAGGCCTGCAACAGCGCCTGGAAGAGATCCCATCCGCCGAGATCGTCGATGATCAGCTTGTATTTGGTGAGCGAGCGGTTCTCCAACGGATGCTCGGGCTCGATCTTGCCGAGCCAGCGATCGGAGAGAAAGCCGCCAGCGACCGTGCCGTAGCAAAACAGCGCTATGTCATGGCGTTTTGCGAGAGCCACCATGCGCTTTTCCGGGCGTCGGTCGAGCAGGGAATATTGCAGTTGCAGCGAGGTGAAGGGGATCCCGGCATCGAGGATCGTATGCACATGATCGCTGTCGAAATTGGTGCCGCTGATCTTGTCGATCCGGCCGTCGTCCTGCAATTCCTTCAGCCAACCGAGCGTATCCAGCCATAAAGGCATCTTGTAGTCCCACCAGTGGAACTGCACGAGATCAAGACGCTCCAGGTTCAGGCGATTGCGCGATGTGTCGATCACGCTTTCCACATAGGCCTTGGTGATGGTTGGCAGAACGCCGAGATCGGGGACAAATTTGGTATGCACACGGATGCGATCCAGGGCAGCCTGTCCGTGCGTGTCGCGGTAGAGCCGTCGAAAGCGACCAATCAGGTCTTCGACGCCGGTATAGATATCGGCGCAGTCGAAGGTGGTGATACCGGCATCGGCAAAGGCCACCATGTCGTCGATCGCCATTTCATGATCGACCGCGCCGTGACCGCCAGCCAGTTGCCAGCCGCCGCGAATGACGCGGGAAATCTCATAGTCGGGGGCGATGGTAATGCGCTGCATGGTCACTGTTTTTCTTCGAGAGGGACGGCGGTGGTGTCGGTATGGCTGAAGCGGCGACGGCCGGTGCGCCGGATCCTCAGCTGGGTCGAACAATTGGGATCGGGGCAGGCGATATCGGTATCTGTCGTCATCCAGTCATGCGCATGGGTCGGGCGTTGCTTGGCAGCCAGCAGCGGCAGGACAGAGGCGAGCGAGTATATGGAAATACCCTGTCCCGCCGGCAGATGCAGCATTTCGCCCCGCAGTTCGAAATAATCGCCAGGCTTTGCGCCGCAATAGACGGGGCCGTTTTCCGGGATCACCACGTCGACCCGCAGGTCGAAAAGCTCGAATGTGTCGTCGGCATTGCTCATCGCGCTTTCCTCATGCTGCTTCGTCGCCGGTATCAAGACGCCCGCGCACCAGGTCGAACGAGCGCCCGATGTCGTTTGCCAGTGCTTCGACCGCCGCCTGTTCGTCGCGAGCCTCAAGCGCCGCCACGATCGTCCAGTGGTGATTGGTTGCAGCAAGTCCCCCCTGTTCGTCGTGGATATGCGCTGCCGCACGCACCACCGGACCGGACTGTAGCCAAAGGCTTTCCACCATGGGAATCAGCACCTGCGAACCTGCGGCCCGGTAGATCTGGAAATGAAAACGCTGGTTGATCTCCGATGTCACCGGCGCGATGTCCTGGCCGTGTCTCTCAAAGGCGGCCTCGCAATCCCGGTTGGTTTGTTTCAAGCCTTCGTGATCGTCTGGCGTCAACCGGTGGCAGGCGAGCGCCACCAGCCGGCCTTCGATCAGGATGCGCGCGCGCTCCAGATCGTCAAGGCGTTCGCGGGTAATCAGCGGCACACGAACCGAGCGGTTGGGGAGGGCTTCCAGTGCTTGTTCGGAGACAAGCCGGCCGAGAGCCTCGCGCACCGGCATCGTGCTTGTCTTCAATCTTTCCGCCAGATCGACAATGCGCAGCATGTCGCCGGCCGCAAAGCCGCCATTGATCAAGGTTCGGCGCAACTGGCCGTAGACACGGTCCTGCACCGTCTCGCGTTCGACCGGGGTAAGGTGGGGGGTGAGGAGTTCATCCCTCTGGCCGGCCGTTTCCGCAATTCCTGCCACCAATGCGCCTTTCAGGAAATATCGGTTGATTTTGGTGCTGCCGTAAAGTTTGATCAAACATCAACGACCAGATCAAGGCCTCTTTTTGCATATGACTGCCGAAACTCTCCCACGCCCCGTGCCGGCTTCGCGCGCTGCCGCGCCGCCGTCGATCGAGGCACGACGTCTTTCCAAGCGGTTCGATGGGCTGGCCGTCGTCTCGGACATGTCACTGGAGGTTGCTCAGGGTGAGATGGTCGGCCTGATTGGCCCGAACGGTGCCGGGAAGACGACCATGTTCAATCTGCTGGCCGGCAGCCTCAGGCCGAATACTGGCGAGATCTGGATCGGAGGCCGCGAAGTGTCCGGTGAGCCGCCGGAGCGACGCATTGCCCATGGGGTCGCCCGTACCTTCCAGATCCCGCGGCCGTTTGCCGAAATGAGCGTGCTTGAAAACCTGCTGGTCGGTGCGCAAAGGCAGCATGGCGAGAGGCTGTTTGCAAACTTTCTGGCGCCCGGACGCGTGCGACGCGAAGAAAAGGCATCGCTTGATAAGGCGCGTGAGCTTCTGGAGTTCGTCACGCTTTCGCCGCTTGCCCATCAGCCGGCACGCGTGCTTTCCGGCGGTCAGCGCAAGCTTCTGGAATTGGCGCGCGTGCTGATGGCCGATCCGCAGGTGATCCTGCTCGACGAACCGGCAGCCGGCGTGAACCCTGCTCTGCTGGAGGTGCTCATCGAGCGCATCGTGGTGCTGAACGGGCAGGGGAAGTCCATTCTGCTGATCGAGCACAACATGGAGATGCTCTCGCGGCTATGCACGCGCGTTGTCGCAATGGCGCTCGGCAAGCCGCTAGCGCAAGGCTCGCCGGCGGAGGTCGCGGCCGATCCTGCCGTGATCGAAGCCTATCTGGGAGGTGGCGTATGACGAGCCCAGTTCTGGCGACATTTTCGCTTTTCGCGGGCTATGAAGCCGATCTGCCCATCGTGCGCGGCGTGGATTTCGCCGTCCAAAAAGGTGAGCTTGTCATTCTTCTCGGGCCGAACGGTGCAGGCAAGTCAACCTTCGTCAAGGCAATCGCTGGCATGGTTCCGGTCCATTCGGGCACTATCCATCTGGGTAGCCGGGATATCACAAAAGTCGCGCCGCACCGCAAGCTGGCGGAGGGGCTGGCCTTTGTGCCGCAGACGGACAACGTCTTTGCCAGCATGAGCATTCTGGAAAACCTGCAGATCGCCGTGGCGCTCCTGCCCAAATCCGCACGTGCAGCCAAAATAGATGCACTGTTTTCCCGCTTTCCGGACCTGGCCGTTCGCCCGACGCGGCTGGCCGGAGCGCTTTCGGGTGGGCAGCGGCAGATGCTGGCGGTCGCCCGCGCGCTGGCGCTCGATCCGCCGGTCCTGATCCTGGATGAGCCTTCGGCCGGGTTATCGCCGAAGATTGTCGCCGACGTGTTTGCCATGCTCAAACGCATCAATGGCGATGGCGTGACGATCGTGCTGGTCGAACAAAATGTGAAGGCGGCGATGGCGATCGCCGATCGCGCCGTCATACTGGCCGAAGGGCGCATTCGCCACGAAGGCACACCCTCAGAACTTGCCGACGATCCGCTGATCGGCCAGATCTATCTCGGCACGGCGCGTCACACTTTTGGCGAGGTGGCCCGATGAACCCGCAATTTCTCATGGACGGGCTGATTGCCGGTGCCATCATCGGCCTTGGTGCCATCGGCGTGACACTCACCTATTCGATCCTGCGCTTTTCCAATTTCGCCCATGGCGAGTTTCTGACCTGGGGCGCCTATTTGGCGCTCGGCATCAGCAGTGCACTTGGCGTTCTGGGAGCGGGCTTCACCACGCCGCTCGGTCCCTTTTCTTTCGGCTGGTCGCTGCCGATTGCGGCAGTTTTGGCCATCGCCCTGACCGGACTTCTGGCGCTTGCCGTCGATGCCCTCCTGTTTTCCAGCTTCCGCCGACGCGGCAGCGCCATCATCATCATGGTCATGGCAAGCTTCGGCGCATCGCTTGCGCTGCGCAGCCTGCTCGAATTCCTGTTCACCTCGAAGCCGGCCTATTTCAGCCAGGCGCTGCAGATCGCCATGAAGCTGGGCGGCGGCCTGCGTGCCACGCCGGATCAACTGGCCATGCTGGTCGTGGCGCTGGTCTCGGTGATCGCGGTTCATCTGATCATGACCCGAACCGATATCGGCCGGGCCATGCGTGCCGTCAGCGAAAATCCGGGCCTTGCCGGCATCGCCGGTATCGATGTCCGCGGCGTCATCCGCACGGTCTGGTTTCTGGGAGCCGCCCTTGCCTGCATTGCCGGCATGATGAGTGGCCTGATCATCCAGATCCGTCCCTATCTTGGCCACGACCTGCTTTTGCCGTTGTTCGCCGCCGCCATTCTCGGCGGCATCGGCTCGGTTCCGGGTGCCATGATCGCCGGGCTTGTCATTGGTTTGTGTGAGGCGTTCACAGTGCAGATCATCGGGGCGGAATGGCGGTCGGCTGTGTCCTTCGCCATCCTCATTGCGGTCCTCGTCGTTCGTCCCCGCGGCCTGTTTGGAAAAGCTTCATGATGCTCGATCTCCTCGCTTACAGTGCCTTCTTTCTGACTATGGCGCTGACCTATGCGGTCATCTCCCTGGGCCTGAACGTGCAATGGGGTATGACGGGGCTGTTCAACGTCGGCATCGCCGCCTTTGTCGCTGTCGGCGCCTACACGTCGGCCATTCTGACTACACCGGAAACCGCGGACCGTTTCGGCGGCTTCGACATGCCGATCGCGGTTGGCTGGTTGGGGGCGGCGATTGTCTCCGCGGCGCTCTCCTGGGGCGTTGGCGCGCTCACCATCCGGCTCAGGGCCGATTACCTCGCGATCGCCACCTTCGGTGTCGCAGTCACTGTCCAGCTTTGCATGCTCAACCTGCAGCCACTGACCGGCGGCGCCTTCGGGATTGGTTTCATCCCGCGGCCTTTTGCCGACCTGCAGGCCGATGCTCTTTTGTTTAGCCTGGCCAATTGCGGCCTGATGGTGGTTGTCGTTTTGGCGCTCTATCTCGGCCTGCAGCATCTGTCGCGCAGTCCCTGGGGCCGCGTGTTGCGCGCCATCCGCGAGGACGAGACGGCAGCGCAGGCTCTCGGCAAGCAGTCCGTCCGTTTTCGTCTGGAGGCTTTCACCGTCGGTGGCGCGATAATGGGGCTTGCCGGCGCTGCCCAGGCGCATTTCATCGGCTTCATCGCGCCCGATAACTATATGCCGGTCCTCACTTTCCAGGTCTGGGCCATGCTGATCGTCGGCGGTTCCGGTAACAATCGAGGTGCCATTGCCGGCGCTGTTCTCGTCTGGGGGCTCTGGGCGGTAACGGCTGCTGCCGTCTCCGCCTTCGTACCGCCGGAAGACCAGGCTCGCGCAGCTGCCTTGCAGATCGTCGCCATCGGCGTCGGCCTCTGCCTCATGCTTCTGCTGCGTCCCCGCGGCCTGTTCGGCGAGGTGAGCCCGCTTGCACGCCTTCGCACCAGATCACCTGCATCTGCCAAGGAATGACCACCATGCATCCAGAACGTACAAGCCTTGCACCGGGACTTTCGATCAGCCGGCTCGTCTGTGGCCTCTGGCAGGTCGCCGACATCGAGAAAGATGGCGCGACGATAGACCCGGAGCAGGGTGCCGACGCGCTGCAGGCGTATACGAAGGCCGGTTTCGACACATTCGACATGGCCGACCATTATGGGTCTGCGGAAATCATCACCGGCCACCTGCTGAAGCGGTATCCAGCCGGATCCGGCCGGGCGGTCGCCTTCACCAAGTGGTGCCCCGAGCCGGGGCCTATGAGCCGCGACGAGGTACGGCGCGGCGTAGAAGAGCGGCTGACACGGCTCGGCGTCGACACGGTCGATCTGCTTCAGTTCCATTGGTGGACCTTCGAGCACCCGGCTTGGCTCGATGCCCTGCACGAGATGCAGGCGATGAAGGAGGAAGGGCTGATCGGCGCGCTTGGCCTGACCAATTTCGACGCAGCCCATCTCAATCTGGCGTTGGCCGACGGCATAGAGATCGCCAGCAACCAGGTGTCCTTCTCGCTGATCGATCGGCGCGCGGCGGGTGATTTGTCTGCTCTGTGCCTGAAGAAGGGCGTGAAGCTACTCGCCTATGGCACCTTGTGCGGCGGCTTTCTTTCCGAGAAATGGCTCGATCAGCCTGAGCCGGCGTCGATCCCCGATTGGAGCCGGTCGAAATACAAGCGTTTCATCGACGCGGCGGGCGGCTGGACAGTCTACCAGGGCATCCTGAATGCCGCATCCGAGATCGCCCGCAAGCATGGCGTTTCCGTCTCCAACGTTGCCAGTCGCTGGGTTTTGGACCATCCGGCGGTCGCCGCCACGATCATCGGCGCGCGGCTGGGCGAGAACCAGCATCGCGACGATAACCTCAAGGTCTTCACCTTCGCCCTGGACGAAGACGACCGCACACGGCTTGAGACCGCCTTTGCGGCCAGCACCCCCATTCCCGGCGATTGCGGCGACGAATATCGCAAGCCGCCCTTCTTGACCGCCTCGGGCGATCTCAGCCATCACCTGGAGGCAATCCCTTCCGTTTACAAGGCCGTGCCGGTGCCGGGTCGTAAGAACCGGCTGCGCGTCTCGTCCGGCAGTATCTGGGAGCCGCTGGCCGGCTACAGCCGGGCCGTCAGAACTGGCGATCGCATCCTGGTGTCGGGCACAACCGCGACCCATGGCGCTGACCGGTGCGTGGCACCTGGCGATGCCGGGGCGCAGGCCACTTACATTCTCGACAAGATCGCGGCGTCCATCACGGCACTGGGCGGGCGCATGGAGGATGTTGTGCGTACACGGGTTTACCTCAAGGACGCCTCACAATGGGAGCCGGTATCGCGAGCCCATGGCCGGTTCTTTTCGGAAATTCTGCCAGCAAATACATTGATCGAAGCCGGGGCTTTGATCGGCGACTACGAGGTGGAGATCGAAGCCGAAGCAATGCTGGATCCATAGTAAAATCCTGTGTTGCTTTGCTGATGGATTGAAATTCAGGTGTCTATACGGCTTTTCATTGATCAGAATCCACTAGCCGCAATCGCTGCGGCCGATGGACATGATGCTTCGGCTTGGCAGCGAGCTTGCAGTAGCCCATCAGTTCAGAACGACACCTGCTACAATTCGCGGAAGGCGCGTGAAATCTGGTCGGTCAGCGGCTTGAGTAAATAGGAGAGGGCGGACCGCGTCCCGGTCTGGACGAAGGCTTCTGCCGGCATGCCTGGGATCAACATAAGCCCGGTCAGCGAGTGTTCTTCATTTTTGTCCACCAGCAGCCGAACCAGATAGTAGGAAAGACCGGTTTTCTCGTCGGTCGAGAGATCTGCGGCCACCCGGCTGACATGGCCATTCAACTCCGGCGTCGTCCTCTGATCGAAAGCCGAAAGACGGATCATGACTTTCTGTCCCGGCTGAACCTGATCGATGTCCTTGGGCGAAATGCGTATTTCTAGAGGCAACGTATCGCTCTTCGGAACGATCAGCATGATGGGATCCGCCGGCGTGACCACACCACCGACCGTGTGAACCGCCAGTTGATGCACCACACCGGATTGCGGCGCGATGATATCGATCCGCTTGAGCTTGTCCTCGGACGAAATTTTGCGTTCGACATATTCGCCGATATTGCCTTGAACCTCGCGTAGTTCCCGGCCGACTTCGGTCTTCAGGTCCTGGTCGATCTGCATCATGGCCAGTTTCGTCTCGGTAATGCGACCGGCGATCTGCGCCTGGTAGGCGATCTTCTCGCCAAGCTCTCCACCAAATGTCGCAAGCTCCGTCTTCAGGCCATTGAGGCGTTGGTCCGAAACGGCGCCTTGCCTGCGCAGTTCGGCAAGCGAGGTGATTTCGCTCAGCAATACCTTGCTTCCCTCGCGATAGGCTGTTTCCTGCGCGCGCAGACCTTCAATCTCATGGCCATATTGCAGGATACGTTCGTTCAGCTGCGCCTTTTGTCCCGCGCGCGACGCCTTGCGGAACTCGAACAGGCGCCTTTCGCTGTCGACTGCGGCGATCGCGTCCGGCTGTCCCCGCTGTCGCTGATCAAGTAACGGCTCGGGGAAAAGGATGTCATCAAGATCATCGCGTTCGGCCTGAAGCCGAGCCTGCCGGGCCATAAGTTCATCCAGCCGCTTGCGGACCATGTCCAGATTGGCCCTTGCCTGCGTCGCGTCGAGGCGTATCACCACATCGCCGGCAGCGACAGTATCGCCCTCGCGCACCAGGATCTCCCCCACGACCCCGCCTTCCGGATGCTGGACTTTCTTCACATAGCTGTCGACGACAAAGTGGCCGCTGGCAACGACCGCGCCGGAGAGGTTGGTCAAGGCCGCCCAGGTTCCTGCGCCACCAACCAGCAGAATGCAGGCAACAAACCCCACGAACGAATGGTGGCGGATCGAGCGGCTGACGGCAGCGTCCATGTCATGGAGCAACATCGATATCCTCCTGGCTGGCCGCTGGAGAGCCGCCGTTTTGTCGATCGCCACCGGGCGAGGCAATCACCCGCAGTGGCGAAATCCCGTAAGGACCCGACTGATAAGGGCGCACGGTTTCCTGCCGCGGTGGCTTCGTTTGCAGAACCTCTGTGAGCACCTTTTCACGCGGTCCGAATGCCTTCTGCCGTCCGGCTTCGAGCATCAGAACGAAATCAACGGCGGCGATGGCGCTGGGTCGGTGGGCGATGACGACGGCAATGCCCTTGCGTGCGCGAACCGAGGTGATTGCCTTCACGACGGCTACTTCTCCGTCAGCGTCCAGATTGGCATTGGGCTCGTCGAGGACGACCAGGAAGGGCTCGCGGTAGAGTGCGCGGGCGAGGCCGATCCGCTGGCGTTGTCCGGCAGACAGCGCCGATCCGCCTTCGCCGATCCGGGTGTCATAGCCGTGCTCCATCCGCAGGATCATGTCATGTGCGCCGGCGGTCTGCGCTGCGGCTACGACGGCCTGCGTATCCGGCTCTTCCTCGAGCCGGGCAATGTTCTCCGCGATGGTCCCGTCGAAAAGCTCGACGCCCTGCGGCAGGTAGCCGATATGCGTGCCGAGTTCGTCCCGGTTCCACTGGTCTAGGCTTGCGCCATCGAGCCGAACCTTACCGGCGGCAGGCGGCCAGGCGCCGACGAGAGCACGCGACAGGGTCGATTTGCCGGAACCGGAAGGGCCGATGATCCCAAGTGCATCTCCGGCTTGTATCTTGAAAGTGATCCCCGCCACCGCGGGGCTCTTCTCACCAGGCGGTGCGATGACCAACGCTTCCACTTTGAGATCAATCTTTGGTCGGGGCAAAGACATGACGGGTGTTTCAAATGGAACCCGTGCCAGCAATTCCTTGAGACGTGCCCAGCTTTGTCTTGCCATAAGATACGGTTTCCACGCGGCGATCGCCTGATCAACCGGTGCGAGTGCCCTTCCCATCATGATCGAGCTTGCAATCATCACGCCACCGGTCGCCTCCTGGTTGATTACCAGCCAGGCACCGACGCCGAGCAGCGTTGATTGCAGCATCATTCGCAGTGCGCGCGACAGGTTGCCGAGGCCGCTCAGGACGTCGCCGGAGTGTCGGTTGGCGCGGAGATAGTCGGCATTGGCTTTTTGCCAGCGTGCGGCCGTGCGCGGGCCGAGTCCCATGGCATGGACGACTTCAGCGTTCCGGCGAGTGGCCTCCAGAAGTCCGTTGCGCGCCATGTTGGCGGCGGTCGCCTCGCGGATCGGAGGGCCGGACAGGAGATTGGTCAGGATCGTCAGGCATATCAGCATGACTGCGCCAGCCAGAGCCGTGACCCCGATCCAGAAATGGAAAAGAAAGCTGATACCGAGATAAAGCGGCATCCAGGGCAAGTCGAAAAAGGCCGTGGGGCCATTGCCAGAGAGGAAGCCGCGCACATTGTCGAGATCGCGCAGAGGCTGCAGCCCGTCGCCGGGCATCCGCGTGAGGAGCGGTAGACGGACCACCGCATGGTAGACGCGCGGTGACAGACGGTGGTCGAACTTTTCACCTATACGCAGCAGTACCCGTGCCCGGATGATGTCGAGCAGGGCCTGAAAGGCATAGAGGCCGGCGGCCAGGACGGCGAGACCGACAAGCGTGGGAATGCTGCCGCTCGAAAGGACCCGGTCATAGACCTGCAGCATGAACAGCGGCGAGGTCAGCGCCAGCATATTGGTGACGCCGCTGAGCAGCGCAATGGCCGCCAGAGGCCCGTTGATTTTCAAGGCATTGCCCGCCGGGGCGTGTTCCGTGCGATTTGCCGTTTGCATGCGGTCGATGCGCTCCTGGTTTGCAACGAGGTGGTCGCGCGCAGAAGCGCTGCGCGCGACCTTTGTCACCCTTAGGCGAACAGGAAGTCGGAGGCGTCGAGGACGCTGGACGAAACACCATTCAGTGTGATGGTGTCACTGGTATACTGATTTCCGATAACGGCGTTGCCGTTAAGGTTTGAGAAGGTCAGTTCGCTGAAATCGGAAAGGTACCATCCCGAAACGTCCAACGTGTCTACACCGTCCTGATAGCCATAAGTGCCGGCCGGACCTGCCTTGACGATGTCGTTGCCGGAGCTGAACACGAAAGTGTCGGCGCCGCCGAACCCAACCAGGGTATCGGAAGCAGCGGTATCGCGAACTTCGGTGCCAACGGCCGCCAGATAGTCATAGAGGCTGTCGAGCGAGCTGTTGACGGTCAGATCGTAGATCGCCCAATCGAAGACATCCTGGCTGGCACTCGGGAAAGTGCTGTCCGGCGTGATCACTAGATCTGCCGAGACGCTGAAGCCGGTCGATGCAGACTGGCTGAAGCCTGTGCCGAGCGTGATGCTGTCGACGGTGCCGGTCAGGTTGCCGCGGGAATACTGGAATTCGCCTTCCATGTAGATGCCGTTGCCGCCTGTGGAGCCATTGCCCCATTGTTCGTAGACGGTCGTTGCGAGCGGATTGGTGACCAGGCCGTTACCCTCGTCCCAAAATGCGCCATAGGTCGAGCTGTAACCGCTCGTCCAACCGTTGAGGTAGCCTTCCATATTGGCGGAGGCGGAGCTAAGTTGGATGACTGCAGCCATGGGGTTTCTCCTTGAGTGGCTGTTGACATTGGCCCGGACGATCGTCCGGACATTGTATCCCCGGGGCAGGCCATCATCCTGGCCCGGGGAATCTCTGGTCTGCGCTGCGGCAAAGCTGCGCTTCTCGGGAAGTGCTAGAATTTCATCTTAAGTGTTGCGATGAAGGTGCGGCCTGGAGCGGTATAGTCGCCGGCTGCCGGGAGGTAATTCCGATCGGTGACGTTGTTGACGGCAAATCGCAACGTCGCCGCATCGGTCACGTTGAATGAGCCGTAGAGATCCACCGTGGTGTAACGGTCTGAGGCTTCGGTCAGGTCACCGTCGGAATCATATGTCCTGCCCTGATTGGGGCTGACGTGATTGACGCGTGCGCCGAGCGAGAGCCGTTCATCGAGAAAGCGCATGCCGCCGTCCAGGGTCAGCTTCATCTTCGGCGGAACGTTGCCGGACGTCGCAAAGAT
>NZ_AHZC01000029.1 GCF_000247475.1 Rhizobium sp. PDO1-076 | reverse complement strand
GTTCCCATCAAGAGAAGAGCGGTGATCAGGCGCAAAATCGGCCAACCGAAAATGAGGTAGCGTCACAGGTTGTGCCTTCGCCAAGAAGCATTTGAGCCGCCAACTCACCTACAGCAAGCGAGTGTTTGAAACCGTGCCCTGAGCAGGCTGAGATGACCAGAAGCCGGTCATTCTCCGGTCGGCGGTCAATGATGAAATTCCGTCGGGTGTCAGCGTGTAGTAGCAGAGATCTGAACCGACAATCTGCGGGGTAATGCCATTGAAGAATGGCCTGATTTCCCGCTCGAAGATGTGCCCACCTGTTTCGCCAACATCTGCCGCCGCGTCTATGCCTTCGACGAAGAAGCTTACCGCTCCATCCTGCGACTGAGGAAACGTGGTGATGCATCGGTGCCCCGCCCCGGAGCGAAACCACATCAGAGCCGGGAAATTGCCTGCGTGATACCGCGCCGCAGCTTCAGGTCTGAACGAAAAAGTCCTTTGCTCCGTGACCTTCAAGAGGCGGTCGTAGGGCGACCCCAGAATCTCTCCCGCCCAACGACCCGCAGCAATGACGGCATGCCTGGCTCTGATCTGATAGTCACCCATTCCAATGGTCACCCAGCCATTCTCCTGAGAGACATGCTCCACCGCGCGGTCGGTCAATACCGTCGCATCAAGTTGCTGTGCGGCTGAAATCTGCAGAGATACGATCGGCTCCGGCCTGAGGAAGCCGCTTTTCGGCTCGAAATATCCGTAGTCCGCGTCGGTCAAACCGATCAGCTGCGGATATCGTCGTTTCAACTCGGCGGACGAGAACAACTCATGCTCGATCCCGTGCTGCTGCGCGGTCGTGACCGTAGCTCTAACAAAGTCTTCGTCGTTGGACGGTTGCTCCGATCCGACAATGAGCGTACCGCTCCGTTCCATCAAATCAACATTGAAGGACCGCTCGAGTTCCCCGAGAATTTCCTGTGAACGCCTGACCAGCGGCAAATAGGCAGATCCTTCGCCCACGGCATTGCGGGTTACCCGGGCACGTCCGTGGCTCGATCCGAACGGATGCGGCGGCACGTGGCGATCGATGCCAACAACCTTCGCACCCCGCCTGGCCAGCTGGTAAAGCGTTGCCGCGCCCACGGCACCCAAGCCTATAACCGCGAAGTCGATTGAATGGGTGTCCATTGTGGGTCGCTTCTCCAGCAGTTGAAGATTGGCACGGGACCGTCGAGGCGTCAGACGGATTTCCGCATGAAATGCAGGCCGGTCAGTTCATCGGTGAAACCCCACTTCTGATAGAAGGGGACCATCTCCGCCAGGCAGTACAGCTCCCGGTGTTTAATGTTCACCAACTCAGGGCCGTTCATCACCGTTTCCATCAGCAGCCCGCCCAGGCCGGTGTTGCGCCAAGTGCTTTTCACGATGATGTCGAAGATCATTGCCTTGTAGACGCCATCCGTGATCGCGCGAGCAAACGCAACGAGTTCATCTGCGTCAGGATCGACGAAGGCGAAGACCGGCCCACCGGAGGCCAGTGCTTTGACCACGTCGGCTTTTGTCCTCCCCTTTGTCCACCACTCTTCCTGAAACAACGCCACCAGTTGGTCGACCTGAGGGTCATTCAAGGACCGATGCAGCCGCAGCCGGCTTTTATCGAGCGTGATCTTGTTCATGTGCGCCTCTTGGATATTTGCATTGACCGCTCAGTTGCCGGCAAGGTTTTCCAGTTCGAGGAGCTTTCCCTCCGAAAGGGGAATGCCAAGGAGAGTTGACTGGCGGCGGTTTTCATAGCGCCGTGCTCCGGGTAGTCTCTCCTGGCCGGCATCAATGAGACGATCGCAAAGAACCGAAATGCGTCCGGCAAAATCATTATTGCCCCCGCGCTCCGGGTCGATGACAATTAACAGTTGGCCAGCCTTCGGCGTCTGCGCACCGACGCAGTCGCCGAAATCATTCTCGAACGATAGCTGTCCGCCGGTCAGCGCGCCTGCCATCAATTCGACCATCAGGGCAATCGAGGATCCCTTGTATCCGCCGAATGTGTTGAGTGCGCCGCCGGCCAGCACCGCGTGTGGATCGGTGGATGGGGTTCCGTTACGATCGACGCCCGTCCCTTCCGGCAGGATTCGGTTCGCCAGTGCGTGTAGTCTGACCTCGCCGTTGGCCATCACGCTCGTCGCCTGATCAACGACGAGGGGATCCGCACCAGCAACCGGCGTTGCAAACGCAATCGGATTGGTGCCGTACACCGGGGCGCGACCGCCATGGGGCACGACATTTGCCAGACCGTTGACGAATGTGATCGCCATCAGGCCTCTTCGTGCGAAAGGCTCGACATCCGGCCACAGCGCGCTGAAATGATGAGAATTGCGGGTCGCCACGACAGCAACGCCGGTCGCCTTCACCGCCGCATCGATTGCTTCCGCTGCGATGGCCAGCGCTGGGTGGGCAAATCCATTGCGGGCATCGATGCGAATGAACGACGGGCTGACGACAGAGATTTGGGGTTCAGCTTTTCCATCAACCCAACCGGTGTCGAGCGATGCGACGTAACCCGGAATACGAAAGATGCCATGACTGATCGCGCCGTCGCGCTCGCAGCCGGCGCAGTTTGCCGCAAGGATATCGGCGACGAACTGGGATGTTCCATGTTTCAGGAAGATCTGTAGGAGCAGGGATTTCAGGGCGTCGAATTCGACGCGGATGTGCTGCTGTTCATGTCTCATGTGTGTGGCTGCCGATAGGAGGAATGGTGTCGGTGGACGACGGAGCGTGCGCATCACCGGCGCGGCGCGGGGTCGAAAGAAACTTTCGGAGGCAATTCTCAAGAAGCCGGGAGATATTGTTGTCGTAGCCGTTGTGGGAAAGGCTGCCACAAAAGGTGATGGAGCCGACCGAGAACAAGCCGCCGCCGTTCTCGTCGAGGCCGTAGATGATGTTCGAGCGCATGCCACCATAGGGGCGCGGGCCACCGTCGATAACGCCAGGGGTCAGCAGTTCCTCATAGGTCGTCTCGAACGACGGCCCATGGCCTTCGGACGCAGCGACCACGGTTACGAATTCCGGCGTTCCAAGTTCCGCGCAGGCCTGGTCGATCTCGAAGCCGGCAGCACCGCCACCGGACAAGCCGAAGTCGCCAAGACGTTCACCAGCCGAAATCCCTTCAAACAGAAAGTCGAACTCTTCTGCGAATGACTCGGCAGTGCGGATATAGTGGGTTCCTTCGAACGCACCCTCGGCGGTGAAACCGACGCCAGCAACCTTCTGGGGCGGTATGCCGTTTCGCCGCCACAACCCGCCATATTCACCGTCGAGCTGGTTATAATATTCGCCGGGCTTGCTGGCCCAGACGCGCATGCCGCCTTCGGCGCGTCGGAGTTCCAGAATGTGGGGCAAGTTCTGGTCGCGGCCGATCTTCCAGTAGAAGCCGTTGCCTCCGAGATACATCAGCCGCCCGCCGGCCTGCCGGTAAGCTAGAATCGCCTCGATCGTACGACGAGTGTGATATTCAGGATGCGTGCCAGTCAGCACCACATCGTAGGGTGAGAGGGCATCGACCCCTTCGCGATCCAGATCCTCATCGGTCAGGACGTCGAATTCAAAACCCTTGGCGGTCAGCCAGTCGGTCAGGTGAGAGTCGGCGGGGAAGCCGCGCATTCCCGAGCCGTGCGTGTCGTGGTAGACAAGGTATCCAGGACGCATCGTCATGATCGGACGCAGCCGCGAGGATATCGTTACGCCGGTTCCATCCGGATGGCGGTTGTAGGTGGAGTAACCGAAGGCGCCGACGACATCCGGATTATGGGGATAGGCGCCCCAGTCCTTTACGCGCGCTTCGAGCGGGCCAGCAAAGTTTCCGCGGGCGTGATTGGCGTAGGCCATGTAGGTGAAGGTTGGCGCCAGGAAGACGATTTTCTGTCGTGGCATGCCTTGACCCGGCAGCACGTAGAACGGGATGGTATCGGTCGCGATCTCATTCTCGACCGCAAGACCGTAGACGCCCGAAGGAACCTCGTCGGGCACGGTAACCGCGATCGTCGTTTCCCATGCACAGTCGCTCAGATCGTCAGAATGGAAGGTGATTGCTGCGTATTCTTCCGGCGCGACTTTCCAGTCCATGTGGCGGCCGGTCCAGGAGGAGGAGCGAACGGCGCGCATCGGCAGGTTGATCAAATGGAGCCCGCGAGATGGATCGATATCGTCGCTCACCCATTCGCTGTTGCCGCTATCGGTGAAAGTCCACCGCGCGATGATCGTGCGGCCCGGTTCTACAGCCTCTCGCGACGTCACCGACAGACGTGGCGCCTCGATCGAACCATTGAAGCAATCCTTGGGATGTCCGTTCCACAATGCCGCAAGGCAGATATGGTCGACATCGCGCAATGCTTCGCCCATGCCTGCGATCAACTTGGACTCGGCGACCTTTGACGTCTCCGGGGTCGATGTGCGCACGATCACGCCATCTTCCAAAAAACAGACCTCCAGATTGCTCCACACATTCAGTTTGAGCGAAAGATCCAGGCTTTGCGGTTGCGCCGGTGATCGCAGATTTTTGAGGAAGAAACGCCCATCGTTGATAATCAAGGCGACACCTGTCGTGCCGGCAATGTCCTGCAAGGAAAAGATCGTCTGATCGGTTGCACTGACAAAGCCCGGGCGGACTGTCAGTTCGACCGTCAGGTCTTGCGTGACCGGGATGGTTGGCAGCGCCCCGAAGGCGCAGGATCCAAGATGGGTCTTCTGCTCTGTGGCCGGATAGACCGCCGACAAGCCGAATTCCACCTGTTCGCTTTTCAATCCGGGGCCGAGTGGGTTCGGATCGCAGCAATCCAGCCTGACAACCTTCGCGGTTATCGCGCGATCGCCGAGCGATGAGATTTTGAAGTCCAGCCGTTCACCCGGCCTGGCGCTGAGCGGGGTAACGTAGCCAATTACCCCTAGCGGCCTGTATTCCTGGATAGACATGTTTCACCGAGTGAGAGGGCAATTGCGAGCCGGTGGACATTCACCGAGCGGCATACTAAATAGAATATCGTATACGTTATCTGTTCGTGTCAACCCGGATTCATCTTGACGGCGACGGCGCGTGCTCGGGAAGAAGTCCTAACATTGCGATCAAATATCGAATACGTTATTCGATCATCCCCACGTCAACTGCAAATTCGGAGATTTCGTTGCCCCTTAACCCCGCAGATCTCCCATCGCTTGGAACCGCCCCCACGGCATCCGACATCATTGCGAAGCACATCCGGGAAGCGATCGTCACCGGGGAATTCGACGAGGGCGAGCCGATCCGCCAGGACGACGTCGCAAAACTGTTCGATGTCAGTAAGATCCCCGTGCGCGAGGCGTTGAAGAGGCTTGAGGCTGAAGGGCTTGTCGAGTTCCAGAAGAACCGCGGAGCCGTGGTGACCAGCGTTTCCGAGCCGGAAATCGCGCAGATCTTCGAAGTTCGCGCGATGCTGGAATCAAACGCCATCAGACTATCCGTTCCCAGAATGACGGCACGTACGTTGCAAAGGGCAGAGGAATATTGCGACGCATTCGCCCAGGAAACGAATGTCGCGAGATGGGCAGAATTGAACTGGCAGTTTCATTCATGCCTCTACGAGGACGCCGAGCGGTCGTTCCTTCTCAACCTTATCCGTTCGGTCAATGATCGCATCGAGCGCTATCTCCGCATTCAGCTGACGCTGTCAGGGGGAACGGGTGTCGACGACAGGGAGCATCGCGAGATCCTCGCCGCATGCCGGGCGCGCGACGCTGACAAGGCCGCCGAGTTGCTGACGCAGCATATTACCAAGGCCTGCGAGTCCCTTCTCGCAAACATCCGGAAATAACCAAACTCCACTCTGCCGTTCGACGTCCACGTGTGACCCGCGCTCGCAAGATCGCGGGTGCGACTGCGCGCGCGACTCGGTCAACGACAGCTCCAACGCCGCTGCACAAAAATCGTGCTTGTATGAAAAAGCGCCGTTCTTACATTTTTGCGGTTGACCGTTATCGTTTATCGTATACGATATCTAAAAATAGCCACCTGACGACGGAACCGCCGACGACTGTGTGGTGCGATGCCTGGGAGAAGTCCGCATGCAATTTGAAAGATCACTGACAACCGTCGAGCTCCACACGTGCGGTGAAACATTCCGCCTCGTTACCCAAGGTCTGCCGAAGATCCCTGGAGCGACCATCGTCGAGCGCCGCGCCTGGCTTCAGGAGAATGCTGACCAGTATCGACGCGCAGTCATGTTGGAACCGCGCGGTCACAAGGACCTCTACGGTGGCTACCTCACGGAGCCGGTCAGTGCGGATGCCGATTTCGGCGTGATCTTCCTCAACAACATGGGCTACAGCCCGCATTGCGGACATGGCGTCATTGCGTTGGCAACCGCAGCCCTGGAACTCGGCTGGGTCGAACGCAAGTCACCCGAGACCCGCG
This sequence comes from Rhizobium sp. PDO1-076, assembly GCF_000247475.1. Classification (GTDB taxonomy): domain Bacteria; phylum Pseudomonadota; class Alphaproteobacteria; order Rhizobiales; family Rhizobiaceae; genus Allorhizobium. The sequence continues at coordinate 7,162 of NZ_AHZC01000029.1, read as the reverse complement.
TCGGCATCGATGCGCCCTGTGGCTTCATCGAAGCTTTTGTCAAGTGGGACGGAAAGCGAGCAGGGAACGTTCGCTTCGTGAATGTTCCGTCCTTCATCTTCATGCGGGACGTGACGGTAGACACCCCGACTTTCGGCAAGGTGACCGGTGATATCGCCTATGGCGGTGCCACCTATTTCTACGTTGACGGCCGCCCGTTCGATATCGCCATCCGCGAGAAGGATGTGCAGAAGATCCAGCAGTTTGGATACGAGATCAAGACGGCCGTAAACGCCAAGATGCCTGTGGTTCACCCCGAAATCCCCGAATTCAATGACGTCTATGGCGTCATGGTCTACGGCGATCCTCGCCACGATGGCTCGACCCAGGCGAATTGCTGCGTCTATGCGGACAGGGCCATCGACCGCTCGCCGACAGGCTCTGGAACCGCCGGCCGTATCGCGCAACTCTATCTTCGTGGCGAACTCTCAGCATCGGAAACACTGGTGAACGAGTCGATCATCGGCACGGTCTTCAAGGGACGCGTGTTGAGCGAGACAAAGGTTGGCGACTACGACGCGGTCATCCCGGAAGTCAGTGGCAAGGCCCACATTTGCGGGTTTGCAAATTGGACGATCGATGAGGAAGACCCGCTTACGTTCGGTTTCCTGGTTCAGTAATTACAGTTTCGCGTCCGCAGCAGTCTCGTTCGATAGCTGGAGTCTGCGGGGATGAAGCGTATACGATATTGGAAATACGATAACATCCGTGCTCCAAGTCCTACCAATCAACAAAAAGGGGAATGCAACAATGCGTATGGCTTCAATTATCCTGGCCACCACACTGGTGGCATCAACTGTCACGGTCGCTCATGCTGACAAGCTGGATGACATCATGGCGTCCGGCACATTGCGTTGCGCGGTTGTACTCGATTATCCCCCGATGGGCCTGCGCGACGCAGAGAACAATCCGGCTGGCTACGACGTCGACTATTGCAACGACATCGCCAAAGCGCTCGGTGTGACGGCGGAGATCGTTGAGACCACCTTCCCGGATCGTATTCCGGCACTCGTGTCTGGCAGGGCTGACATCGCCGTCGCTCAGACGTCGGACACTCTGGAGCGGGCAAAGACTGTCGGCTTCACCATGCCTTACACCGCGCTGGCCGTGGTTGTTCTCGCGAAAGAGGGGCTCGGGATCGATACCTATGAGAAATTGAAGGGTCGCAATGTCGGCGGTGTCGCCGGCGGCTATGAGGCAATGGCCCTCGAAAAGGATGTCAAGGCGTGGGGCGGTGGTTCATTCAGAGCTTACCAGAGCCAGGCCGATGTGTTCCTCGCGCTTTCCCAGGGGCAGATTGAGGCGACTGTGGTGACGGCCCCTGTTGCTGCAACCATCGTGAAAGACGGCAAATACAAGGGCGTCGTGGTTGCCGGGGAGACACCCTATGAGATCGACTACACGGCACTGGTCACGCTTCGCCAGGAGCAGGGCCTGATCAACTACCTGAACCTCTTCATCCATCAGCAGGTCCGCACGGGTCGTTACAAGGAGCTTTGGGATAAGTGGGTCGGCGTTGGCGACGCACCGGATCTGACGATCCCCGGCGTCTATCGCTGATCGATTACGTCCTCGGCGGGCAGACATTCCCGACAGGAATGTCGTGCCCGCCGCAGTTCGACTTGGCGGGACCTCCAATGAGTTCCTTTCCCCGATCCTTTCCAAATGGCGGGAACGACCATGGACTATACTTTTCAATGGCGAGCGGCGTTTCGAGCGCTGCCTGATATGCTCTGGGGCGCCCTTGTGACGCTTGAGGTCGCCCTGCTGTCGATGGTGCTTGGCACGTTCCTCGCGATCTTGCTGGCGGTCGCATCCGGCTCCCGCTTCCGCGCACTTCGGGCTCTTGCCTTCAGTTGGGTAGAGCTGGCCCGTAACACGCCGGCGATGTTCCAGATCTATATGGTGTATTTCGGTCTGGGGTCTTTGGGGATCTTTCTCGACAGCTTTATCGCTTTGCTGGCAGCCATTACATTCAACAATGCGGGTTATCTTGCCGAAACCTTCCGTGGCGGACTTCGAGCAGTTCCTGGCACGCAAATGCGTGCCGCTCGGTCTCTCGGAATGGGACAATTGCAGGCGTTTCGCCTCATCGTGCTGCCACAGATGTTTCGCGTCGTCTTTCCGCCGCTCACAAACCAGATGGTCTGGGCGATCCTGATGACGTCTCTCGGCGTTGTAGTGGGCCTGACGAATGACCTTACCGGTGTGACGCAAGACCTGAATGTCCGATCATTCCGAACGTTCGAGTTCTTCGCGATTGCCGCCGTTCTCTATTATTTGATGACCAAGCTGGTCATCGGCTCGGCGCGCCTGATGGCGTGGCGCCTGTTCCGATATTGAGGGCCCCGCTATGACCTTTTTCGACACCTCCCTGACCCTCAATGACCTTTGGTTCATGCTCAAAGGGGCAGGCGTTACGATCTCGATCACGTTCTGGGCTGTGCTTGGTGGATCGATACTCGGGCTGTTGCTCGGCTTGGGACGTGCAAGCGCACCATGGTGGCTGAACGGACCGATCGGCTTTGTGCTCGACATCTTCCGCTCGGTTCCACTGTTGATCCAGTTTGTGCTCGCCAATTCATTCAAATCCATCATCGGTTTGAATTGGTCGGCCTTTACCGTCGGCTGTGTAGTGCTGGCCATCTATACGGCATCCTTCTGCACAGAGGTGGTTCGTGCCGGCATTCTGGCCGTTCCCCCGACAACCCGGCGCGCCGCCCGATCTCTTGGAATGACCTGGGCTCAGGATTTGAAGGAGGTCGTCTTTCCTATCGCCTTGCGGGTGGCATTGCCGAACTGGATTGGCCTCACGCTCGGCGTCATGAAGGACACGGCGCTGATTTCATGGATTGGCGTCGTTGAGTTGCTTCGCTCCTCGCAGATCATCGTGACGCGCACTCAGGAGCCGTTGTTTGTCCTCGGTATCGTTGGACTGGCTTATTTCATCCTGTGCTTCCCCATCTCGCGTTTCGGCGGACGGTTGGAAAGAAGGTGGCGCGAGAATGATTGAACCCAGAAGGTTATCCGCCGACCTGATCCTTGCTCTTCGGAGCCTCCCCGCAAGGCTATGGATCCGACTTGAAAAAAAGGGTTGCAGAAACAATGATTGAAATTCAAAACGTCCATAAGCACTTCAGCACCTTGCATGTTCTGAAAGGTGTGAGCTTGAACGTCCAGAAAGGAGAGGTCCTTTCTATGATCGGTGGATCTGGCTCCGGCAAATCGACGATGCTGATGTGCATTAACGGCCTTGAGCCGATCCAGGGCGGCACCATTCGTGTCGATAACACAGACGTGCATGCGAAGAGTACCGATCTCAACAAACTGCGCCGAAAGATAGGGATCGTGTTTCAGCAATGGAACGCGTTCCCCCATCTAACGGTGCTCGAAAACGTGATGCTGGCGGTCAGAAAGGTGCTGGGTAAATCAAAGGCGGAGGCCGAGGCGATCGCGGTTGAGCAGCTCAAGCATGTCGGTCTTGGCGAGAAGCTGAAAGCCTTTCCGTCACGCCTATCGGGCGGACAGCAGCAGCGAATGGCGATCGCCCGCGCACTTGCGATGTCGCCGGACTATATGCTGTTTGATGAGGTCACGTCCGCTCTGGATCCGCAACTGGTCGGCGAAGTGTTGGACACGCTGCGCATGCTGTCCCAGGAGGGCATGACCATGATCGTGGTGACACATGAAATGCGGTTTGCCCGCGAGGTGTCCGATCGCGTGGCATTTTTCCGCGAAGGGCTTATCCATGAGATCGGAACGCCTGAGCAGATATTTGATAGTCCACAGCGTTCTGAAACGGCAGACTTCCTCCGGTCGGTGCTTTGATTTCCTAAGTCATGGAAAAAATAGATCGTCTTTGCCAATGTCTCGTGGCTTTTGGAGTTGGTCGGCGGTTCAGATCCGTTCAAGACGTAGAACTCGCATCCCGTATTGTGACCTATCCTCTCGATCGTTATACTGTTTCTGAAAAACAGTATAACGTCGGAGTCGAGCTTATGAAATCCGTCGACCTCATGTACCAGACTATGCTCGCCGAGCTAGGTCAGCGCTCGCTCGACGCCGCTTGGACGGCCGATTTCCCTCCGGAGGGTCGATTCACCCCGGCGAACATCAAGGGACGCAAGTATTGGTATTTCGACATCCCGGATGGACACGGTGGTACGAAACGTCGTTATGTTGGTCCTGCTGACGATCCGGATATCGCGCAGCGCGTATCTGATCATAAGCGGGACAAGGACGATCTACGCGCTCGCAGGCGGTTGGTGGTAAACACCCTGACCCGCGAAGGCGCACCGAACGGATCCAGCAACCAGTTCAGACATAAAAGTCTCTCCGCTCCCATCTGATGGGGGCGGTTTTTGCGTTTCGGGGGGCGAGAAGGCGATCGCCAGTCTGTTCTCTGCCCTTGAAGGCGTCCGTTACTCCCCAGACGGTATTGCACCAGTACCTGCAGGAGGTTGATACGCAAGACGCCGCGAGGGCACTTCGCTGCGCATCTGTGCTTTCGCCATGGCAACCGAAACGATGACTGATAAATTTTGTCCAGCTCAGGCCGAGTAAATTGGGGCCGGACTTATTGCTGTCACGGAGAGGGTTTGTCCCTTACCTCTCACCGCGTAACTCCCAAGTGGCTCAGTGGTGATCGACGCCATTGGTGAAAGCTGATTCAGCAAACTATCGGAGATCAGAAAAGATCTTTTCAAGTCTCGTGCAAGTCCTTCAATTCGCGCAGTTGTGTTCACGGTGTCACCGAAATATGTGATTTTACGATGATCCAAGCCAATCTCGGCGACAATGACAGGCCCGCCATGCAGGGCAGCCCGCAAGCGCGGAACTTCCCCGAATTCAGTGATCCAGAAGGTCTCCCTCGCCTTGATCGCTTCAAGAATGTGGAGGACACAATGGATGCACGCTGAATTGCGAATGCCGCTTTCGAAACGCCATGTGACAAAGGCCGCATCACCAATGTAGTCGTCAACGGTTCCACCGAAACGACGGACCGACAACGCAACAGTCTTCAGAAATTCACCGAGATATTTCTGGGTACGCAGATCACCGAAGCGTTCCGCATAGTTCGTTGAACCAACAAGGTCAACAAAGAGAAAAACCCTGTTTTCGGACCGCGGTTGTCGATAGCGACTCATGAGCAGGCTGGCAAAAACCTCTCTTCCCACAAGGTCCCTCATGCGCAATACGAATACCATAAGTGCCGAGACGAAAAGTGCGTAGATGAGGACGCCCTCGCTGGGGAGCGCCGAATCTAGCCAAGAGTCCATCACGCCAAGAGACCAGAGTGCAGTTCCCACAACTAAGGTTCCAGCCGCAACTGTTGCGATGTTCAGGATGAGCGTCATCAGGAAATAGACTGGTGTGGGAAGCCCCATCAGCCAGAAACGTAGCCTTGAGAAAAGCAAGTCCTGTTCGAACGCCAGGAGCAGACCGATGATCACAACCGCGTAGGCCGCCCCGATATACGTGCGGCCGCCAAAAATGATGGCGCTGTATAAAGCGCCGCTCGCGGCGGCGACCAAAAGCGCCCAAATCCAACCGAACAACTTAAGTTTACTCATAGCCGCTCCTGCCGGGAAGATTTTCTCAAGCCCCCCTCGCGAAGACATCTCATCATCGTAAAGGTGGGATTGTAACTTTGGATTAACTACAATCTCGTTGAAGCCAAAGAAAGCCGGGCGCCCGCGTCGTACTCAACAGGTAACCACTTGAAACGCCGGATTCATTCAACACACAATTCCTGATTGACTGTAACAAATCTTAAAATATCGACACATCAAACATGCCGCACTCCCGCTAAAACGGGCAAGGTGATCGTCTGCAAGGTGCCGACGGCCAATGTCGGTGCATGTTATGACGCTTCAAAATCGGCCTAAATTCGTCCTCCGCCGCTCGGTGAAGTCGCTTGTGGTTTCCACGCTGTTTTCCTCGATGACCCTTTATCCAGCCGGGGAATCGGTCGCCCAACAAATAAAGTCAGTCACGGTGGGGGTCGTGGAACGCGAAACCATTCGCGACCACGTCGCGGTTGTCGGAACGCTGATTGCGAAGGAAGAGATCAGGGTCAATGCCCTGCTCGGGGGCAAGGAGGTTAGAAGTATCCTCGTCGAGGTGGGCGCAGTTGTGTCGAAAGGCCAACCACTTGCGGTGCTCGATGTGGAAGGCGTCAACCTGCTGCTTGAAAGAAATTCCGTCCAGCTAACACGCGCCGCGTACGCTGTGGCGCAGGAACAGAGCCGTGTTGACGTTGCGGCAGTCACGGAGCGCGAGACCCGCAAGGTTGTGGAGCGAAGCCGGTCACTGGTGGGCAAAGGGGCCGTCTCCCAACAACTCCTCGACGAACATGAGAACGCTTTTTCGCGGGCCAGGTCCCAACTTGAGCTTGCGCATCAATCGCTCATGCTTGCCGAAGCAGATCGAAAACTCATCGAGCGCGAGCGCGCCGAAATTTCTTTGACGATCGAGCGCAGCACGGTTCGCGCGACAGAGGCTGGACTTGTCCTCAGCCGCAACGCACGCGTTGGTGCCATGACATCGTCTTCCGGCGATCCACTGTTCATCGTGGCGAAAGATGGCCTGATCGAGATGGAAGCAAGCGTTAGTGAATCAAGCTTTGTCCGCCTCAAGGAAGGGATGCAAGCCCAGGTAATTGTTCCGGGTATCGACCTGCCCGTCCAAGGGCGTCTCCGATTGAGTGCAGCGCAGATAGACCCTGCCACGCGGATGGGAACTGTCCGGTTGGAGCTCGATCAGAGCAAGGCTCTGGTTCCTGGCGCATTCGTCCATGGTCGTATCGAGATAGGACAACGATCCAATGTCACTGTCCCGGCCACAGCGATCAGAAGCCAGAATGGTGGGGCCAGCGTGTTTGTCGTCGAGGATGGCCGCGCGATCCTACGCTCTGTCACGTTGGGTTCTCCAACGGGCAGTGCGATTGAGGTGCTCACCGGTGTCGAGGAAGGTGAAATCGTTGTCAACAAATCCGGTAGTTTTTTGAAATCGGATGAACAAATCCACGCCGTTCCAGCTCCCGGTTCAACAGCGCAAAACCTGTCTTCGCTGGAAGTTGAAGGGAGCGTTGCGCAATGAACGGCAATATTTCCGCAGTGGG
>NZ_AHZC01000030.1 GCF_000247475.1 Rhizobium sp. PDO1-076 | reverse complement strand
TCTGTCGCAAAAACTTCAGAAAAGACACAATCTATTGAATTATATGCAGAAATAGGCGTCTCTAATGTTGATGAGCACTGCACCCGGCCACTGGTCATGCTGTCTGAGCAGTTCTGCCGCCCGAGCCGCTGTCATACAGGCATGGACAGTAGCTCCGGCTTGCACGAACTGCGCCTCTTGCTAGTGTCACGCACAGCAAAAGGAGACATGACCATGCTTTTTCTCGACCGGACCGCGACCGCCGACGCCTTAAACTGGGATCAGCTGATCGAGGCGATTGCCGGATTGTTTGCCGGCGGCTGCGTTATGCCGGTCCGACACCATCACGGCGTCGCGGTGCCCGGCGAGGCCGAGGCGACGTTGCTCCTGATGCCCGCCTGGGTTCCCGGCTCCTATATAGGGGTCAAGCTGGTATCGGTGTTTCCGGACAATTCTCGGCGCAGCCTGCCGGCCATTCATGGCAGCTATCTGCTCTCATCCGGCAAGACCGGTGAAATGCTGGCGGTCATCGATGGCGGGGAGCTAACAGCCCGACGCACCGCCGCCACCTCTGCGCTTGCAGCACGTCATCTTGCTCGTGCCGACGCATCCGTGCTGCTGGTCACCGGCACAGGCCGGCTGTCGCTGAACCTGATCGAGGCGCATCGAACCGTGCGTCCGATCAGCCGTGTCCTTATATGGGGCCGTGATCTGTCGAAAGCAGAGGCGATTGCCGCGGAGGCACGTGCGCTTGGCCATCCGGCAGAGGCGGTCGCAGACCTGGAGCCCGCGGCGCGAATTGCCGACATCATTTCCTGCGCGACGCTGTCGCATCAACCACTGATCCAGGGCGCATGGCTGAAGCCCGGCGCGCATCTCGATCTCGTCGGTGCCTTCAAGCGCGATATGCGGGAAAGCGACGACGAGGCGGTGCGTCGCGCAACGCTGTTCGTCGACACGCGCGACGGCGCCTTTGCGGAAGCCGGCGATATACTGCAACCGCTTGAAGCTGGCATCATCACGCGCGACGATATCCGCGCTGAACTGGCCGAACTGGTAACGGGTCGCCATGCGGGACGGCGGTCAGACGACGAGATCACCCTTTTCAAGTCGGTCGGCGCAGCACTCGAGGATCTGGCTGGCGCGATCCTTGCCTACGAGACGGCAACGGATACATCTGCGGCATGACGCCTGCCCTGCCCAAGCTTCCGATCAGCGACCAGTTGCCGGTGATCGCCAACGCCCTGCAGACCGGCAATCGACTGGTGCTTTCGGCCCCGCCCGGCGCCGGCAAGACCACGCTGGTGCCGCTTCATCTGCTCGGTGAAAGCTGGCGGGCGGATGCGCGGATCATCGTGCTAGAACCGAGGCGGCTGGCGGCGCGGGCGGCGGCGTCCCGTATGGCAACACTGCTCGGCGAGAGCGTCGGCGAAACGGTCGGCTACCGGATGCGGCTGGACAACCGGATTTCCGGTCGGACGCGGATTGAAGTGGTGACCGAGGGGGTCTTTGTTCGCATGATTCTGGAGGATCCGGAGCTGACGGGCATTGCCGCCGTGTTTTTCGATGAGTTCCATGAACGTTCGCTGGACGCCGATTTCGGCCTGGCGCTTGCCGTTGACGTGCAATCGGCCTTGAGGCCGGACCTGAAGCTGGTGGTGATGTCGGCAACGCTGGATGTCGACCGCATCACCGCCCTGCTCGACAATCCCCCCGTCGTCAAAAGTGAAGGTCGCAGCTATCCCGTAGACATTACACATCGCGACCGGTCAGGCACGGAACGGATCGAAGACGTGATGACCTCGGCTATCCTGGAGGCCCATGCGAACGAGCAGGGCTCGATCCTTGCCTTCCTTCCCGGCCAGGCTGAAATCCGCCGCGTATTGCAGCGGCTTGAGGACAAGCTGCCACCGGCAAGTCATGTCACCCCGCTTTACGGCAATCTTTCCCAGTCAGAACAGGATGCAGCGATCCGGCCGGCGCCGGCCGGACAACGCAAAATCGTGCTGGCGACCTCGATTGCCGAAACATCGATCACCATCGACGGTGTCCGGGTGGTGATCGACAGCGGCCTGCAGCGTCTGCCGGTGTTCGAGCCGGCGACGGGCATTACGCGGCTGGAAACGGTGCGGGTATCACGGGCATCTGCCGACCAGAGAGCAGGACGTGCCGGGCGAACAGAGCCGGGCCTTGCGATCCGGCTTTGGCATCAGGGACAAACGGCCGCTCTTCCCGCCTTCACGCCGCCGGAGATCCTGGCAACCGATCTTTCCGGTCTGGTGCTCGACATGGCCCACTGGGGCGTGACGGATCCGGCGCAACTGGCCCTGCTCGACATGCCCCCCGCTGCGACACTGAAAGAGGCACGGGCGCTGCTGCAGGCATTGGGTGCGCTGGATGCGCAAGGCCAGTTGACGACGCGTGGGCGCAAGATGCGGGATTTCGGCCTGCCGGTGCGACTTGCGGCCATGGTTCTTGCAGCGGCTGACGAAGATCTTGCGCGGCCGGCGGCAGAGCTTGCCGTGCTGTTGACCGAGCAAGGCCTTGGCGGCCCAGATCTCGATCTCGACGAAAGGTTGCGGCGCTTTCGCCGCGAGGGTGGAGACAGGGCGGTGTCTGCACGCAGGCTCGCCGCACGACTTGCCGAGGAGGCAGGCGGGCGTAAAACGGCAACCGAGACCTCGGCTGGCTCCCTTCTGCTGCATGCCTATCCGGACCGGATCGCCAAGCGGCGCGGCGGGCGCGGGCGTTTTGTCATGGCAAATGGACGCGGTGCCGAGATTGCCGAGACGGAACGACTGGCGGGCGCAGACATGCTGGTCATCGCCGACCTGACCGGCAAGGCGGCGCAGGGCCGCGTGCTGGCGGCGGCGGAAATCACGCGCGGGATGATCGAGGACGGCCTGCCTGATGCCATCGACACATCGGAAGAAAGCGGCTTTGACGCAACAAGCCGGCAGGTGCGGGCGCGCCGGGTCACCCGGATCGGGGCCATTGTGCTGGAGGAGTCGCCGCTTGCAAAACCGAAGGGAGAGCAGGCGGCCCGCGCACTTGCCGAAGGCGTCAAGCTGCTTGGCCTGCAGGCGCTTGCCTTTTCCAGAGCGGGCGAGCAACTCCGGCAGCGGCTGGGCTTCCTGCATCGAAGCCTGGGAGAACCATGGCCGGATGTCAGCGACGATTCACTGCTCGAGACGCTGGAGACCTGGTTCGTGCCCTTCCAGTCGGGTGTCACGAGCCTTGAACAGGTGAGCGCAGGCAGCCTTCAGGACGGCTTGATGTTGCTGATGCCGCATGGTCTGAGCCACGATCTCGACCGCCTGGCACCGACACATTTTACTGCGCCGACAGGGCACGCGCATCCGATCCGCTATGACGGTGCAGAACCGGTCCTGGCGATCCGCGTGCAGGAACTCTATGGGATGAAAAGCCATCCGGCGATTGCCGGCGGCAAATTGCCACTGGTTCTCGAGTTGACCTCGCCGGCACATCGGCCCATCCAGACGACACGCGACCTGCCGGGCTTCTGGGCCGGTTCCTGGAAGGATGTTCGCAGCGAGATGCGCGGTCGCTACCCACGCCATCCCTGGCCGGAAAACCCGGCAGAGGCAGATCCGACCACGCGGGTGAAGCCGCGCGGAACCTGAAGCATCAGACGAAAGGCGAGACAGAATGAGCATGGAGCTTTCGGCCAAGTTCGGCCCATCGAGCCGCCGTTTGCGGCTGGAAACGCTGGTGCGCTTGCGCTGGGTGGCCGTGGCCGGCCAGGCGTTGACCGTCATGGTTGTCGCCTTCTGGTTCGACTTCCCGTTACCGCTGGCCACATGCCTTGGCCTGATCGGCGCGCTGGCCGCCGCCAATGCGCTCCTGTCCTTTGCATTCCCCTCGACTTACCGATTGGAACCGGCGGCCGCGCTTGCGGTTCTGGCGCTCGATCTCTTCCAGATGGGCGCCCTGCTGTTCATCACCGGTGGCCTGAACAATCCCTTCGCACCGCTGATCTGCGTACCGGTCATCATCTCGTTTGCCTCGCAGCCTCGTCGACATTCGACGGCGCTGCTGATCACGGCTGTGGGGTTCATCACGCTGCTGGTCTTCACACCTTATCCACTGCCGTGGTTCGAAGGCCGGCACCTGGATGTTCACCCCCTGATGCAGGTCGGGATGTGGTGCTCGATTGTGTCGATGATGGCATTTGCCGCCTTCTATGCGTACCGCGTCTCGCAGGAGGCCACGCTGCTGGCGGATGCATTGACCGCCACCGAACTCATCCTGCAGCGCGAGCAGCATCTCCACCAGCTGGACGGCCTGGCGGCGGCGGCCGCCCACGAACTTGGAACACCATTGGCCACGATCAGCGTGGTGGCCAAGGAAATGGAACGCGAACTGGGCGAGGACGATCGCTTCCGCGAAGATGTTCAACTGCTGCGCAGCCAGAGCGAGCGATGCCGCGACATTCTCAGACGATTGACCAGCCTTCCCTCCGAGGGTGAGGCGCATATGCGGGTGCTGCCACTTTCCTCGATGATCGAGGAGGTTCTGGCGCCGCATCGCGAGTTCGGCATCAAGGTGGATCTGGTCGAGCTTTCCGACCGGGCGACAGAACCGGTTGGTACGCGTAATGCGGCCATTCTCTACGGGCTAGGCAATCTGCTGGAGAATGCGATCGACTATGCGCGCTCCAAGGTGATCGTCAGCGTTGAACACACAGCAAGCCAGGTCACCGTGACGATCGAAGATGACGGCGCTGGATTTTCTGCCGGGGTCTTGCAAAGAATCGGCGAGCCCTATGTTACAAGCAGACAGGGCGATGCGCGTGCCGGCGGGTTGGGCCTCGGGCTTTTCATCGCCAAGACGCTGCTGGAGCGATCCGGCGCAAGCCTTCGTTTCGAAAATGGCGCACCCGAGCACCCCGGTGCCCGCGTCATAGTGTCATGGCCACGGGAATTCATGGAGGCAAACACGCCCTTATGACTTTACCGGCCAGCCTTTCGTGCCCATAAGCTCAGCCAGGACGAGAATATCGGTCTCGGGATACAGATCATGACAGATGTTGCAACTTCGATTGCGAAAGCAAACCATTCCACCTCGCCAGCCGGTGTCGATCTCGGCGCAGATCCATCTCTGTTGATCGTTGACGACGACGCACCATTCTTGCGGCGTCTTGCAAGGGCAATGGAAAGTCGCGGCTTTGTCGTCGATCTCGCCGGCTCCGTCGCCGAGGGCATCGCCAAGGCAAAGTCGGCACCGCCGAGCTATGCCGTCGTCGATCTTCGGCTTGGCGACGGCAACGGCCTCGATGTCATCGAAGCCATTCGCGAACGGCGAATGGACACGCGAATCGTCGTGCTGACCGGTTACGGCAATATCGCCACCGCGGTGACTGCGGTTAAACTCGGCGCCCTCGACTATCTGTCAAAGCCGGCAGATGCCGACGACATCTTCCTGGCACTGACACAAAGGCCGGGTGAAAAGGCTGAAATTCCGGAAAATCCGATGTCGGCCGACCGCGTGCGCTGGGAACATATCCAGCGGGTCTACGAAAGCTGCGAGCGCAACGTGTCGGAGACCGCACGGCGGCTCAACATGCATCGCCGCACGCTGCAGCGCATCCTTGCCAAGCGGGCGCCGAAATAAATCATTCGCGAGGGGTGCGGGCCGCCCACTCCGCCATCATCAAGCGCTGAGCCGCCGCTCGGGAGAAATCCAGTGTGACGGCCTTTCTCGTTGCCGGTGCCAGGCGATGTTCCGGCGCCTCGCGCACGACATGGCCTGCATATCCATCGGACAGCAGCAGTCCGCAATCCTCGGGGAAGATATCGAGAGGAACGGCGGCATGCGTCGCAAAAAACAGGCGATCGCAGTAGCGGCGGTAATCGGGCCATTTGCGGTCCACCCGAAAATCCTCGATGGAGGACTTGATCTCCACGATCCAGATCTCTCCCCGTTCGGAAAGTGCGATCAGATCGGCGCGACGGCCATTGGCAAGTGCCAGCTCCGGCAAGACGGCAAACCGCATATCCGTCAGCAAAAGCTGAACCCCGCGCCGAACCATTAACGCGCGGTCCGACTGGCGGCCATCGATTAGCGGATTGTTAACGGCGATCGAAACTAAGGTCATGGATATGTCCGTCCCTGCTCCCCGGAGATGTTGCAAAAAAGCCATGCCGCGTCATTTTGCAGTGCCGAAGACGCCCGGCTGACATACGGCGCTTGCACCGCCGAGATTAATCAAAAATAAACCATAATCAAAGATGGTCGAGACAACCATCTCCCCGCCAAAACCATGAGCTCCCCCATGCGCTTCCGCAATTTACTGACCTTGCTCGGCCTCGTTGCATCCGTAGGCCTTGCCGGCTGTACCACCACATCCGAAGGATCCAAGGAGGTTGCCGAAACCACCAGGGTCGAAATCTTCAGTGATTCCTATGGCAAAGTTACCGATGCCGGTTTCGCACTGCCAGCGATCCCGATCGAAAAGGTGAACAAGAAGTTCCACCGCCAGATCGTCGATTACTCAACCACGGAAAAGCCGGGCACCGTCGTCGTCAACACGCGCGAGCGTTTCCTCTATTATGTGCTGCCGCGCGGCAAGGCCGTTCGCTACGGTATCGGCGTCGGCAAACAGGGTTTTGCTTGGGAGGGCGAAGCCTATATCGCATGGAAGCAGGCATGGCCGACCTGGCATCCGCCAAAGGAAATGGCGGCACGCAAGCCGGACGTGGCCCAGTATGTCGAAAAGGGCATGGACCCGGGCCTGCGTAACCCGCTCGGCGCCCGTGCGATGTACCTCTTCAACGAGAAGGGTCAGGACACGCTGTTTCGCCTGCACGGCACGCCGGAATGGGCTTCGATCGGTACCGCCGCTTCGTCAGGCTGCATTCGCCTGATGAACCAGGACGTGATAGACCTTTACAATCGCGTTACACCGGGCAAGAGCGCCAAGGTCGTCGTCCAGCAATAGGACGTCAAATTTTTGACAACGAGAAAAGCCGCCAGAGCGATCTGGCGGCTTTTCTTTTGGCATTTCGATGTCGCAACTATCGGCTGGTTTTGGCTTTCAACTCCAGGCGACGGCGATGCAGGACCGGCTCGGTGTAGCCATTCGGCTGTTGTCGTCCCTTCAGGACCAGGTCCAGGGCTGCCTGGAAGGCGATCGAGGCATCGTAGTTACCGGCCATCGGCGCATAGGCCGGATCGCCCGCGTTCTGGCTATCGACCACGACGGCCATGCGCTTGAGCGTCTCGACGACCTGCGCCTCGGTGATGACACCATGATGCAGCCAGTTTGCCATGTGCTGGGCAGAGATACGCAAGGTTGCGCGGTCTTCCATCAGGCCGATATTGTTGATGTCCGGCACCTTCGAACAACCGACACCCTGGTCAATCCAGCGAACAACATAGCCAAGGATGCCCTGGGCATTGTTGTCGAGTTCACGCTGGATCTCTTCTGGCGTCCAGTTCGGCCGGATTGCCACCGGCACCGACAGGATATCGGCAAGGTTTGCGCGCGGTCGCGTCATGAGGCCCTTCTGCACCTGCGCCACATCGACACTGTGATAGTGCGTGGCGTGCAGAGTTGCAGCCGTGGGAGACGGAACCCAGGCGGTATTGGCGCCAGCCTTTGGATGGGCGATCTTCTGCTCGAGCATCGCAGCCATCAGGTCTGGCATGGCCCACATGCCCTTGCCGATCTGGGCGTGGCCGGACAGTCCGCATTCGAGGCCGATATCGACATTCCAGTTCTCGTAGGCCGAGATCCAGGCTGCCTGCTTCATGTCGCCCTTGCGGATCATCGGGCCAGCTTCCATCGAGGTGTGGATTTCGTCGCCGGTTCGATCCAGGAAGCCCGTGTTGATAAAGACGACGCGGTCCCTGGCTGCGCGGATGCACTCCTTGAGATTGACCGTGGTGCGACGCTCCTCATCCATGATGCCCATCTTGATGGTATTTGGCGCCATCCCGATCAAGGTTTCGACGCGCGAGAAGATCTCGCAGGCGAAGGCAACTTCCTCGGGGCCGTGCATCTTCGGCTTGACGACATACATCGAACCCGTGCGGGAATTCTTCCGGCGACCCGAAGGCCCGACGTCATGCAGGGCGATCAATCCGGTCAACGCCGCATCCATGATGCCTTCTGGCACCTCGTTGCCATCCCTGTCCCGGATGGCTGGATTGGTCATCAGGTGGCCGACATTGCGAACCAGCATCAGCGAGCGTCCGGGTAGCGTGGCGGGTCGACCGTCCGGCGCCATGTACTCGACATCCGGATTGAGGGCACGGATGAAGGAATTTCCGCCCTTTGCCACTTCCTCGGTCAGATCGCCTTTCATCAGACCAAGCCAGTTGTCATAGACCACGACCTTGTCTTCGGCATCGACAGCAGCGACCGAATCCTCGCAATCCATGATGGTGGTCAGTGCCGACTCGAGGCGAATGTCGTTGATCCTGGCCGCATCGGTCTGGCCGATCACGCCTGTGCCGTCGATCGAAATATCGACATGCAGACCATTCTTTCTGAGCAGGATTGCCGTCGGCACATCCGGCGCACCACGATAACCTGCAAACTGTGCCGGATCAGACAGCCCGGTCATGCCGCCATCGCTCAGGCGCACGGACAGGGCTTCATTTTCAACCGCTAGGGCAGACACCGCAGCCCAGTTTCCGGCCGCAAGCGGCGCCGAGCGGTCGAGGAAATCACGCGCCCAGGCGATCACCTTGGCACCACGGGCCGGGTTGTAGCCCCTGCCCTTGTCTGCGCCGTCCGTTTCGGGGATGGCGTCGGTCCCGTAGAGTGCGTCGTACAGGGAGCCCCAGCGGGCATTGGCCGCATTCAGCGCATAGCGGGCGTTCATCACCGGCACGACAAGCTGCGGTCCGGCGATCGTGGCAATTTCCGGATCGGTATTGCCGGTTGCAATCTTAAATGCCTCACCTTCAGGCAACAGATAGCCAATCTCGTGCAGGAAAGCCTCGTAGATCGCCATATCGCTCGGCGCGCCGTTCTGGCGATACCAGGCGTCGATCTTTTCCTGCAGTTCGTCTCTGCGTGCCAGCAGTGCCCGGTTCTTCGGAGCCAGATCGTGCACAATCGCGGAAAGCCCGGCCAGAAAGTGGTCGGCCTCGATGCCCGTGCCAGGTATGGCGCGCGCGGTGATGAACTCATGCAGTTTTTGGTCAATCGACAGACCGTGGCTTTCAACGAATGTCATGGGCAATTCTCCTCGCAATGCGGCGCGCGCTTGGCGCCTACCATCATCCGAATGCATTCATAGTCAATCATGCACAAATTAGAAATATTATTTCCAAAATAGAAAGTATCAATGCCTTGCCATTCTCGGGCGCCCGCTGGCGGTGGCATAGATACGCGCTTCCACCAGCTTGCGCCGACCTTCGATCTCCGGCGCATCGACCTCTTCGCGCCAAGTCAGGATCGCATCGGCAGCACCACTTGCCTCGGCATGCGCCAGTGCAATGGTCGAGGCTCGGTCGCGCGCCGCCGCAAACGCTTTGTCTTCATCGACAAAACGCAGGCTATCGCCGGCGCCGGATAGAATAAAGAGGCCCTCTTCCGGCGATGTGATGAAGACTGTCGTGGTGCTACGAACCTGGCCGACCACGGCGCCCACCGCATTGGCCACATCGGCATCCGGTGGCACGGCGCATTCTGCCGAGAGCAGATCAGCGATGGCCGGATAATAGACGGCTGCCGAAGCGCCGAGGCCGATCAAAGGCCTGTCGAGAGACAAAGAAAAGCAGGCAATCCCGGGCTCCCGGTTGAGCGCGCGATCGATTAGCACCGAGCGCACCGGGACGATGTCCGGAATGCCGTCTTCTGCAAAACAGGAAGCCAGGATCACCTCGGCGGACTGGCGAGTCAGGCGATCGACGATGCGTTCAGCCAATGCCTTGGGCGAAGCTGCAATCGGCTGGCCTGCTCCGGTTTTCTGGCGAACGGCGAGTTTCAAGCCCAGTTCGGCGGCATCCCTGTTCCATTGTCCCTGGCGACCCAGCATATGCATCGCATCCGACGGCGTCAGGCCGATGACATGAACCAGGCCGCGCGCGACGAGACGATCCAACGTCGCTTTCTGCTGGGTGAAGGATATCAGTTGATCAAGGGCCACAGGCGTGGCGCCGATCTTGGCAAACAATGCCGCCTCTTGCGGTTGAAGCCCGGCCGCAAGATGATCGGGAATACCGGTGCGCACGGCAAAACGTCCATCGTGGCGGCCAAGATGGGTTGCACGGACCTGCCGATCCAGCACATCGAGAATCGCTCCGCCATGCAAGGCTGCCGCGAGGCTCAGCGGCACCAGCCGGCGGGGGCCAAGATCGATACGGGCCGCAAGGCCACGGTCATCAAAGCGAACTTCCGAATCACCGCCAAGGCCGAAGGTGCGCATGGCGACAGCCTCGACCATGGTGCGGAAATTGCCGACCACCGCGCCATCCTGATCCAGACGGGGACGACCGCCTTCCATGATCGCGACATCCGTGGTGGTTCCGCCAATATCGGAGACAACGGCGTTGTCCAGACCGGTCAGGTGACGGGCACCAACCAGACTTGCCGCCGGTCCCGACAAGATGGTCTCGATCGGGCGCAGTCTTGCTTCGGCAGCCGAAATCAAGGCGCCATCGCCCCGAACCACCATCAGCGGGGCAACTATCCCGCGCTGCTTCAGATAGTTCTCCGCCGATCCGACCAGCCGGTCGATCATCGACACCAGGCGCGCATTCAGCAAGGTGGTCAACGCACGGCGCGGACCGCCCAGCTTGGACGACAATTCGTGACTGCAGGTAACAGGCAGACCACATTGGGCGCGGATCACCTCACGCACCTTCAATTCATGGGCCGGGTTGCGCACGGCAAAATATCCGGCGACCGCAAAGGACGAAACATGCGGTGCCAACCTTGGCAAGGCAGCCTCAAGTGCCTCGAGATCAAGTGGCGTCTCGTTGCCGTGCACATCATGGCCGCCGGCAATGAACAGCACCGGATCAGAGCCCAGCGCATCGGCCAAGCCGTCGCGCTTGAGGTCTTCAGGCCCGAAGCCGATCATCACCAGAGCGGAACGCCCGCCCTGCCCCTCAACCAGTGCATTTGTCGCAAGTGTCGTCGATAGCGAGACAAGTCCGATAGCCTCCGGCGCTATGCCTGAAGTCGCCAACACGTTCTCGAGCGCACCGGCAATCCCGATCGACAGATCGTGCCGTGTCGTCAGGGCCTTGGCCTTGGCGAGGATACCCGCCGTTTCGCTGTAGATCACCGCATCGGTATAGGTTCCGCCGGTATCGATGCCGAGCATAGTGTCTGAGGTCACGAAGGCCGCCTTGTCTTCCAGTCTTTGCTCCCGGGGAGCCGAAACCGTTATGGCATAGTCGCTTCCGTTTGCACCAGCGGACCCGCGTCAGATGCAGGGTCGTTTCGCGCCTTGCGGCGGGTAATGCGCATCGGTATGCCACCTGCCGGCTGGGTCGTGAGTTTCTGGACCGGCCAGGGATTTGTCTCCGGCGTGACATCGAACCGGAACCGCTGCATCAACACGGCCAAGGCAATGACCGCCTCCTGCAGCGCAAACGTGGCACCGATGCAAACCCGGGGACCGGCGCCGAATGGCAGATACTGAAAGCGGCCGATCTTTTCCCGTGCACCGGGCAGGAACCGCGACGGATCAAAGACGCGCGGCTTTTCCCAATAGAGTTCATGCCGATGGAGCGTCCATGGCATGACGAGGACCGTCGTGCCCTTGGCGATGTGGATCACCTCGCCGTTGGCCGCGGTGTAGCTGTCGTCCGCGATCGCATCGCGATTGATCGACGGCGCTGGAGGATAGAGGCGCATCGCCTCCTCAAAGGCAGCGCGTACTTGCGGCATCTGTTCCAGCCAGTCGACAGGGTCGGCACCGCTTGCGACCACCCTGTCGATCTCCTCTTCCATCGCGGCGCGCACATCAGGGCAGTGGGCGACGCAGTAGAACGTCCAGGCCAGCGCGCGCGCCGTCGTTTCATGGCCGGCACCGATGAAGGTCAGGATGTTGTCCTCGATTTCCTCTCCGGTCAGGCCGTCCGGACCTTCAAGGTCCAGCAGCAAGGTCAGAAAATCATTCGGCGCCGTGCTTCGGTCGGCGACCATCAGGGCGCGGCGCAGGTCCATGGTGTTGCGGACAAGCTGTCGGAATTTGCGCAATACCTTCTGACCGCGGATCCGGGTGAGGCGTGGAACCCATTTTGGTGCCTTCAGCAGATCAAAAGGATCAACGCGGCCCATATTGTGCAGGAGATCCTCGACGTCCCTTGCGAAATCACCTTGCTCAGAAACGATGCCGCCCGAAAAAAGCGTGGCCGACAGGATTTCATAAGTGAGTTCGGTCATGTCGACAGCAATGTCCCGCACCACGCCTGCCGGTTCGTGCGTCTCGTAGCGCGAGAGGAAATCTTCGCTCTTTTGGCGCATCTGCAGCGCAAAGCCGCGCGCATGGCGTGGCGTGAAGACGGGTGCCATGGCCTTGCGCGACCGCTTCCATACGGGTCCTTCCGCTGTCAGCAAGCCATCCCGGAGGATCGGGCGCAAGACCAGCTGGCGCACCTCGGACATTTCGTAGTTGGCTGCATTGTCGACGAGCACATGGCGAATCAGGCCGGGATCATTGGCGATGAGTGTCGTCTGGCCGAAGAAACGCGTCTCGATCCATGGCCAAGTGTAGGACGGTACGCCCCACAATTCGAGCGGATTGCGCAGAACAGTTCTGATAATCTCAAGCCGACCGGGAGGAATAGTGCGCGGCAACGGCGCCGGCGGTTCGAAATCTGCGATTTGGGGCTGGGTAATCATGCCTATGCTCCAATAGGGGCATCATCGCCCCTATGGAGTTAGAGCAGGTCCTCCAACTCGTCCAGCCGATCGTTGACCAACCAGCCGTAATAGTTCTCTTCCGGCCAATTGGTCGCACCACCGGCATTGCGCGCGCGCAACGCGCGGGCGCGCTGCTGCGAATTGCCGATATTGAACAATGTCGCCGTCACGCCGGGATTTTGGGAGATGTCGACATTGGCAATGCTGCGATAGTCATCAATGGACTTGCGGATGACCGCCGCCATGAAGGCGAGCGAGATATCGGGATCCATGATCGCCTTGTAGACGCCAACCGCATCGTTCTCGTCGAGCTTGGCATAGCCGGATTTCTGATGGACGAGATCCGACAGCATGAGCGCGGTCAGCGGATTGATCTGGCCCAGGCCGAATGTCTGTCCGGCATAGAAAGGCTGGAAGAAGACAGCGCTGAACCGATTGTTGGGATAGGCGGTGCCGCCGACCGTCTTGCCTCGGAACCGATCCTGCCAGACATCTTCGCGGCAGGTCCACAGACGGTAGGAATCGTCCAGCGCGGCGCATTCGGCAAATTCCGGCCGCTGGACGAAATCGGAGACATCTTCACTCTTGTAGGCAAACCGGAAGCTGTTGCCGGCATAGGATGCGGCCTTCACATAGTAGCTTTGCAGGCTGTCATAGGCGTCGACGTTGTAAGTGTGTTCGCCCACAATCGCACCGACATATGGATCGGCGCGATGCCATAA
>NZ_AHZC01000031.1 GCF_000247475.1 Rhizobium sp. PDO1-076 | reverse complement strand
AGGTCAATGCGCAGGTGAGCACACCCAGCACCAGCAGCCAGCGCGGATAGCGATAGCCGGCCATCAGGTCGGAGCGCGCCCAGGCGGCGTAGATGAAGATCGACAGGCCGATCGGCAGGATCAGGCCATTCAGGCCGCCAACGAAGACGAGCATCTGGGCCGGTGGCGTTGTGATGACCACGTAGAAGAACAGCGAGACGGCGATGAAGATCACGGTCGCGATATTACGAGCGCGTTCGGTAATGTCCTGCTTGAACACGGTGATGAAGGACACCGAAGTATAGGCAGCGCCGATGACCGAGGTGATGGCGGCAAACCAGAGGACCGCGCCGAAGATGCGGAAGCCGACATCGCCGGCAGCTGCCTGGAAGGCCTGGGCGGCCGGGTTTGCACCCTTGCCCGACACGTCGATGACGACGCCAGAGGCGACGACGCCGAGGATGGCGAGGAACAGCACGTAGCGCATCAGGCCGGTCACCGCGATGCCGGTCAACGCTGCACGGTTGACGGCGCCGAGGTTTTCGATACCGACCGTGCCCTTGTCGAGCAGGCGGTGGGCGCCGGAATAGGTGATATAGCCGCCGACCGTGCCGCCGACGATGGTGGTGATCGTGGCAAAATCGATCGTGCTCGGCAGGAATGTCTGGAACAGCGCATCACCCACCGGCGGAGCCGAGACGATGGCGACATAGAGTGTCAGGACGATCATCAAGACACCCGCGATGACGATCAACCGATCGATCGCGACCCCTGCGCGCTTCGACATGAAGATGGCGATGGCGATCAAGGCGCTGATCGCGCCGCCCCATTTCGGGTCGAGGCCGAGCATGGCATTGAGGCCAAGGCCTGCACCGCCGATATTGCCGATGTTGAAGAACAGGCCGCCGACGATGACGAGAATGGCCAGTACATAGCCAGTTCCCGGGATCGCAGCATTGGCGATGTCGGAGGCGCGCATCTTGGTCAGCGTGACGATGCGCCAGATGTTCAGCTGGACGACGAAGTCGATCAGGATCGAGGCGAGAATGGCAAAGGCGAAGGCCGCGCCGAGCTTGGTGGTGAAAGTTGCCGTCTGGGTGATGAAGCCCGGACCGATGGCCGATGTGGCCATCAGGAAGATTGCGGCCGTCAGCGCTGCACGGCGCGACTTGACGGACATGCCGCCCGTGGCGCCGGCACTGCCTGGTGATGTCGATTTCTGATCCATGTTACCCTCTCCGTTGATCGCTTCGTCATTCGAAATGTCTTGTCGGAATTGACTATCGATAAGGGCAGCGTCGTCGCGTTTCACAATTCTGTCAAGATTGTTCAACGATTTAATTCTATCGTTCTACTAAGTTGTGCAAATGTTGAGCGATTTGTTTCTCTTCTGGGCATGTTTTGCCCCGGTTTCGGCCAAAATTTGGTCACCCGGAGGGCACGCTTTGAGGTTCCCCACCCTCCAGGTCTGGATGCTATGACGATCAGAGAGGACCTGCAGAAGATAAACCTGTTTTCACCGGCAAGGGCAGGTTTTGTTTACGCGCGAAGCACGATAACGATGCGGGCCATGAGGTGACGCATCGCAACCGAGATGCTCAAGGAAGATACATGGCTGAGCAGGACACGACATCGGCGCTTGCGCCAAGGCTGGCGGAACAGATCCGCGACAAGCTGATTGCCGGTGAATTGAAGCCCGGCCAGCGCCTGTCCGAGGCAGCCCTCAGCGCCGATCTCGATGTCTCGCGCAATTCGTTGCGCGAAGCCTTCCGGCTGCTCACCAAGGAAGGTCTGCTCCGCCACGAACCAAATCGTGGCGTCTTTGTCGCGACCCCGAGCATGTCCTCGATCATCGACATCTACCGGGTGCGCCGCACGATCGAATGCCGGGCGATCGCCAATGCCTATCCCAATCATCCGGCCGTTGCCCGCATGCGGGCAGCCGTCGAACATGCAAGGGCTGCGCGCGATGCGAAGGATTGGCTGACCGTCGGCAGCCAGAACATGGTCTTCCACGCGGCGATCGTCGATCTGGCCGACAGCCAGAGGCTCAATGCATTCTACGCCCAGACGGCCGCTGAACTGCGCCTGAGTTTCGGGCTGCTGGATGATCCAGAACTCCTGCATGCGCCCTATGTCGATCTCAACGCGGCGATCCTCGGAAAGCTCGAGGCCGGAGACACGCAAGAAGCCGCCGCAGCGCTCGAGACCTATCTTTTGCAGTCGGAACGCACGGTTCTGGCTGCCTTCTCACGCGCCGCGTTCTGACGGATTGAGACCAACGGCTGAAACGGCTTTGCGCCGAAAGCCCGGCCTAAAGCGAGATCGTCATTCCCCCGTCGACATAGAGAATATGACCGTTGACGAAGGACGAGGCGTCTGACGCCAGGAAGATGCAGGCCCCGACCAGTTCCTCGACCTTGCCCCAGCGCCCGGCCGGCGTGCGTTTCTCCAGCCAGCCGGTAAAGGCCGGATCGGCGACCAGAGCCGCATTCAGCGGCGTCTCGAAATAGCCTGGCGCAATCGCATTGCATTGCAGCCCATGCCTCGCCCAGTCGGTTGCCATGCCCATGGTCAGGTTGCCGACGGCGCCCTTGGTTGCGGTATAGGGCGCGATCGTCGGGCGTGCGGCGCGTGTCTGGACGCTGGCGATATTGATGATCTTGCCGCGTTTGCGTGCGATCATGTGGCGACCGACGGCCTGGCCGACATTGAAAACGCTGGAGATATTGGTTGCCAGCAGCTTTTCGAACGCCTCGGCCGGAAAGTCCTCTAGCGGCGCGCGATGCTGCATGCCGGCATTGTTGACCAGGATATCGATGGCACCGATGTCCGCTTCAAAACGGTCGATGGCCGCGCGGGCGACCGCATGGTCGGTGACATCGAAGGCGAGGATACGGGTATCGCCGCCGATGTCCTGCGCCGCCGCCTCCAGCTTGCCGATGTCGCGACCATTGAGCACGATCTCGGCGCCTGCCTCCGCCAATCCCTTCGCCAGCGCCAGGCCAATGCCTTGCGACGAGCCGGTAATCAGCGCCCGCCGCCCGGTCAGGTCAAAAAGTGCGTGCCCCATGTCGTTCTCCCACTGCAGTCATCTGCGGACGACAAATGGGCAAGGGTTGCGGCAAGTCAAGCGATGTCGACGGTGAGTTGAGCAAGGGTTGTTGTGGCGAATGAGCCAATATCAGCGCTGCATGCTGTCGCTGGTCCGACCGAACAAAAAGAAAGACCCCGGAAACCGGGGCCCTTCGAAATTTCAAAGCGAAAGCCGATCAAACATCGTCTGTGTTCTTGTGATCGTTGAACAGGATCCGAACGTGTTCAGTCGTCACGTTGAAACTGTTCAATACTGCAACCGTTTCGAACGACTTGGTGGCTCCGGCACCGTCGGTGTCGACCTGAAGTTCGGCATTGCCGCCATTCTGCACGAGCTTGACATAGCTGCTTTCCAAAGCCGTGTTCGATGCCAGACCGGCCAGGATCTCCGACAGATCGATGACGTCGCCATCGGCCATGTCATAGTCGGTAATGATGTCGTGGATCCCGACACTGACGCTGTCTGCACCGATGACGAAGACGTCCGCGCCGGTGTCGCCGGTCATGGTGTCGATGCCATCGTTGCCAATGAGAATGTCGTTGCCACCATTGCCATCGAGATCGGTATTTCCACCGAAAACATCAATGATGATGTCGTTGCCGCTTGAGCCGTCCATATCGTCAGTATCACTATCACGATACAGATTCACAGACACGTCTGTTGACCCTGCCCGGTACTGGAAGGAACCACCCGCGCTATTGTTATCATCGATTAGGATATTGCTCCCCGAGAGCTGAATGCTATCGAATCCGCTTGGGTTCTTTACCTGGGTCAGATCCAACAAGTTGTCCTTGTCGTCGTTGAACAGCAGAGCCCATTCCGGAATGGATGAATTACCTCCCGATGCTGCATTGGTATAAACATGGTCTGCTATGTAGGAAGTCGCATCGTTGACGGCGGCGATATTGATCGTTGCCGTGTCCGTTGCAATCAGCGCGCCGCCAGTGCCATTGTTGGCGCCGTCGTTCACAACCATAGTGAGAACGGTCGATCCCGGAGGTGTGTCGCTGTCGGCGAGATAGGTTATGGTCTTCTCCCGCGATCCCGAACCTCCACCCGCCAACAGCGCATTGATCTCGGCAATACTGCCGGTAAGGGTCACGGACATCGTTCCGTTCCTGCCGACATTTACGCCACTATCACCGGCATCAATTGTCAGCTTGCCAAAACCAACCGCCAAGGTGACGACGACCTCGTCCGATGCCGCGTCGATATCACCGATCGTTAGCCCAGTGCCTTGCAGGGCAAGGTCGACTTGTTCCGTTGCATTGTAGCTTGTCGGGGTAATGGCGGCAGTCGGCGCGTCATTGACAGCCGTAATGTTGATCGTTGCGGTATCGGTGTCGCTTTCTGCGCCGCCGCTGCCCGTGCTCCCGCCATCATTGACCGAAAGGGTGAGCGTGGTGGAGGCGAGCGGCGTGTCGCTGTCGGCGATGTAGGTCACCGTCTTTGTGCCGCCGCCAGCCAGCAGGGCATTGATCTCGGTGATTGTACCAACCAGGGTGACGGTGGAAGTGCCGCTGTTGGTAACCACAACGCCGCTGTCGCCTGCTGCCACGTTCAGCTTGCCGGATCCCACCGACAATTTGACCGTCACATCGTTCGTCCCAGCATCCGGATCGGATACGCTGAGGCCCGTTCCGTGCAAGACGAGAGCGGTTTGTTCGGTTGCGCTGTAGCTGTTTGGCGAGATCGTGGCCGTCGGATCATCGTTGACAGCGGCAATGTTGATTATGGCAACATCACTGGCAGTTTTGGCGCCACCGGTGCCCGAGTTGCCGCCGTCGTTGACGGTCAGCGTGAGCGTGGTGGACGATGGAGGGGCGTCTGTGTCCGCCAGATAGTATATGGTCTTGCTGCTTCCACCTGAACCGCCACCCGTCCATCAGTGCATTGATCTGAGCGGATGTACCGGTCAGCGTCACCGAGGACGAATTGTTGTTAGATACGACGACGCCGCTGTTTCCGGAGGTTACTGTCAACTTGCCATAACCCACCGACAGGGTGACCGTCATAGGGTTGGTGCCGACGTCGATGTCACCAACGCTGAGACCCGGGCCATGCAGTGCGAGTGCGCTTTGCTCTGTTGCGGAATAGGCAACGTTGCTGATCACCGCCGTGGGCGCATCATTCACCGCCGTGACATTGATCGTCAGCGTATTCGGCGTCTGATCGGTATCCTGGCCACCATTTGCAGTGCCGCCATTGTCCTTGACCGCAAACTGGATCGAAGCATAGCCGGATCCACTTGCGTTGGCCGCTGGCGTAAAGACCAGCTTGCCGGCCGCTAGATCTGCCGCCGAGACGAAGGCGTTCAACGCGACCGGCGAACCATTCAGGGTCAATGCGCCAGCGCCCGGCAGGGCTTTGATGAAGATCCCGCTGAGACCGTCATTCTCGATATCGGTGAAGCCGAACTGGGCAGCGGTCAGCGTGATCGAGGTGTCTTCGTCGGTCGCAACGGTGGCATTGATGCCGGCCGGCGCCTCGTTGGTGCCTTGAACCGTGATGGTGATCGTAGCGGTTGCGACGTCCCCGTCGCCGTCGACCACCTTGTAGGTGAAGACATCGACGTCACTCTGGTTGCCCTTGAGCCCGCGTACGGCTGCGCTCGTGCTGTTAAGGGTATAGGCATAGGAGCCGTTCGCCTGAAGAACGAGCGAACCGTAGGTGCCAACAATCGTTGCCCCCAAAGCTCCGACAGGGTTTGTGACATTGCCGCTCGAAATCGCGACGATGGCGCCGCCATCTGCGCCGAAGAAGTCGTTCGACGCGGCGCTTCCACCGGTCAGGACATTGCCGTTAACGGCCGGTGTACTGACGAGGTTGACGAGAGCCGTCACGATGTCCGAGAAGTTCGCCAACTGGATGACCGAGACGTTGCCATCGACATCGATCTGCTGCAGCGAGCTTTGCGAGATGCCGTCACCAACCCCGATTGCGGTCACCTTGACGTTGTTGGTGTCAACGAAGACGTTCCAGTCGTTTGCAACTGTTGAGGTCAGGACGTTGTTGCCAGAGCCTTGGTTCTTCGTCGGGTTGCCGTCGCTCAGGAAGAAGACCTGATTGCTGTAGCCAGGGAGAGCAGAGTAGTTTTCGAGCAGTTCCTTGATCGCATCCGTGAAGTCGGTGTCGTCATCATCGACCGGTCTGTCTTCTGACCAGCCATCAAGCGTGGACACCAGTTGAGCGTAGCTTGTCACTGACGTTGCCTCAGCATCGTCGCCGAATGCAACCAACTCGATCTTCACGTCGCCCGTCGTGCTGTTGAAAATCTGCTGTGCCGCAGCCTTAACTCCATTGAGCATCTGGGTCAGTTCTGCATCGCCGATGCTGCCGCTGAAATCGAGCACGAAGGCGACATTGTAGTTTGCAGGCGGCAAGGCGATGACACTGGCAGTGTCATTACCGGCAACCGGCGCGTCATCGATCACGTTGATCGATCCGCCGAGCCCAACGGCGGTATCTGAGATCGGCCCACCGGCATCCGTCACACGCACCAGGCCGTCGAGCTTGATGGTGATCGCGTCTTCGGTCGAGTTGATCGGATGATCGATCGGCGCATTCAGCGTGAAGACATAGTCGCCGGTCGAAGGATCGAGCGTCATGGTGAATATCGTGGTGTCGCCAGCGGTATAAGGCGAGTTGCCGCCATCGCTGTTGACATAGCCGATCAGGTTGCCGCCCTCGATGGCGAAATAGACAGGCTTGCCATCCGACGTCAGCGACTGATCTGCCGATGTGAAGACCGCCTTGTCTGCCGGCAGTTGGAAGGCGTAGGAGATCACGCCATCCTTGCCGCCGGTCACCAGATCCCCGTAGGAGCCTGTCGAGACATTGCTCGTCTGGTTCAGATCGCCGCTGGTGTCGAGATCGCCGCCTGCCAGGCTCGCCGTATCGTCGCGACCACCCGGAAGGGCATGTTCTTCCTCAACCGTACCGTTCACCGCACCGTTCAAAATCAGTGGTGCGCTGACATTCTTGATCGTGAAGTTGTAGGTCGTTTCTTGGGTATCGTTGTCACCATCCACGGCCTTGAGCTTGATGCTGACCGGCGTGTCGGAGGAGACAGCCGAGGCGGTAAAGGACCAGGTCTTGTTTTCGTTGACTGTCAGCGTTCCCGAGCTTGTCGTGAACTCGACCGAGCCATTGGTTGCAACGTCGGCGAGATTGATGAACTTCGACACGCCGTCGAAGATCACTTCCAGCTGATTGACGCCGTCGGCGCCGGGATGGAAATTATAGCTTCCGTTGATCGTGCCGCCTTCGTTGATCTCTGCGAGACCGGTTGCGAAGTTGAGGCTTGGCGTATCGTCGGACACTTCGGCCGAGACGACCGCACTGGCAGTGTCGCCGTCGGTATCCGTCGCAATCACGTTGATCTTGCCGAACTGGGCAAGGTCGTCGCCCTGTGTCGGATGCAGAGGATAGTTGTCACTGAGCGTCAGCTTCACCTCGACCTTGTTCTGCGCGGCAAGATCCGTCGTCACCAGCGTCAGGGTGGCGATCAGGATGCCGCCGATCTTGCCGGTGATTTCCGTGTCAGACACGCGGTTCCAGGTCAGCGCATTGCTGAGCTGGCTGAGGTCTGTCGAGAAGGCTGCCGAGACAAAGGCGTCGGAGCCGGCCCCGAAGGTGATCGTCTCGCTGTCTGATGTCGTCGCATTGCTTGTCAGGGCCGAGTCATCGACCTGTAGGAAGGTGATCGTATTGCCAAGTCCTGTCGGATTGGCGCCGTCCGTGATCGAGATCTGCTGCGTGCCGGTCGCCTGGTCACCATCACCATCCGTCAGCGTGTAGCTGAAGGATGTCGCGGCGGCCGCAGCATTGTTCACCTGCGCGCTCGGATCGAAGGTCCAGCTACCGTCGGCCTTGAACGTATAGGTGCCGAACGAGGTGACCACTGTTGCCGCAGTACCGTCCGTCGGGATGCCAACCGTCTGGGTGCCGTTGCCATCGCCTACCGTGACAGAAGTCAGGCTACCGCCGTCAGCGCCCAGTTCGTTCAACTGGATGACATTGCCGCTGAACAGCGACGCGTCTTCGGCAATCGACAGGGCTTGTGAGTCGATGATCTGCGGGCTGTCGTCGTCGACCTGGATGACGATCGCGGCCGATGCCACATCGCCATCATTGTCAGTGACGTCGTAGCCAAAGCTGAGCGTGAGATTGTCCTCGTAGCTCGTCTCTGTTGCGGCAGTCTGCGGGTCATTGACCAAGGCATGCACCAGCGGCAGCAGCAGAACCATGCTATAGCTGCCATTGGAGGCCATCGTCAGGGTGTAGACGGTCTTCGGGCCGGTATCGGTTGCAATGGTGCCGACATAGGCGCCTCCCTGGCCGTTGGCAGTCCAGGTCGAAGTGACTGCATAGGCCTTGCCCTGATAAAGCGCCTGCAAGGTCTGGCTCGCGCCGGTTTCGTCCTTGGCAGTGACACCGGTTACGGCGATCGTCTTCAGACCATCAGCGCCTGCGGTGATCGAGATCTTGCCGCCGACGCTGTTGATCGCACCTGCCGCATCGCCCTGGCCGCCGGCAATCCCGCCGAACAGCACCTCGTCGTCGATGATGGCGGCTTTCAGGCTGACATCGTCAATATAGGCACCCAGTGTATCCGATGTGCCGGTGCCTTCGAAGGCGAGCACAGCCGACGGACCGGTTGCGGTAACCGAGATCGTGATCTTCTGCCAGCCGGGTTCGGCCGACTGCGGATCGATCTGGTAAACGGGATTGTCGTCAAAATAAACCTTCACGCCACTGGTATTGTTGCCATCCGGACGTTCCGAATACCAGAAGGTCAGCTCATAGGTCTTGCCCGCTTCAAGTCCGCTGACCGTCTGCTGGATTGTCGCGTTGCTGTTGCCGGTGTTCGGGTCGCTATCCAGTTCGACCTTGATGTCGCCGGAATGTGCGGCGAGGCCACCGACATTGCCATTTTGCAGCTCGAACGGAACGCTATTGGCCGAGGACCAGCCGGTAACACTGGTGGTCGTGGTGAAATTGCCTGCCGTGACGCCGGGATTGATCTCGAAGCCGCCGTTGACGATCAGGTCTGCCCCCTGGGCATCGCTACCGGTTGTGGTCGGTACGTCGTCAACCACGGTGACTGTCACCGAGGCTGTCGCCATGTCGCCATCGGTGTCGGTTGCAACAACCGTGATACCCGTCAGGGTGACATTGTTTTCACCACTGGCGTTGGCATGCGGGAAATTGTCCGTCAGCTCGACATTGACCGATGCGGTACCGCTGGTGCCGGCCGCAATGACCGAAGCAGGTGCCGTCAGGGTGACAATGATCGCCTGGGCGCCGTTGATCGAACCGATCAGCTGGGTGGCGCCATTGGCGGTCCAGACGATATCGGCACTGCCCACACCGTCGACCTCGACGGTGATGTCGGCGGTGGAGCCGAAGGCGTAGCTGACCAGATTGTCGGAGCCTGCGGTGAAGCCGACCGTGCCGGCCGATGTTTCAACATCGGTGGCCGAAGCGGTGCCGGTTGCGCCGGCGGTGCCGAGACCTTCTTCGTCGACGGTCAGGGCGAGCGGATTGTTCGCACCATTCGACGTCGTCGGCAGGGCGCCGTCTTCAACAGAAATCGACTGTACGGCAGTCGCTGTATCACCATCGCCATCGGTCAGAGTGTAGGTGAACGAGGCATCCACCTCCTGGGCGTTGTTCAGGTTGCTGGCCGCCTGGAATGTCCAACTGCCGTTGCTGTTGAAGCTATAGGTGCCATAGGCCGTGTTGACCGGCGTCGTGCCGCTCGCCGCAATTGCATAAGCCTGATCGCCGATGGTCACCGACGTCAGCGTGCCGCCATCGGATCCTACCAGATCGTTGGACAGGACATTGCCGCCGATCTGTGCACCGGCTTCGATAGCGACCTGGGCAAGGTCGTTTGTAGCAATCGGGCCGTCATCATCGAACGCGAACTGGGATGTCGAGGTGTCGATCAATGTCACGGTTGCAGATGAAGTGCGACTGTCTCCATCGGCATCCTTGATTGTCGCCGTGTAGGTCAGCCCGATCGAGGCTTCCTGCGTTGCAAGACGCAGCACTGCTGTTGCATCGAACTGGTTGCTGTCGGAACCATGGTCGATGGCTTCATAGAGCGTTGTCTTCAGCTGTGCCGAAGCCCCTGTGCCGACAGTCTCGATCTTGAACACAAGAGTGTTTGACGCATCGCGCCCGACAAGAACGCCGTTCTCGAAGGAAAGCGTGATTGCGCCGCCATTCGTCGCCGTGAGGTTGGTGGCAAACGGACCGTTTCCGCCGGTGCTTGTCAGGCTGAACGATCCCGTAACGCTGCCGGCGCCATCGGTACCGAAGTCCGATGTCACGTTGAACAGGCTGGCGAGGCCGCCGGTAACGCTTGTCGTCACCTGCGCTAGGACGCCACTTGCATCATCCGTGTTGGCATTGCTGCCGGCTTCGATTTCGCCGCCATTGTAACGATCAGCCGCGACGGTCTCGTCGAGTTCGGTCGAAAGGCTGGCTGCGGTATTGGCGTTGGCTGTGACCGTGATCTGCGGGCCATCGTCCTCGAAGGCCACGACCGTGCTGTTGTGGTCGATGATCTCGATCGTCTCGCTGTCAGACGCGGTGTCGCCATCGCCGTCTGTTGCCGTGACGGTTAGGTTGATCGACAGGCCGGCGTCATGATCAGCCAGTGTCAACGTGCGGGCATCATCGGGATTGCTGCCATCAGGATGGGCAATCGGCAGATACTGCGTGACGACGAACTGCGTCGTGCTCGCGCTGCCTGTCAGCTCGATCTTGAGAACGATGTAATCGTCACTGGTGGTGTTGGTGTCTTGGCCGATCTTGCCGATCAGAACGGTGTCGCTGATCTTGTAGAGCCAGATCGTCTGGCCGGAGTCAGCAAGGCCATTGGCGTTGTACCACGGCGATCCCACGGTATTGGCCACCTTGAGGTTGCTTTCAACGCCCGTGCTTGAGCCGCTGTTGAGCGTTTGCCCATAGGAACCCTTGAGGACAAAGCTGAAGGCTGAGGTAATTGTGCCGCCATCCACGCCGGCCGAGGCATCGACGGCGAAGAGTTCCGACACCGAGGTGCCGGCCGCAACCGTCGGCGTTGCCATGCTGCCGATGGCCACGGCCTGGGCCAGGTTCGTCGTCGCCACCCATTCGGTGTTCGGCGTATTGTCATTCGGCAGATCGCCGGGTGTCGTTTCGTCGAGCTTGATCAATGACAGCGAAACATTGTCGACATCATTGACGGTGACCGTCGGGCCGTCATCCAGGAAGCGGATCTGCTGCGAAATATCGACCGTCGCCGTGTCGGTATCACCATCGGAATCGGTGATTGTCAGGGTCACCTTGACGCTGTTGGCAAGCAGGGATTCCTGCTGCGGGTTGGGGCTGTCATTCGGAGACGCGTCGCCTGAATCGTAACCGTTGTCATTGCTCTCGTTATTGTCGCCCCGGTCGTCATGCTTGATCGACAGGTACTGCGCCAGCGCCACGTGACCATTCTGGTCGACTGCGATCGCGAATGCGACCGCACCCGTTGCACCGCCAACGCGACCGACGACCACGTCGCCGAGCGTATAGAGACGGATATCGGTGCCTTCGGTTGTCTTGAGGCCGGAGAGGGCGCCTTCAACGATCGTCAGCGACAGCTTGAAGACGGCGGCCGAAGCATCTGCTCCGACATCCGAGCCTGATGTCGAGACGATGTTGTCTGCGCTGTAGGCGTAGCCGATGACCGGGGCATTCGAGATGCTGCTGGTGCCGGAGGCATGCGGATCGTCACCGGTTACGCGCGGATTGGTGGTCTCGATTGCAGCAAAGAGCTGACGAACCTCAGCGTTCAGTTCCGAACCGAGTTTGTCATTGGCACCGCCAGCCGTCTGGATTGCGGCGGTTTCGTCATGGATCACGAATTCAGAGCGGTTGACCGACAACACGGCCTCCGGCACATCGTCGATGATCTTGATCTCGAAGCTGCTGCCCAGGTTGACGGTATCGCCGTCACTGTCCCTGGCTTCGATGATATCGCCGAAGCGGATTGCCTCGATCACAGCGTCCCCGGAGCGCAGCTGCGTGTTCTCGTTCGCGCCATTGTCCGGCGCCTTGTGATACAGCTCGTCGAACAGCCGGAACTCATAGGCGCCGGTTGTGGTATTGATGCGAATTTCGAAGACCGGATTGGCAGAATTGCCAGGGGTCGGCGCGTCCGCTTCGCTCGTCGTAATGATCAGCCATCCGTTTGCGCTGGTTTGCACATAGGTCAGCGGCAGAGCCGCGGGCTGGCCGTTGACCGGCTGATTGGAGGTCAGGTTGAGCGCCTCAAGATAGGCGATGGCATTGCTGGTGAAGTGGAAGGTTGCCACATCATCCGCGCCGGAACTCACCAGAGTTGCCAGGCTGCCCTTGACGATCGCGCCGCCTGCCGAACCCCATGCGCTTTCGGTGTAGGAATTGTCGCCGTCATTCTCCGGATCGAAGTAGTACTGGCTATGCGGCGATGTGCCTTCCGACCAGTTGGTGTCGATGTCGTCTTCGTTGACCTTGACCGAGATCGTCGTGCCGGTGAGGCTTGGGCCGTCATCGGCGAACCGGACATTGCCGCCCAGATCGATCGAGGCGGTTTTCGAGTCCGTATCGCCATCCTTGTCCGTCGCGGTGACGGTCGCTGTCAGCGAAACGAGGTTGTTGGCCAGCGTGGCGAATTGTGTGTCGAAGCCGGAGCTTGAGCCTGGCTGCGCATGGTCGATGGTTTCCATCTGGGTCAGGGTGACCACGCCAGAACCGTTGACCGACAGGGAGAAGACTGCCTTGGCGATCGCTTCGCTCTCGACTGACGTTGTCGAGCCGTAGATCACGCCATTGATCTCGAAGAGATTGATCTGCTTGCCATTGCTATCGAGGCCGGAATCCGTGCCTTCGGCAACCTTGAGCGACAGGGCAAAAGTCTTGACCGACGTGCCGCCATCGGAGCCGAGATTGACGGTCGAGATGAATGCTCCGCCGAAATCGGCAGCCGACGTGGAGGTGTCGCTGAGATTGCCTATCGTTTGGGCATCCTGCGTTGTCAGCAGTATTGCTTCTTCAGGACTGACCGTCAGTGTGACCGATGGACCATCGTCGAGGAAACGGATCTGGTGGGAAATATCGACTTGCTGCGAGCGAACCGTGTCGCCATCGGAATCGGTGATTGTCAGGACCGCCTTGATCGCGCCGCTGGCAATGGTTTCCTGAACCGGATTGGGATCGTTGTCCGGAGCGGCGTCATTGGTGTCCGAGCCGTTGTCGTTGTCCTCGTTGAAATCGCCAGCGTCGTCATGCTTGATCGACAGGTACTGCGCGATGGCGGCATGTCCGTTCTGGTCGATGGCGATGGCGAAGGCGACAGTGCCGCTTGGGCCGCCGACGCGACCGACAACCAGATCACCGACCTTGTAGAGCAGGATGGCGGTGCCCTCTGT
>NZ_AHZC01000032.1 GCF_000247475.1 Rhizobium sp. PDO1-076 | reverse complement strand
ATAATGCTTGTCGCAAAGTTGGAATGTCACACTCACCGGGTCTGACTAAAGCCAGGACGAGGCATCTGGGATTGTTCACAGACGCCTCGATGGTCAGCAGCACATCGCCGGTCCCGCGCCAGAACCGCCGCCTCTGGGTTGATTTCGAGATATCGGCATAGCGTCGGATGCGCCGTTTCGGCGCATGCGGCATATCGTTGCTTGCGGATTGTTAGCCATATCGCATCGGTAAAGTTGCGGCACCCCTCTCAATCCAGGGATGTATTTCTGTGTGATCTGCGCTAGCTTCGGGTGCGTGCATTTGAGGACCGCGGATATCGAGACGGGTCCGGCTAGAATTGGTCGCCAAGCAGAGGTCGCAAGCCATGGATGAACCACAGCAATTGGTGAAAGCGCGGCCGGGTGGCTGGTTGCCGGATGATGCGACGGTTATTGCCGGGTGGATCGGCCGGCTGAAGGCCATGGCCCGTGAACGCGCCCTGCCGATCGTGGCGCCGATCGCCGATTTCCGCGATATGGTTTACAATGACCCAGGCCTCTACAGTCAGGCGGACCGGATGTTTGCCGATGCCTATGCCAAGGCGCCGACCACGCCGCTCGGGCAACCATCGCTTCAGAGCTTCGAGGAATTCATAGACCTGCTCAATCTGATCATGCAGATGGCGCCCGAAGCCTATCAGGATGTCAACACCCAGCAGCCAGCCGGGCTGATCGGCTTTCCGATCAATGCCTTGCTGGACTGGCCGATGGCGACCGAGGCCGGCTACAATTTCTTTTCCAATGCGCTGGTCAACCAACAGTTCAAGAAGATCCTTGCCTACTGGGCCCAATTCCTGACCTCGGAAGCCTCCCGTTATGTGCTGACCCAAGCCGAAACGCCGATCAGTCCGGAGACTGTCGCAGTGCCCTGGCTGGGTGCTGAAGCCCAGAAGGAAATGACCGGGGTTGCGACGCATGCGCTCGGCTATGGGCCTAATCCGACACCGTTTGCTTTCGACCAGATCTTCAACTGCAATCCCGGCGCGCCCTATTACGGGTTTGCCTCTTGGGATGATTTCTTCACCCGCACCTTCCGGTCAGGCGTGAGGCCCGTCAGTTTTCCGCAGGATGACAGCGTTGTCATCAATGCCTGCGAATCCGCGCCGCTGCAGGTGGTGAGCAATGTTTCGGCGAGCAATCGTTTCTGGATGAAGGGACAGCCCTACTCGCTCGAAGACATGCTGGCATTCGACGCGCTTGCTCCGCAATTCATCGGCGGAACGGTGTATCAGGCGTTTCTCAGTGCCTTGAGCTATCACCGCTGGCACAGCCCGGTCAGTGGCAAGATTGTCAAGGCCTATGTGTCAAACGGCACCTACTATCTGGAAAACCTGCACGAGGGTTTTGCCAATCCCGGCGGCGCAGATCCGAGTGCACCGAACGATTCACAACCGTTTCTCACCGCCGTTGCCACGCGCGGCATCATCTTCATCCAGGCAGACAATCCGGCGATCGGGTTGATGGCGGTCGTTCCGGTCGGCATGGCGGAAGTCTCCAGTTGCGACATCACCGTGAAGCCTGGCGATCACGTCAACAAGGGCGATCAGCTCGGCATGTTCCATTTCGGCGGATCGACCCATTGCCTGGTGTTCCGGCCAGGCGTCAATCTGAAGTTCAATTTTTATGGTCAGGCGCCGGGTCTCGACGCGATCAATATGCGCGTCAACACCGCGATTGCGGCGGTTGTCTGAAGCGGGCAACGCCCGTGGTCAATCGCCGGCGCCCTCGCCCGTTGCGTTGCATTGAGCTTTTTATCTCCGCCCGAATGCCGATCGTTCGGCCGTGACCGTCGGCTCGCGCCCGTTTGCCGAGGTGCTGCGGCATACAACGGCCTTGAGCAATTTCAACACGATATGCGGCCTTGTCACCGCATGAGAGCGGGCCATCGCACGTCTGAGGGGTTTGCCACGTGGTCACGAAGCCGCGACCGGATGACGATTCGATGACAAAGCTCTTTTCGAACTGGAAAATCGCACTATCCTCTATATTCGCGGCGACTGAAAAAAGGGGAAACACGATGTGCAGTCGATTTGCAGCGGCCCTTGTTGTTTTGGCGGGGCTTTTTCCCGGGCTGGCTTCGGCCGATGATCCGACGGCTGGCGACCCAGCCACACAAGCGCGACAGGTGATCACCCAGCAGATCACCGCATTTCTAAACAATGATATCCCGGCCGCCTATTCCTTCGCGTCGCCTGAGATAAAATCGGCATTTCCGAATGCCGAACGGTTTTTCGAGATGGTGAAGAAGAGTTACGAGCCGGTATACCGGCCCGGAAACTTTGCCTTCGGCCGCAACCAGATGTCACCGGATGGCACGGTCGCTTTTCAGGAAGTGCTGATTTCAGCGCCCGACGGCAAGGACTGGGCGGTGTTTTACGAACTCAAGCGCCAGCGCGGCGGCAATTTCGCCATCAACGGCGTACGGATGATGCGCGAGACAAATAGCCAGGGGATCTAGATCCGGGAGCGCATTGAAGGCGACTGCAAAGGCAACGGGCAGAGGTTTCCCCCTGCCCGAACGGTGATGTTGTCCAATGCAAGTGTTGCCCGATGAAGGCCGGAGCGTCACAGCTTGTCGATGTCGCCCCGGTTCCACATCTCGATCGTTTCGGCCTTGAAATCCTCGAAGCGATCCTCGGCGATCGCCTTGCGGATACCCTGCATCAGTTCCTGATAATAGGACAGGTTGTTCCACGACAGCAGCATCCCGCCGAGCGCTTCGTTCGAGCGCACAAGGTGATGAAGATAGGCGCGTGAATAGTCGCGGGCGGCCGGGCAGGACGACTGATCGTCGAGCGGACGGATATCTTCGGCGTGGCGGGCATTGCGGATATTGACCTTGCCGCGGCGGGTAAACGCCAGACCATGGCGACCGGACCGGGTCGGCATGACGCAGTCGAACATATCGATGCCTTCGGCGACCGATTTCAGCATATCGTCGGGCGTGCCGACGCCCATCAGATAACGCGGCTTTTCGACCGGCAGCACCGGGAGCGTGATGCCGAGCATTTCGAGCATGACGGATTGCGGTTCACCGACGGCGAGACCGCCGATGGAATAGCCCTTCAGATCGAGCTGCTTCAGGCCTTCTGCCGAGCGGATGCGCAAAGCCGGCTGATCGCCGCCCTGGACGATGCCGAACATCGCCTTGCCGGGCTGGTTGCCAAAGGCGACGCGGCAGCGCTCGGCCCAGCGCAGCGACAGTTCCATGGCACGCTCGATCTCGCGCGGCTCATTGGGCAGCGCTACACATTCGTCGAGCTGCATCTGGATGTCGCTGTCGAGCAGGCCCTGGATCTCGATCGAGCGTTCCGGCGACATGTGGTGCAGGGAGCCATCGACATGGCTCTTGAAGGTAACGCCCTGCTCGTCGAGCTTGCGCAGGCCCGACAGCGACATGACCTGGAAGCCGCCGGAATCGGTGAGGATCGGGCCCGGCCAGCGGATCAGCTCATGCAGGCCGCCGAGGCGGGCGACGCGTTCCGGGCCGGGGCGCAGCATCAGGTGATAGGTATTGCCGAGAATGATATCGGCGCCACCTTCCTTGACCTGGTCGAGATACATCGCCTTGACCGTGCCGACGGTGCCAACCGGCATGAAGGCCGGGGTGCGGATCGTACCGCGCGGCATGGTGATCTCACCGAGGCGCGCCTTGCCGCTGGTCGCCTTCAGGGTGAAGGTGAAGTTCTCAGATGTGGTTTCAGGAGTGGGTTCGGACATGGGATTTATCGGTCTTTCCGGAACAGCAGGCTTGAATCGCCATAGGAATAGAAACGGTAGCCGGTCTCGATCGCATGGGCATAGGCCGCATGCATGGTCTCGAAGCCGGCAAAGGCCGAGACCAGCATGAACAGCGTCGATTTCGGCAGGTGAAAATTGGTCATCAGCATGTCGACCGCCTTGAAACGGTAGCCGGGTGTGATGAAGATGCCAGTGGCGCCGGACCATGCGGGAATGTGACCGTCGTCACGCGCCGCACTTTCGATCAGGCGCAGAGAGGTCGTACCGACGCAGACGATGCGGTTGCCGCGGGCGCGCACGGCATTCAGCGCCGCCGCCGTCTCGGCCGAGACGTAACCTATCTCCTGGTGCATCTTGTGGTCGGCGGTATCGTCCGCCTTGACCGGAAGGAAGGTGCCGGCGCCGACATGCAGGGTGACGAAATGGCGCTCGACACCGGCGGCATCCAGTCTGGCAAACAGGTCGGGGGTAAAGTGCAGACCGGCGGTCGGGGCGGCCACGGCCCCCTCCTCGCGCGCGTAAATGGTCTGGTAGTCGGCACGGTCCTTCTCGTCCTCCGGCCGCTTGGCAGCGATATAGGGCGGAAGCGGGATATGACCGACGGTGGCGATCGCCTGATCGAGATCGGGACCGGAAAGGTCGAAGGCAAGCTCGATTTCGCCGCCCTCGCCTTTTTCGGCGACCGTCGCATCCAGCGTGCCGAGCAGGCAGGCAGCGCCCTCGCCCGTTTCGCCGAAGCGGATACGATCACCGACCTTGATGCGCTTGCCCGGCTTGGCAAAGGCCTTCCAGCGGCTGGCGCCAACACGCATATGCAGTGTGCAGGAGACGACAATCTCCTCGGCGCCTTCGCGGAACCGCACGCCTTCGAGCTGAGCCGGGATGACCTTGGTATCGTTGAAGACCAGCGCATCGCCCGGCTGGAGAAAAGCCGGCAGATCGAAAACCTGACGGTCTTCCAGCAAGGGTTCGGCGTCCGGCCTGACGATCAGGAAACGGGCATGGTCGCGCGGGCTTGCAGGCCGCAGCGCGATATTGTCGTCCGGCAGATCGAAGTCGAAGAGGTCTACACGCATTCTGGTCGGTCTATCGGTTTGTCTTGGCGGTTGGTCTGGGATGGCGGTAGGTCTGGGCTGGCTGGCTGTTTGACGAACCGAGTTCGGCACGCAAACGGCCAGCAAAGAATCCTGCGCTTTAAAATGCGAAAACCCGCCCGGGCGCAAGGCGCCAAGGCGGGTTTCTGCGAGACGATGCCTCAGGCGTCGGCAGCGACCTTCATCGAGACGATCGAGTCCGGATCGCGAACCGGTTCGCCACGCTTGATGGTGTCGATGACGTCCATGCCCTCGATGACCTGGCCCCAGGCAGAATACTGCTTGTTCAGCCAAGGGGCATCGGTGAAGCAGATGAAGAACTGCGAGTTGGCAGAGTTCGGGTTCTGCGAACGGGCCATCGAGCAGGTGCCACGGGTGTGGTTGGTGGCCGAGAATTCAGCCTTCAGGTCCGGCTTGGACGAGCCGCCCATGCCGGCACGACCCGGGTTGAAGTCCGCACCGCCCTGTTTGCCGTACTGGACGTCGCCGGTCTGAGCCATAAAGTCCTCGATGACGCGGTGGAAAACCACGCCGTCATAGGCGCCTTCGCGCGACAGTTCCTTGATCCGCTCGACGTGACCCGGCGCGATGTCCGGGAATAGGGAAATAACGACCTTACCCTTGGTCGTTTCCATGATGATTGTGTTTTCCGGATCCTTGATCTCGGCCATATTCTTTCTCCTTATTGTGGGGCGATTGCCCGATTATCAATTGCGGCCGACGGTGACCTTCACCATGCGGTCGGGGTTCGAGACTTCGCCATTGCCACCTTCGCCACGCTTGATCTTGTCGACGGCATCCATGCCAGCGACAACCTTGCCGACGACCGTGTACTGGCCGTTGAGGAAGCCGCCATCGGCAAACATGATGAAGAACTGCGAGTTGGCGGAATTCGGATCCTGGCTGCGGGCCATGCCGATGGTGCCGCGTTCGAACGGCACGCTGGAAAATTCGGCCGGAAGGTCCGGCATGCTGGAACCGCCTGTGCCGGCGCGCGAACCGTCAAAGCCGTTTTCCATGTCGCCGAACTGCACATCGCCGGTCTGGGCCATGAAGCCCTCGATGACGCGGTGGAAGGCAACATTGTCATATTCGCCCTTCTTGGCGAGTTCCTTGATCTGCGCGACATGCTTTGGTGCAATGTCGGGCATCAACTGGATAACGACCGGGCCATCCTTGAGCTGGATGGTGAGGAAATCGTCGTTCGACTGGGCCTGCGCTGTGCCAAGTCCGGCTACGGCGAGGAAAAATGCGGTGGCGAGATGGACGAGCTTCATGGTCACTCCGGTCATGTCTGGGGCTTAGCGCCCGTGTTTTGATTTCAGGGCAGCAAGAACAGCGGCCGGGACGAAGGCGCTCACATCACCCCCCATGGCGGCGATTTGCCGGACCAATGTGGCGGTAATGGGCCGCGAGGCGGTTCCGGCCGGCAGGAAGACGGTCTGCAGCTCCGGTGCCATATGGGCGTTCATGCCGGCCATCTGCATTTCATAGTCGAAGTCGGTGCCATCGCGCAGGCCGCGCACGAGAAGGCGGGCGTCGTGACGGCGGGCGGCATCGACGGCCAGGCCATCGAATGACACGACATCGACATCCCCTGCCCGGTCCGGCAGCGTCTGCGCCAACGCCTGACCAATCAACGCAGCGCGCTCTTCATAGGAAAAGAGCGGCGTCTTGCCGGGATGGATACCGATGGCGACGATAACTTTGCCGGCGACATTGAGCGCCTGGACGAGCACATCGAGATGACCATTGGTCACTGGATCGAATGAGCCTGGATAAAATGCCGTTGTCATGACATCCCGATCATTGTTTTCGACCGCCTTTTGTCACGGAAGGCGGCGCACCGCAAGCGATTTGCCACGCCGGCTCCACGCCGCTGGCCGGAAGCCAAGTCGCCAACATGGCGACGGGCGCAGCCGGTGAATGACGGATGAACGGTGCATTCAAGCTCGTTTCAGGTCGACCACGGTAGAAATGCATCATCGTCAACACGCGCCTTCAAGATAAAGGTCCAGCCATGCTTGCCATCCTCATCGCTTCAGCCATTGCCGCTTCGCTTCTGGTTGAACTCGGACTTGCCGTGACACGGGCCTTGCTTGAGACAACGCATGATGAACACGAAGATGAACGCCAGATGAACAGCGTGTTCAAGCGCACTTCAGGCGCTGTTCATTAAACACATTTCTACACTGCGCAGGAACCATTCCTGATTGCGAACATTATTACGGCAGACTGCCGAGTTTCGAAGGACTAGCGCCATGCATGACAAAGTTGCCCTGATCAACCTGGTTTGGATGATGATGATGACTGCCATGGTTGCGACTTCCGCAACCTTCTATGTCAACGACAGCAAAGACGCCAAGTATTACGGCCCGCCGATGACCGCCCGCTACCACAGCTTCGGTCATTAATCGGATATCAAATCTTCGCCGCTAGATACGAAACGTCGCTGAAAAAGAAAGGAAGACCATGTTTTTGACCCTCACGGTTCTTGCCGCTCTCATCAGTGGTATGTTCGTCGCCTCCGTAGCGTCTACCGTCACGGCGCTGAAGCGCGAAAATGATGATTTCCGGGCCATGATGGAGCGCCGCAAGGCCTTCTAAGCTCTTACAGAGCGGCCAACCCGGCGGATCCACACGCGGGTATCAAGAAGCCGCATCGGACTTGATGTCAGACCTCCAGTCAAAAAGCCCGCCAGGACGACAGTCCAGCGGGCTTTTTCGTGTTTTCTGACTATCGTCGAAGGGAGAGAGCGGCCGGCCCAAAGTTTAGGGCCGGTGCTACCTTTCAGCTTTACTCGGCAGTCGGCTCGGCAGTATCCGGTCCGCTTTCGACCGGCGCCTGCGTGACCTCTCCCTCGACCGCCTCGACAACACCTTCCACGACATCTTCCTCGCCTTCCGGCTCGCTGATGCGCTCGACGGAGACAACCTTCTCATCTTTGGCGGTCGAGAAGATGGTGACGCCCTTGGTCGCCCGGCTGGCGATGCGGATGCCGTCGACCGGCACGCGGATCAGCTGGCCGCCGTCGGACACCAGCATCAACTGGTCCTTGTCCTGGACCGGGAAGGCGGCGACCAGTTCGCCGATCTCGCTGGTCTTCGACGTATCGGTGGCGCGGATCCCCTTGCCGCCACGGCCCGAGGTACGGAAATCGTAGGACGACGAGCGCTTGCCGTAACCCTTCTGCGAGACGGTCAGGACGAACTGTTCCTGCGCCTTCAGCGCTTCGTAGCGTTCGTCGGACAGCTGTCCTTCCTCGACCACTTCCTCGCCGACAAGCGCGATATCGTCTTCGTCGACGCC
Organism: Rhizobium sp. PDO1-076; assembly: GCF_000247475.1. Classification (GTDB taxonomy): domain Bacteria; phylum Pseudomonadota; class Alphaproteobacteria; order Rhizobiales; family Rhizobiaceae; genus Allorhizobium. The sequence continues at coordinate 5,270 of NZ_AHZC01000032.1, read as the reverse complement.
CGCTGCACGGCGTTCTACTGCCGAACGCTTCAGATAGGCGGCGCGCTCCCAGGGTTCAGCCTCCACGTGACCGACGATGGTCATCGAGATGATGCGGTCGCCATCTGCGAGCGTAATGCCGCGAACACCGATGGAATTGCGGCCCGCGAAGACGCGAACTTCGTCGATCGGGAAGCGGATGGCCTGGCCGAGCGCCGTGGTCAGCAGCACGTCGTCGCCCGGAAGGTTCAGGTCTTGGTTCGGCGGGACGCAGGTCTCGACGTTGAGGATCTCGTCACCCTCTTCCTCGAGCTTCATCGCGATCTTGCCGTTGCGGTTGACCTGGATGAAGTCGGACAGCTTGTTGCGGCGCACGGTGCCGCGCGTCGTCGAGAACATGACGTCGAGGTTTTCCCAGCTCGTCTCGTCCTCGGGCAATGGCATGATCGAGGTGATGCGCTCGCCGGGCTCCAGCGGGAACATGTTGATCATCGCCTTGCCGCGCGAAGTCGGCGTGCCGATCGGCAGGCGCCAGACCTTTTCCTTGTAGACGATGCCGCGCGAGGAGAAGAACAGCACCGGCGTATGCGTGTTCGCGACGAACAGGCGGGTTGCGAAATCCTCATCCTTCATCGCCATGCCGGAACGGCCCTTGCCGCCGCGACGCTGGGCGCGGTAGGTGGCGAGCGGCACGCGCTTGATGTAGCCGGCGTGCGACACGGTGACGACCATGTCCTCGCGGGCGATCAGGTCCTCGTCATCCATATCCGGACCACCATCCATGATGATGCTGCGGCGCGGCGTGCCGAACTCGTCACGGACGGCGATAAGTTCGTCCTTGACGATCGTCTGGATGCGCAGACGCGACGAGAGGATGTCGAGGTAATCGGCGATTTCCGCGCCGATCTTGTTGAGTTCCTCGTCGATTTCGTCGCGGCCGAGAGCGGTCAGGCGAGCCAGGCGCAGTTCGAGAATGGCGCGGGCCTGCTCCTCGGACAGATTGTAGGTCAGGTCCTCGTTGATCCGGTGGCGCGGATCGTCGATCAGGCGGATCAGCGATTCGACGTCCTTGGCCGGCCAGCGGCGCGTCATCAGCTGTTCGCGCGCGGTTGCCGGATCGGGCGCACGGCGGATCAGGGCGATGACCTCATCGATATTGGCAACCGCGATCGCCAGACCGACCAAGACATGGGCGCGATCGCGCGCCTTGCGCAGGAGGTACTTGGTGCGGCGGCTGACGACGTCTTCGCGGAAGGCGACGAAGGCGCGCAGCATGTCGAGCAGCGTCATCTGCTCCGGCTTGCCGCCGTTCAGGGCCACCATATTGCAGCCAAACGAGGTCTGCAGCGGCGTATAGCGGTAAAGCTGGTTCAGGATGACGTCGGCATTGGCATCGCGCTTGAGTTCGATGACGACGCGGTAGCCTTGGCGGTCACTTTCGTCGCGCAGGTCGGAAATGCCCTCGATGCGCTTTTCGCGCACGAGTTCGGCCATCTTCTCGATCATCGTCGACTTGTTCACCTGATAGGGAACTTCGGTGATGATGATCTGTTCACGGTCGCCGCGCATCGGTTCGACGCGGGCAACGCCACGCATGATCACCGAACCGCGGCCGGTCTCATAGGCCGACCGGATGCCGGAGCGACCGAGGATCAATGCGCCGGTCGGAAAGTCCGGCCCGGGGATGATCTGCATCAGTTCCGGCAGTTCGATCGCCGGATTGTCCATCAGCGCGATACAGCCGTCGACAACTTCGACGAGATTGTGCGGCGGGATATTGGTGGCCATGCCGACCGCGATGCCGCCGGCGCCATTGACCAGCAGGTTTGGGAACTTGGCCGGAACGACGACCGGTTCCGACATGGTGCCGTCGTAGTTGTCGCGGAAATCGACGGTTTCCTTGTCGAGATCGTCGAGCAGCGCATGCGCCACCTTTTCCAGCCGGCACTCGGTGTAACGCTGAGCGGCCGGCGGATCGCCGTCGATCGAGCCGAAATTGCCCTGACCATCGATCAGCGGCATGCGCAGCGACCAGTCCTGCGCCATACGGGCGAGCGCGTCATAGATCGCCGAGTCACCATGCGGATGGTATTTACCCATCACGTCACCGGTGACACGGGCGCTCTTGACGTATTTCTTGTTCCAGTCGAGCCCCAGTTCGTTCATCCCGAAAAGGATGCGGCGATGCACGGGTTTCAACCCGTCACGCACGTCGGGAAGCGCGCGGCTCACGATCACGCTCATCGCGTAATCGAGATAGGACCGCTGCATTTCCTCCATGATGGAAATAGGCTCGATGCCTTGCGGGAACTTGCCGCCGCCGGGAGTGCTTTGCTCAGTCAAATCAGGTCACGATCTTTGTTCGGAATCACTGGAGATTTTATAGCGGAACAGGCGCGAAAGCGCCAATTTCCAGCACGGTTATAAACAGGCTTTTGCGGCTGTGGAAAGGCAATTGCGTCAATATCTTGGTGCTTGCCTTGCCAAGCCCACGCGGCTTGCATCTAAATGACGACTTACACAGGGAGATCTCAGATATGGCCAGCGCCGACGCCATGATTGCCGCTTTCACAACCTTGCTCGTCACGGTCGATCCGCCGGGGCTGGCACCGCTGTTTCTCGGCCTGACCGTCGGCATGAACAAGAGCCAGCGCCGTCAGGTCGCTGTGCGCGGATCGGTCATGGGCTTTGCCATCCTCACCGTGTTTGCCCTGTTCGGCGCCACCATCCTCGGCGCTCTCGGCATCTCGATGGGTGCATTCCGCATCGCCGGCGGGCTGATGCTGTTTGCCATCGCTTTCGAGATGATTTTCGAGCGCCGCAACGAGCGCAAGGAAAAGACCACCGACGACGCGATCACCAAGGATCACATTCACAATCTGGCGGTGTTTCCGCTGGCCATTCCGCTGATCGCCGGTCCGGGCGCGATCTCGGCGACCGTGCTGATCGCCGGGACAATGAACGACCTGATGGGCAGAGCGCAGCTGATCGGCGTCATCGCCGTGGTTCTCGGCCTGGTCTACCTAGCGCTCAGCGTTGCCGAGCGGCTGAACCGCTTCCTCGGCGTGACCGGCCGGGCACTGCTGACACGGCTTCTCGGCGTGCTCCTGGCGGCGCTGTCGGTGCAGTTCGTCGTCGATGGGGTGAAGTCAGCCTTCGCTGCGTGAGGGTGCCTTCAGGGACGGCAGAACGCCGCCTTCACGAAGGCGCGGTAGGCAAGCACCTGGCGCTCCAGCACATCCGGCTGATGCAGGACCTTCGACATGATGATGGCGCCGTCGATAATGCAGGAAAGCATGGCCGCAAGGTCGGCCAACTCGACATTGGCATTGAGCGGGTGTAGCGTGGAGATACGCTCCAGATAACCAAGGAAGCGGGCATTCCATGACACGACGGCTTGTGCGCTGAGTTCGCGGACCTCCCGGTCGAACAGGCGTTCCTGATAGCAGATTGCGGAAATCATGCATCCCGGATGCACGCTTGGCAGATCCTTCATCAGTTCGGCCAGGAGTTTCAAACCGATCAGGAAGGCTTCGAGCGGATCGTCGCTCAATTCCGCGCCGCGAGCGAATATATCGTCGAAGATCTGCTCATTCTCGGCAATGTAGCGGCGCAGCATCTCGTGGGCGAGTTCGTTCTTGTCCCTGAAGTGATAGAAGAAACCGCTCTTGGTGATGCCCGCTTCTGCGATCACCTCCTCGATCGAGGTCGCGGCAAAGCCCTTCGACAGCACGCTGTGCTGCGCGATCTCCAGAATTCGCTCGCGTGTCGCAGCGCCCTTTCGGCTCTCCTGTCTGTCCAAGATCTGTACTCACGGTATGGTTTTCATCACGGAACGGGGCGCAAGTTAACAGTCGACGACCACGCGGAACGACACAAGCCTTTGAAATAACTATGCTTCCCAAGCCAATGTACGTGCCGCACCACAAGATCACTGGAATGCAACGGCACGGATTTGCGAGAAATGAAGTCATCGACGGCACACACGTCTGCCGTTGCGGATCGATTTTATCATCGGAGACACATCATGGCAAAGTACAGACAGCAACTGCCGCAGCTTGAAGGCGGCGACTTCCTGACGGATGGCGGGATGGAAACCACCTTCGTCTTTCACCGGGGCATGGAACTGCCGCATTTCGCCGCCTTCCCGCTGCTCGACAGCGACGATGGCCGCAGCGAACTGCTCAGCTATATCGAGCCCTATATCCTGCTCGCGCAGCAACGCGGAGTCGGCTTCATTCTCGACACGCCGACATGGCGGGCCAATGCAGACTGGGGCCAGAAGCTCGGCTATGACCGCAAGGCCTTGCACGCCCTCAACCTGCGCGCCGTGGACTTCGCCGCAGCCTGCCGGAACCGGTGGGAGACGCGCGCCACGCCGGTGGTGATCAGCGGCATCATCGGGCCACGCGGCGATGCCTACAAGAACGGCCAGACCAGCGTGACGGAGGCGCATGACTATCATGCCGACCAGGTCGCCAGCTTTGCGCAATCGGCAGCCGACATGGTCTCGGCGATGACGATCAACACGGTGGAAGAGGCAAGCGGTATCGCGCTTGCTGCGGCTGGGCACGGGATCCCGTGTGTGATGTCGTTCACGGTCGAAACCGACGGGCATCTGTTGAACGGCACCAGCCTGCAGGAAGCGATCGAGCGGACCGACGAAGCCACCAATGGCGGGCCGGTCTACTACATGGTCAATTGCGCCCACCCGACGCATTTCGAGCAGGCTCTGGCCGCCGATGCACCCTGGGTCCAGCGCATCTATGGCCTGAGGGCAAATGCCTCGGCCAAGAGCCATGCCGAGCTGGATGAAAGCGAGACACTCGATATCGGCGATCCGGCCGATCTCGGGCGTCGTTACCGGGCATTGCGGCGGAATTTTCCGGGCTTCCGGATCCTCGGTGGCTGCTGCGGCACGGACCATCGCCATATCGAGGCGATCTGCGAGGCCTGCACGCCGTCCGCCGGGCTCGCCGCCTGACGCAGGACAACGGAGAATCCTGCGGTTGACAGCCAAAAGCCGTCCGCAAAGCACTGCGGACGGCATTGCAAACAGAGAGTATCGAATACATAGAACGTATCCGAGACCGGAGGTTTGCGACGTCGTTGATGGCGTCAAGTCAGCGTTTGCCGTTTGCCGGATCAGGGAAGCGCTGCCAGGAAGGCCTGGACGATCTTGGCAGAATTGGCCGAGGCGAGTGCGAAGAAGACGCCCATCTCATTTTCCGCCTCGCCGCCGCCAGCCAGGTCTGACAGGCTGCGGAAGGCGATGAACGGCACGCCATTGC